>JAWLFM010000332.1:0-2605 GCA_041685565.1 Thioalkalivibrio sp.
GTAGCGCGCCAGGATCTCCGGAACCATCCGGATCTCGAAATCCGACGCTTCCGGCCAGTCGAGAAACATGACCAGGAACTGCGCGTGGCCCCAGTGAAAAAAACCGAAGTGGAAAGTGAAGAACCCCAGCATAAACAGCGCACCCACCGCGACCTGTCCACGTGCCATGCCGAGATCGCGGATCTGGTGGTGCGCCTGATGGACCAGGATGCGAATGATCATCAGGTAGCCGACCGCCAACGAGGTGATCCAGAAACCCCAGATCACGTCGTGCAGACGCCATTCGCTGATCCACGCAATGCCCAGCCCGAGGCCGAACAGCACGGCACCAAGCAGCATCGATGGCACGCTACGGGCTTTGGTTTCCACGCAGTGAATGAAGTCCCGGTCTGAGCGGGACGCAATCTACGCTGGATGGCCCGGCCGAGTACAGCTCTCATGTCCACTGCACGGCCGGCCATGAGGGTAAGCGGTCACGCTTCCGCGGGTGAAGGGTGTGGCGCACCTGACTGATTGCCGGCAACGGTCGCTTCGGCCGCGCCCTGCCGTTGAAGACTATCGGGGAATCCAGTCGACCCTGAGCCGCCACCGACCACCCCCTCACGAACCACCCGTTACCGATCTCCTACGGACGCCCGAAATCCACCTGTGCGGGCATCATGCGGGCTTCGTTCACACAGGTCGACGCGCTGCAAAGGGGGGTATCCGCATTTGAAGTGTCTTGGCAGTGCAGCCTGACCCACAGCAACTCGCCTCCGGAAAAACTCGGGGTGGCTCAGTTCATCAAGAAACAACCAGAGATTGATGCATGGCCCCGTGACTCAGGTCTCGGGGAGAAGCTCTTTGAACAAACCAGGGTCCACGAGGTTTGCGGCAGCGAAACGGTGGGCGGTGTCGAGGAAAGTAGGCGCGTCGCTGGCCAGTTGGCCCAGCAACCTTCGCGCTTCGTTGATGCGACCCGCTTTGGCCAGCACACTTGCGTGCAACAGAGCGAGCTCTGGTTCGTCGTGTGCGGCGGAAACCGACCCGTCGAGCAGATCGAGCCCGGCGGCGGCCTGGCCATCGAGTGCAAGCTCGAACGCCCGATACGCGGCGTGATAGCGCACGCTGTATCGCGTCATGCGCTCCAGTTCGGACACGGGTTCGGGATGATCGTCGACCCTGAGGTCCACGACGTTGTCGCGCCAGGGCCGACCACTGCGCTCGGCCTGCACGACTAGCAGCGCGGCCGAACGCTGACCGCGTACATCGCCGCCTAGTGATTGAGCGGCTTTCAGCGCCTCGACCAAACGCAGCGCCAGGCTGCCGGTGGAGTTCTCGAACACCTCGACCATACGCGTCCAAATGGCGCTATCGGCAAGCATGTTTCCAAGCGCCACGCTGTGGGCACCCACGCGGTGTCCTGCCTGCGCGACGCAGGAATCGCCCGTATAGGCTGCCAGCGCGCCGCAGCAGTCGACCATCGCCACCTGACGGCGTTCTGGCGAGGGGTCGATCGATCGCAAGGCATCCAAGGCTTCGGGTGCGGTGAGGCCGCTGCGCATCAGATCGAGCCCCAGCTCACCATACATAGGCTCGCCAATCGATTGTGTGGCGATGACACCTGCCCCAGGCCTGGCCCATGACACGCTGCTTCCCACCGCGAACGCCTGACTTTGCGTGGCCACACCCATTTCGCGGGTATGCGGATCCCGCGCGATAATTGAGTAAGTCATGCGCAGAGCATAACCCAACACGCTTCCGAGTCTCGTCTGCGCGGCGGAAGAGTCCGTGCACCGGGGCCGGCTGGCTGCTCGCAACCCTCAACACGCTCAAATGGTCAAAGCAGCCTGGCTCGATGGCGGCACCCTGCGGGGTCGCGCTCGCCGCCGTCAACCTTGCGCAGGATGCGGGGGTACTTGCGCCAACAAAGGTAGTTGCCGAGGTATCCAGGCAGGCCAAAAAACAGGATGTCGCCAACGATCGGCAAACGCCCGGACGCTTTCTTCGTTGGGTGCCCGATCTTCCATAGTCAGCGATCGCGATTCCTTTCCGATGTACTGAACGCTCACGGAAATGCCAGTCGCGAAACAGGCTCTCCGAGTGGTGTGAGCTTAGGCATGAGCCGGATTGAAACAGAAATTCCGAGTGCTGCAGGGTCGAACACTCAGTCGAAGCAGGTGCAGGTCTCACGACCCTGCTCGTCGATCTCGGTCATGCTCGCTGAGTGACCCATTTCCCGGCACTGGATCAGGCACGGGTTTGGAGGATCAAGATTGCCGATCGACCACTGATGGTAAGCGATGGCAGCGACGGCAAACAGACTCAGCAGGGCTGCAACAACCGTGAGTTTGCCAGTGGGCAAGTTGCGGACTCTGGGATGGCGAATCAGCCCTAGGGTCAGCAATGTCCCGACCGAAACCCAGCTGAGCAGGAACGCCGATGCGATCACGATGTCGGCAAGATCGGGCCAGGGATTATCCCCGTAGACAAAAAGCCACAGGAAGCCTGCGACAGCGCCGGTAACGAACAAGGCGGGCAGCAGACTGAGCAGAAAGCAGGGCACCGCAAGTAGAATCAATCTCATGCAACCCCCCCTCGGAACCGGGACCTTAGCTAACCATGG
>JAWLFM010000084.1:0-10721 GCA_041685565.1 Thioalkalivibrio sp.
CCTGGGGGCTTACTCAGCCATGGGTGGCGAACCGGGATCGGGTGACAGCGGTTCTTCCTGGAACATGGACAACACCACCCCAATGCAGACCTTCCAGTCCACAGCAGGAGCGGCCCCGGCACCGCACCCGGCCGGCGGCCTATCTCTGCCGCCCACAACGCCGGTCGGCCATACCGGCGGCCTGAAGTTTTCTCCTGATCCCACATACCTGAACGGATATAACTGAGGTCATAGCCATGTATGGACTGAGCGGCCTGGGGCAGGGCTTCATCCAGGGGATGCAGACCCGCCGGCAGCACGATCGCGAAGACGAGCGCGATGAGATGAACCGCAAGCAGTTCGGCCTGCAGATGCGTCAGGGCGAGCAGTCCCTGCGACATAGTGCCGAGCTGCACGATCCTCGACTCGAGGGGCTGCGACTGGGCAATGAGCGGACCGAGATGGGGATCGACTTCGACCGGAGGGCGAACCCGCATCGTCTCGAGGGACTGCAACTGGGCAACCAGAACACCCGCCAATCCATGCAGCATGCCCGGAACGCGGAGGGGCGGGCTGCCGAAACCCATGGCTTCACCATCGACGAGGCGCGGCACAACAAGGCCGCACGGGACATGAGCACTAACTACCAGACCGCCACGCGCTTCCTGGTCAACGGCCGCATCCCCGAGTTCCAGGAGGTCTTCAATCGGTTCCTGCCCCAGGAGAACCAGATCGAGGCGATGACGCCGACCGAGGACGGCCAGTACCAGATCCAGTACGGCGCCGGCGACGAAGAAATCCTCTCCGAGCTTGAGATCGGCGAACGCTTGCGCATCATGGGTGATCCCGAGACCTGGATGGAAGAGGCGTTCGGTCCGCAGGAAGGTGATGCGGGCGGAGCGGGTGGTGCCGGTGGTATCGACAGCACCGACACTCGCCGGGTGATGGATGCCGTGCGCAACCGCGTCGACAAGGTCTTCCAGACCCACCTGGGCGCGGAATTTATCGGCGACCCCGAGAACGCATCCTTGCACTCCGCCGCGAGCCAGGTCTCGGCGGACGTCTCGACGATGCTGTACCAGCGAGGCATCCAGTTCGTCCCGGACTCGATCGGCGCATTCGCGGCCAACATGACGCTCAACGGTCGTATTCCAGGGCTCTCCGAGAGCCAGGCGATCGAGATGGCCGGAGAGGAGCTGGGCACCGGTTGGCGCGGCGGCGCCAGCGACGAGGAGATCCAGGCGCGAGCCCTCGAGATCCAGGAGGAGGCCGAGCAGCAGCTGTATCAGGCCGTCTTCGAGCGGGCCGTGGGTGAGTCCCAGCAGCAGGGCGGTGGTCCGCAGCAGGGCGGTGGTCCTGCGCCCCAGGGCGGTGGTCCTGCGCCCCAGGGAGACGTGACCGTCGGCCAGCCTGAGCGGATGCCCCAGGGCTCGCCGATGCCCCTGGGCTCGCCGTCTGCCCCGATGGGCCAGCAAGCCCCCATGGGCCAGCCGGACCGGTCTCAGGCGCATCCCAGTGGCGCCCCCGGCCTGAACCCGCAGCAGCAGCGCCAGGAGCCGACTACGGACATGATGGGCGATCTTGATGCGGCTTCCGATGATCCCCTGTTCCGCTCTGGGCAGTCGTCGAATCGCCGTGGCGTGGAGGCGGGCGGCAACATCCGCCGCGGCCTGTCGAACCTGGTGTCCCCGTTGACAGACCTGGGGCGCAGGACCACCGCGCACCTGCGTGGTGTCGGCGAGCAGAACCGCTCCGCCAGGAGCTCAGGTCTATCCACGCCGGGCGCAAGGCCGCCATCGCGTACCGATATTGGCTCGATGATCAATGACGACGAGACGATGTTCGCCTATCCGGCCGGGGTCGTCAGTGGGCTGTTCCGGGATCGATCCTTCGAGCGTGCCGAGCCTCTGAGAAATATCGGGGACGTGCTGCGCGATGGTCAGCAGCCTACGGCTCGAGAGGTGTATCGGGCGGCTCGGTATATCGAGCAGAACCCACGCGCAGCCCAGGCGATGAACGAGCGCGAGATTGCTGCGATGGAAGACCTTATTGAATCCATGAATGCCGGAGAGCTGCGCTGATATGGACGCATTGAAGATCCTGCAGGAACGACGCCGCCAGCTCGAGGAGACCGATCTGGAGGACGGCAACCAGGCCCCCACCGAGCCTCGGGATCAGCCCCAGGGACAGCCGGGTGATGCGCTCTCGATCCTGCGCCAGCAGCGCGAAGCACGGCAGCTGGAGTCCGAAAGGTCCGATCGGCGCACCGCCGGCGGTTGGGCTCGGAATATCGCTCGGGCCCCCATCGAGGGCGCGGCCGGCGCAACCGGCGGGATCGTCGAAGGTGTCGGCCTGGACGTGGAGCGTGTCCGCCGCGAGCTGGGTATGGAGCCGCGGGCCGTAGACGACATCCCCACGGTGCAGACCGGGCGCTCGATCAGCGAAGCCGGCAGCGATCTGGCGGACATTGATCCGGATTACGAGGGCACCCTTGCGATTGACGCTTCACGCGGCGCGGGCTCCCTGGCTACGTTTGGTGTCCTTGGTCTTGCAGGGCGAGGCGCCGGCACGGCGACGGCCCTGGCCCGCGGCCGGGAGCTCGGCCGTGTCGGTCGGACGGGCTTTCAGATGGCGCCCCCGGTCGGCGCCGCGCAATCGGCTGGCGTCAGCGAGGCGTACAATCAGGCGCAGCAGTTCATGCAGGACTACCCGGAGCTGGCGGCCGAGGCCGGCCTGGACGAGGACGCGGCGCTGGAGCTGGCGACCGGGGGGCAGCCGCGTTTTGCCGGTGCGGTCCAGGTGGCCTCCGTCGCCTCCCTGTTGCGGCCCCTGACCGGGACGCTTCCGCAGCAGGTTGTGCGCAGGATGATCGAAACCGGGTTCAACGAGTACGTGGTCGAGAACCTGGGCGCCGCAATCCAGAACAACCTTCGTCAAAGCTATGACCCCGACCACCCGCTCTGGGAGAACATCCCCCGCAGCGGCGAGGCGGCCGGCCTTGGCGCGGCGGCCTTGGCGCTCCTCTTCTCCCCGCTTTCGCGTCGAGGCGCAAATGTATCTGCCCGCGGACCTTCATCGACGGAAAGTGTCGATGGAGCCCTGCTCCAGGCGCTGGCCGATGAGGGTATCGACGTCAGCATGGAGGACTTGGTTGGCGGCGACCAGGCCGTCGACCTTTCGGCTCTCTACGAGGGTGAGCAGGAGGACGTGATCCAGCAGCTGGCGGCACGGTACGGCCATGCCCCGGATGCGGAGACGCGAATGGACCCGCAGGGGCCGCAGTACGGAGGCCTGCAGCCTGAAGCCGCCGGCACTGTGCAACCGGCCCAGGAGCCGGGCTCGCCGCAGCCGTTTGCCGCTCAGCGAGGGCTGCCTGGTGAGCAACAAGGGGCGGAGTCACAAACGAGTGATCAGCAAGCCCTTGCGGGGCGCCGCATGGGCCTGGACCTCGACACATTGCAGGAGAGATCGGATGCCGAAGAAGTACGAAGCGATCCGCGACAGCCTGAAGCGCAAGGGCAAGTCGGACCGGCAGGCCAAGAAGTCGGCCGCCCGGATCTACAACAGCCGGCGCAAGCCAGGACAGAAGCCGGTGACGCGGAAGCGCTGATAGAACAGGCTGCGGCCGAAAGCGAAACCGACCCCACGCCGGCACAGATCGAGAGCGGTAACTACCGCAAGGGGCACCTGAAGCTGCACGGCCTCGACATCAGCATCGAGAATCCTCGCGGTTCGGTGCGTCGTGGCACGGACGCGGAAGGCAATGCCTGGGAAACGGAAATGGCCGACCACTACGGCTATATCCGGCGCAGCGAAGGGGCTGATGGCGACCATGTCGATGTCTTCCTGGCGGAAAACGCGTCGGACCCGGAGCGGCCGGTGTTTGTCGTCGATCAGGTCGACCCGCGCACGGGCGAGTTCGACGAGCACAAGGTCGTCCTGGGTGCCCGCACTCCGCAAGAGGCCGAGCAGACCTACCTGGCGAACTACGAGGACGGCTGGCAGGGGCTGGATAGCGTGCATGGCATGACCCTGGATCAGTTCCGCAACTGGCTCGAGGACGGCGATGCGGCCCAGCTGCCAGCGGCCCGGATGGGCGAGCGGGATGCCGATGCCGATGCCGAATACCGCTCCATGGTGGAGCGTTCCCGGCGCCCGGAAGAAGAACTGTGGGCCGAGGCCGGCGACCGCATCAGCGACCAACCCGTGCCGCGCCGCCCGCAGCCGATTGATGATCCGCGGCTCGGGGATGAAGACACGCGCCGGGACATCGAGGCGATGGCGGCTCGCGCCGGACAGGCGGAAGAGGGCGGCCGCATGCTCAAGGACGAGCGCGGACGGGTTACGCGCACCCCGCACGTTCCGCAGGAAATGTGGTGGCCGGAGCGCCCGAAAGGGGTCACCAAGCGTGATATGCAACAGGGCGTGCGCAAGGCGCTGGCTGGAGAAAAGGTCAACGCAAACGAGCGGCGGGCCGTGCTGTTCCTGCTGGAGCTCTCTGACATCGCGGACGTGACCAACGACAGCGCGGAGGTGCAGCGTTTCCAGGAAGATCTGGATCAGTCTCTGATCGTCCTTGACTACTTTAGCGACAATGGCGAGCTGGTCCTTGCGGACATGCTAGATTCGTTCGAGACAGAGCGAGCGCAGTTTGAGACAGAGAGGGCGGAATATGAGCGATTCACAAGAGGCCGTGCGCAAGCGGCTGAAGGAGCAGCTGGATCGGATGTCTCCGGCAGACAGGCAACGGGCGATCGAGGCAGGGAGGGCTCGGATGCAGCTGATCGCGGAGGCAAAGCGGCAGGGACTGCCCGTGAATACGCCGGAGCAGATCAGGGCGTCACTGAGGCGGCTGAAGGAGAGCGTCAAGAACTTCGACTAGAGGACCAGACCCCGGATCAGCTGCGGGCTCAGGACGAGGCTGCGCAACGCCGGGAGCAGGAGGAGCAGAGCCGCCGGCAGAAGGAACAGGTCGACGCCGAGGTCGATCAGTTCGAGCTGACCGGGTCCGACCGGGTTGCCGACGCGAACCCGGCCCAGATGGATCTGACCGAGGTTTCTGCTTCTGGGGATCAGCAATTCACGCCGCAGGAGCAGTACCAGTCGGTTATTGATGACCTGCCGGACGCGCAGATCGAGGTTCTGCACAAAGAAGCGGGTATGAGCGGGCGCGGCAAGACCGCAGCCCAGAAACGCGCCGAGTTGCGCAGCGCGGACGAGGCGGATGTATTCCCTATCTATGAGCGCTTGGCTGACGAAGGCACCCTCCCGTCGGAGGCGTCACCGGACCGGTTTGAGGCGGAACAGGACTGGGACTACAGCGTAGCGAACTTCCCCGAGCCATCCCGAACCGTTGATGCAAACAAGAAGGCCGGGGACTTCATCTCGCTGGATGAGGCAAAACGCCGCCTGGGCGAGTGGAAGGCCGAGGCCAAGCGTATTGGTCGGGATGAGGATCACAGCAATGAGGTGGTCATCTCCCTGTTCGATGCCACCGGGGAGATCAGCAAACCGTGGCGGGAGGCGGGCTATGACGTGCGCCAGTACGACATCCAGCTGGGCCATGACCTGCTTGAGTTTTTCCCCATGGGGGACATTCTTGCTATTCGAGAGTCCGGGAAGACGGTGGTTGGCGTCCTTGCGCAACCGCCCTGTACCTGCTTTGCGTCCTCCGGTGCCCGCTGGTGGACCCAGCGGCACGACCGGCACGACCGGGATATGGTCGACAAGATGTTTGGCCCCGGCGCCTCTAGGTACTTCAGCAAGCCGAAGGAATACACCCGCGCCCTGGTAGCGGCCACAGATACTGTGATCGGTGAGTTCCCCGAGCTGCAATTCTGGGGCATTGAGAACCCCGTCGGCCGCATCGCTACGGAAATGGGGCTGCCCAAGCCCACCCTGAAATTCGATCCGCACGTCTACGGCAACCCCTACACGAAGCGCACCCAGTTGTGGGGCAAGTTCAGCACGGACCTGCCTACAGCCAACGTGGAGCCCACGCAGGGCTCCCTGATGCACAAGCTGTGGAGCACGGCAGAGAAGACGGGCGGAACCCGGTCGATCACTCCGGAAGGGTTTGCCTACGCCTTCTTCATGGCGAATGCACCGAGCGCGAGACGCACCTTGGAGGCGGCGCCCACGAGCGGCCCGATTGCCGCGCTCGGGTTCAAGTGGCTCCCGGACTCCAACACGCACACGGCCACGGTAACCGGCAAGGATGGCCGTCAACACCTGTTCAACGTCCGCGAGGGTCGGCATGTTCAGGACGGGAGGGCGGCCAAGTTCAGGGTGACGGTATCCACCCGGTTCCCTGGCACGTCGGTTACTGGCGCTCCGACCAGGGAGTTTGGCCGGTTCAATTCAGAGGCCGATGTAGCGGCGGCAATTCGCCAGGAGTTTGATGAGCTTGGCGTTGTTGAGACTCAGGCGCCCACGGCGTCCGAGCTATCGAGGCCTGCGCGGGGCCAGCGTAGCAAACCCGCGACCCCTGACGAAGAGCCCAAGTTCTCCATGCGCCCCGTGCGCGAGCGTTCCGAGAGCATGGCGCCGTTTGGACTGCGTAAGGGCAAGCGCTACAAGACCCGCGAGATTGCGCTGGCGATGCAGGAGCGCCAGCGCGAGAAGTACGGGATGATCGGTCGCAACGACCGCTCTCCTGGGGCAGCCCGGAAGATCGCGAACTGGATGGTCGACGAGGTCCTGCATGAGCTCGAGAACCTCTCGGACTCCGCGGTGGGTTGGTACACCGAGAAGTTCCAGAAGGCCCTGGACAACCTGGCGCCGGCGTTCCCGGAGTTCACCGGCAAGGTCGATCGCAACCTGCCGGGCCTGGCCAAGCTAAAGACCAAGCAGAATGCTCGGGATTTCTTCACCGCACTGGTGGCCGTCACCTCTGACGGCCAGACCGCGGCGATGAACCTGGCCCATGCGTCCGAGGTCTACGACGCCTTCCGGCAGACCGGACAGTTTCCCGACGTGAAGTTCGGGGGCGATCGCAACAAGAGCATCCGCACCAACCTGAAGAACATCATTGACATGCTGGATCGCAACGGTCCCTCCGGCATGCACAAGGTTCTCCTGGAAGCGGACACCGTCAGCAAGCTGCGCAAGAAGGCCAAGGCGCTCGGGCACAAATTCAATCCGGACTACCCGGCCGGCGAGCAGCTGCCGTACTCGGCCGTGTTGTTCGGTGACAAGCTGGGCGCCTTCTACGCGAACCTGATGGGCGAGACCGGCTACCTGACGATGGATCGCTGGTGGAGCCGCACCTTCAACCGGTATCGCGGAACGATCCTGGCCAGCGTGCCGGGGCGCGCCGACAGCCCGACCGACAGCAAGGGGAACAAGGTCGGACTGGCCCGGTTCAAGGAAATGCTGGGTCGCCCAGAGATGAGCGACGATGAGGCGATCCTCGAGACCATCCCGCTGCAGAAGTCCTACTTTGAAAAAGATTTCAAGAACGGCACCGACATCGAGAAGACCGCGAACGATCTCTACAAGAAGGCGTTTATCGCGCTGGAGGATTCGCCGTTCAACACGTCCGATCGTGGCTTCATGATCGACGCAACCCGCCGCGCACAGAGGTCGCTGAAGCGGCAGGGTCACAACATCACCACCGCCGATCTTCAGGCTATTCTCTGGTATTATGAGAAGAGGCTATACGCCGAGCTGGGCGCACGGGAGACGGCAGATGAAAGCTACGAAGAGGTCGCGGAAAGGCTCGCAGAACAAAACCGGAAGCATGGTGGCTGGCGACCCACGGCTACAGCAGATGCTCGAGATTCCGGCAGAGGATCGTCTGGAGATCGTGATGGCGGCGTGGGAGGACAAGCAGAAGGCCGCTTCAACCTCTACGTCGCGCACAACCTAAGCGAGTCCAACCTCCACTTCGCGAACGACCTGGGCGGCCTGGCGGCGCCCTCGCTCGCGATTGCGCGTGCCGACAAGGGCTTCGATACTTTCGGAGAGATCACGCTGCTGGCTGACCCGGCCCTGCTCCAGGACCGCAAGGCCCGGACGTTCGACGCGGACATCTATTCCTCCCGGCAGCCGCGGCCGGAATACTCGATCGAGTATGGCAAGTGGAAGGCCTTTGAGGAGAGCCTGGGCGAACTCCATGGTCTGAGCCGGCCGGACATGGATGCTGCCCAGCGTGGCCCCGAGGACATGGCCCGCAACCCGGCCGTCAAGCTCGGGTTCCTGCGTGAGATCGGCAAGGCGCCGAAGACCAAGAAGCGCACGGCGCCCCCGGAGATCAAGAAGGCGGCCGCGCTAGGTCTCAGCGGTCCCAACGAGATCCGCACCGACCCCCGTGTCCAGGCACTCGCGGAGCGCTTCTATCGCAAGGACCACCAGAAGTCCATCGATGGCCTGGTGGAAGGGGGTATGTCGCGCTCCGAAGCCGAGAGCCTGATGGCTGATACCTTTTTCGAGGACGACGGCTCGCTGAAGCGTCAGCTGATGCAGCGGTTCCCGATGGAGGTCTGGAGCTACCAGAGGGACGGCGGCATTGATGTCGCAGCCTTCGAGAAGGCGATCAACAAAGCGATGCGCCCGAAGCTGGTGCAGCAGCGCTACGAGAACTGGATTCGCAAGAAGCACGGCGAGCTGCACACCGGCGCCCGGATGTTCAAGGGCTTCTCGCCGTCTGGAAAGCGCAAATACTCCCCGTACACCCTGGACAACGTCCTCCGCGAGATGGTGAAGAAGCTCCAGGGCGGGGAAGGCTTCAACTACGGACCCGGATCGGTTCGTGCCATGTATGCGCAGGAGATCAGGTCGCTGAAGGAGGCGCAAAACCGGCGCGACCAGATCGTCACCGAAGATGAGATGAACCAGATCCGGAGTGAGTCGGGCGATCGTGTCGCGGGCTTGCTCGAGGAGCTGAAGCCGTACTACCGGTATGACGCCGATGGGTTCGGATACTTCGACGATGCCATGTCGGCACTCGCGGAAGGTCGCAAGGGTTGGAACGAGGCCTTCGACCTGGATGCCGAGGCAACCCAGAAGATCGTCGACGTGATCGAGTATCTGCGGGGCCTGCCGACGCAATACTTCGAGTCCAAGCTCAATCGCGCAGTCGGGATCGAGGAGTTCCACACCGCGGTCGTGCCCAAGGACGCGAGCAAGGAGACCGTCGAACTTTTGAGGCGCAAAGGCCTCGAGGTCGTGAAGTACAACCCCGACCAGGATGGCGCCCGGCGTGAGGCGATCGCGCAGCAGGAGGCACTGCTATTCAGCCAGGGCCGAGGCCGCCAGGCAGCGCAGACGTTGGACCCGGCTGCCACTCAGCAGGCGTTCAACGAAATCGCCAAGGGCATGACGTCCCCGATCCTGGTGCACGCCAGCCCTGCGTCCGCAAGCCGCTCTGCCGGCATCGACATCCCCGAGACCGCCAACGGGTTCTTCTATAAGGGCAAGGTCCACGTCATCGCGTCCGCGCACACCACGCTGGCGGATGCCGAGGGCACGCTCTGGCACGAAATCCTGCACGCCGGTGTCGCCCGCCTCTTCAAGGGCGAGACCAAGGCCTACATGCAGGCGATGGGCAGGCTGCGTCTGCGCAACGCCAACCTGCGCCGGGCGGCTGCTGAGTGGCAACGTCTCTACGGCCAGGAGCTGCTCCAGACCCTGGAGGCTGTCGGGATCACCGGGGAGTCCGCGGAGGCTCGAGTGGTGGCTCGCGCCACCGAGGAAGCCCTGGCCGACATGAGTAAGGCCGAGGGCCGGGCGCCCAAACTCCAGGGGCTGCGCAAGTTTATCAACACGATCGTCCAGTTCATGCGCAAGCACGGCTTCACGGCGCTGCCGGATGCGATCGAGCGCATGACCGACGCCGAGGCCTTGCACACGATTATGGCGGCCCGCCAGGCCGTCTCCGAGGGCAATGCGCAAATGCTGTTCGGGCGGCCGATCGGCATTCGCGAGAGCCGGATCAAGCCAAAGCACGATGCGCTGGGATTCCACAGCGGGCTCAGCCGGGCGATCCAGCAGTCCCCGACGAATCTCGATGGCGCAAAGGCCAAGCAGTGGAAGAGCTGGATCTTCGCGAACGCCGGCAAGCTGGGCGCCAAGAAGGAGGAGATCGAGTGGTCCGGCGTCATGGAGTGGCTGGACCTGCAGGAGGGCCCGGTCGCGGCCGAGGACATCCAGGAATATCTGGACATCGGTGGGGTGCAGGTCGAGGAGGTGCGACTTGGGGACGGGCAAGTTCTTGCCAGCGACTTGACTGTGCTACGCACTCACGAACTCAGCGAGCAGCAGCGAGAAGCGATCGGCGAAAGCTACATCCGCCCCGAAGAGTGGTACATCTTCGACAAGAACGGGGGGTATATCGGAAACGCTTGGGATAGCATGGACGCAACCCCACGTCAGGTAGCGGAGGGTTTCATCATTGACCTCGAGGCGCAGGGTGATGACGTCGATGCGCCCAAGTTCCGCGAATACACCATCCCCGGCGGCGAGAACTACCGCGAGGTGTTGCTGAAGCTGCCTGAGGCAAACCGCCTCACCGAGGCAGAAAACCGGCGTCTTGGCGAGCTACAGCGCCGCGATGACGAAGGCGAAACGCTCACGCCAAAGGAGGAAGCGGAACGGGTGCGGCTCAACGAGAAGGCGGGTCAGTGGGCTATTGGCTCGCCTGGGCAGAACTATCGCTCCCCCCACTGGGACGTCACCACCCCCAACGTCCTCGCTCACCTGCGGGTAGACGACCGCACCGGGCCGAATGGGGAGCGGATCCT
>JAWLFM010000333.1:0-2604 GCA_041685565.1 Thioalkalivibrio sp.
CAGCGACATCAGCAAAGCGGACATCCTTGCCTTCCGGTCGCAACTCGCCAAAGTCCCCGGCCGGAATGGCAACAAGACCCTGTCCCCCAAGACCATCAATCACACCCTCGGGGTGCTGTCGATGATCCTGGCCGAGGCCGCTGACCGGTTCCAGTTTACGTTTCCAATGAACAATCTGAAACGACTGAAGCAGCCCCGCAAGGAAATCATGCCGTTCACGTGGGACGAAACGCAGCAAATTATCAACACGGTTCGGGCCGACTACCGCGACTACTTCATCGTGCGGCTTTTCACCGGGCTTCGCACCGGGGAAGTTCACGGCTTGAAGTGGAAGTACGTCGACTTCGAAAACCACCAGATTCTGATTCGCGAGACCTACAACCAGGGCCGGACGGAATACACGAAGAACGACGGCTCACAGCGTGAGGTCACCATTTCTTCGGTGGTCGCCGCTGCGCTGGAGCGCCAGTACCGAGCCACTGGAAAAAGTGAATACGTGTTCGTCACGAAGGCCGGCGGGCCCCTGGAAACCAAAAACGTCACGCAACGCGTCTGGTATCCCCTGCTTCGCCATCTCGGCCTTGAGGCCCGTCAGCCTTACCAATGCCGACATACCACCGCGACGATTTGGCTGGCGTCTGGGGAGAATCCCGAGTGGATCGCCAGGCAGCTCGGCCATACCACGACCGAGATGTTGTTTCGCGTTTATTCGCGGTACGTCCCCAATCTAACCCGTCAGGACGGCTCTGCCATGGACCGTCTCCTGCGTTCTCTGCAGGAAAACCACGATCAGCACACGGAGGTGCCCAATGAAGGCTAAGAACGTTCAGGACCTGCAGCGACTCGTATCGATGGATGACATCGCCCGCTACGAGCCGGTCGCCCTCGCCGCACGGGTCGAGATCCAGTGCGACGGCCTCGCTCCAAGCGGAGAACCCTATTACCGACTCGGGCTCTACGACTCCACGGGCTATGTCACTGCCTTCGCCCGGATCCGGGAATGGGAAGGGCATCCGCTGGGACGAGCCCAGTTGCAAACCCTGGCCCTCCATACGATCGAAACCGATCGTGGCCAGCGGCACATCGTTGCGTATCCGGAAGTCGGTGCCGCGCCGCCACGAAGGGGGCCCCTCGAGCTATTGCCGATGCACCACGCACCCGATCCCGAGAACCTGCAGCGGCTCGTCCATGTGGTGGAGAGCCTGTCCGTCGCGCCCTACCGAGAATGTGTCAGCGAAGCATTCTCCAATCAGGACTTCGCGATCCGGTACATCACGCTCCCCGCCTCAAAGCGCTGCCACCACGCCGAGACGGGTGGCCTGCTCGCTCACAGCGTCGAACTGGCTGAAGCGGTACGCGCTGCGGGGCAGGCAATGGAACTACCGACCCTGCAACTGGAAGCCGGCATCCTCTTGGCGCTCATGCATGACGTTGGCAAGGTGATCCTGGCTTCAGAAATCGCCGACCAAGTGCCGACTCGCTCGCACGAAGAGCTGATTGAATATGCGCTTCAGGAACCGCTGCTCTCCCTGAAACGAGTCGACCCAGACGCCTACCACGCCCTCTGGTCACTCATCGTGGCCTACCGCAACGGCGACAGCTATTCGGCGCCGATGGCGACCGTTGTTCGGGGTCTGGACGGCTGTAGCGCGCAATCCAATGCCACCGTCCAGCAACCCCCTCGCCATTCGGCGCACCGGTATTGGCAATCACCCTGTGGCGGGCGCAAGGTTTGGGTCCCCCCGGCTCCACGTAGCGGTGTCCGGCAAGGCCCCGCATGACTGCATCCAGGGGCCGACCAACGATGCCGCTCGGGGCTTGAGCGGCCATGTCAGCGCTTACAACCTGCCTGTAGAGCAAAACCCGACGTACGCCCCGATGGGCGGGCCCGTGCATCTTCGACTGCTGGCCCAGCGATTACTCAACGGTGCGGGGTTCATCCGCCTTACCCAAAAGGCACGGGAGCGACTGCAGACACCACTGGACATGGACTTTCAGGGAGGAATGCTGGTTCGGGGAAAAAGAGGTTGGAGCCTAGCCGAAACGCCTTTGAGCGGCCTCGACCGAGCACCTGATCAAGGCGCCGAGATCGGCGCCACGCCATCAGAAGCGATAGCCGAGACCGAGATTGACCCGGGTCGCACCCAGGTCGACCTCGGGGCCGCCATAGGACTCGCTGCCGTACGCGGTATAGGTCACTTCGCCGCGCATGAACCAGCCGCTGTCGCGCTGGATCTCGACACCGGCACCGACGCGCGGGCCGCTCGCATCGTCCGTATCCGAACCATTGTTGACGCCCGCGCCGAGGGGGATCTTCAGGAAGCCGTGCTGCGCGCCCAGGGCGAGTAGGATGCGATCGGCCTGATCGTGGGCAGCCTGGAGGGGCACCCGGAAGGCCCCCAGGCCGGCATCAACTATCTGATCGCTCAGCGCTACATCGGCATGCTGCCGGATCTGGCGAAGAACGGGGATCGCGTGTTCGTGCCGATCGAAGGGACCGCTTTGCTGGGTTCGCTCGGCGGCATGCGTGATCTGTTTGGCCCGGGTGCCATGGGCGCGGTGGATGCCGCGGGCCCATCGTCTTCAAACTGATCCCTTTCAAAT
>JAWLFM010000334.1:0-2600 GCA_041685565.1 Thioalkalivibrio sp.
ACGTTGGCGCCGACCTGGAACTGGGCTTCGCCGAAGGTGCCGTCGAGCACGTTGCGGCCGTTGAACGAGGTCTGGCCGGCGATCCGGTCGATCTCGCTCAGGCGCTGCTGGACTTCCTGCTGCAGCGTCGCCCGGTCGGTGTCGGAGTTGGTCGCGTTGACCGACTGCACCGCCAGTTCGCGGATGCGCTGCAGGTTGTCGGTCACGGTGGCCAGCGCCGCCTCGCCGGTCTGCGACAGGGAAATGCCGTCGTTGGCGTTGCGGATGGCCTGGTTCAGGCCGCGGATCTGGGTGGTGAATCGCTCGGAAATGGCGAGGCCGGCGGCGTCGTCCTTGGCCGAGTTGATGCGCAGACCGGAGGACAGGCGCTGCAGCGATGTGGCCAGTTCGCTCTGGGAGGTCTGCAGGTTACGCTGAGCGGTCAGCGAAAGTACGTTGGTATTGATGACCTGGGACATGGTGTGCTCCTTTGTCGTCCAGACTGCTTGAAGTAGATGGCGTTGCCCGCTGCGGGTGGTCTGCAAGCCCCGGATGGAATGCTGTTCCGGTGACCGGAATCCCGGTCGTGGGGCTCGACGAACTCGCTGCGTCAAGCCCTTTAGCGGTCGGGTCCGGGGAAACTTTAGGCGTTTTCGCGCCGGCGGGCCGTTGGGGGCCTGCGGGTTCCGGATCGGGCGGATGGGCAGTGTCCATGGGGCTTTCTGCTATGGATACGGCCTTCGCGGGGGCGACCGGGCAATGAACGAAACCGTTAGGGAAACGCTGATGAATGCACTTGTCATTGCGAGCGAAGCGCGGCACTAACGCGCGTAGCGCGTTGAACAGCCACAGGCTGGCCCGCAGGGCGAGCGCAGCGAGTAATCCAAGCGGCGCACATGGAATCCATGCCTTACTTGATTAGCACGGAAGCTCCGCAGCGAGTGAACCCTTGGGATTCGTCATTGCGAGCGTAGCGCGGCAATCCATCGGGGCCAGAGGCAGCCCCAGTGGCATGGATCGCCACGTCGCTGCGCTCCTCGCGATGACGGCGTTGATCTGCTTTTTCGTAGCTGCGGAGCTTCCGTGCTAATCAGCATGCCTTATGGATCGCCGCGTCGCTTCGCTCCTCGCGATGACGAATTAAGCAACGCTTCCCTAAAGGTTCTGGATCGGGGGCCGATAGGGAGACGTAGGACGGGTCCGCCGGGGCGGGACCCCTCGTTCGGTTTCAAGCTCGTGAGGGCACGACGATGACAAAGGAAAGCGTGGTCAACCCGGTGCCGGCCCTGTCCCCCCAAGGCCAGGCGAAACGGGAGGTTGCCAAACCCGAGGGCGGCAGGATCGAGCCTCCGGTGCGGCCGGAGGGCGGCAAGACGCTGCCGGCCAACCCGGCGCCCGTGCCGCCGGAGCAGGATGTCTCCAGGGAGGATCTCGCCGGGGTGGTGGAGTCGCTGAACAGTTACCTGCAGTCGGTGCAGCGGGAGCTGCGGTTCTCGGTGGACGACGTCAGCGGCCGGACGATCATCACGGTGATGGATCGGGAGAGCCAGGAGGTGATCCGGCAGATTCCCCCGGAGTCGGTGCTGGCGCTGGCGGGCACGCTGCGCGACGACGGCGGGCTGGACAGCGTCGGGGTGGCCGAAAAGGCCTGATGCCGGACGGCGAGCCGTTCGGCGGAGGATGGCTCGGTGGCCGGTGATCCGGGTCTGGCACGGCATTTGAATGCCGATTGGCGTGAGGCCGGTGGCCGCGGTGCGGGAGCAGGCACTGGACCCGGACTGCACCGGCACAGCGGGGCGGCCGAGCGAGGTCGCCGCCGCGGCACACTGAAGGCAGTAGCAGCACTGGCAGGAGCAGGGCAGGCATCACGTGGCGACACGTGCACACAGAAAACACCATCGAGGACAATTCCATGTATCAGACCGGTATCCAGCAGGCGCTCAACGAGTACCACAACTCCGGCGTTCTGGCCGAGGCCAATGGCGGGGCCGATCCCCACCGCCTGGTCCAGATGCTCTTCGAGGGCGCCCTGGAGCGGATCGTCACCGCGCGCATGGCGATGGAGCACGGCAACGTCGCCCTGAAGGGCGAGCGCATCAGCCGCGTGATCGACATCCTGGAAGGGCTCCGGGTGCATCTGGACCTGCAGAAGGGCGGCGAGATCGCGGCGAACCTGGAGGCCCTGTACGACTACATGCAGCGCCGCCTCACCGAGGCCAATCTGCGCAACGACGCGGCCATGCTGGACGAGGTCGCGAATCTGCTGCGGGAGGTGAAGACCGGCTGGGACGCGATTCCCGGGGAGCGGGCGGCCGCGGGGACGCATGGCTGAATCCGCACCCCGCCCGGATCCCGCCTCCGCCTGCCTGAACGAGGCGCAGGCGCTGGTGGACGCGGCCCTGGAACGGGCCGCCGCCGGGGACTGGGAGCGGGTGGCGGATCTGGACGCCCGGTGCCGGGTGGTGATGCGGCGCATGATGCAGCATGTGGCCGACGAGGATCCAGGGCCGCTGGCCGAAGGGCTGCTGCGGCTGCGCGACGCGCATCATCGTCTGCGGCTCCTGGCCGAGGCGCAGCGGGACAGCCTGGTGGAGGCGCGCCGGCGCTCCGCGCTCGGTCGG
>JAWLFM010000085.1:0-10660 GCA_041685565.1 Thioalkalivibrio sp.
TCCGCGGCCAGTTCCTGTGCCGCGGCGTGCAGGTGGTCGCGGGAGATGTCCATCGGGACATAGGCGACCGGCTGCAGCCCGCCCAGCAGGATGCGCACCTTGGCGCAACTGCCGCCGCCGGGTTCCACCAGCAGGGATCCGGTGCCGATGCGTTGCGCGATCTCGGCGGCACGCGTCTCCAGGATCTCCTTCTCCGCCCGCGTCGGGTAGTAGTCGGCCGTTTCGGTGATGGCGTCGAACAGGCGCGACCCGCGTTCGTCGTAGAAGAACTTCGGCGGGATGCGGCGTGGCCGGTGGCGCAACCCGGAAAGGACCTCGTGCCGAAAGTCTGCCTGGGTCGGGTGCAGGTCGTGAAACTGGATGTTGGGTCGGGGCATTGCGGGAGGCACGTTCGCTTCTCCAGGTTTGCGGACTTGAAGGCGGTTCGCAGGGCGAGTGGGCCATGCGGAGAGTTCGGTATCCGTTCTGTAGGTCGGGTTAGCGTAGCGTAACCCGACGTGCCGGGGTGCCCGGACGACGCGGCCTTGCGCCCAGGGGCGGCTGCGAGACCGTCGGGTTACGCCCTTTGCGCCGACCCGACCTGCCGTTTGCGGCGTTTCAACGTCAGGGGTGGCGCCAGGCCCCGAGGCGCCTGTACGCACATGCCCCTGCCGAAGTCCGCTCGGGTCAGGTGGCGGCGCTGGGCACCGGTTTGGCGGAGGCCTTCATCTGCCAGACCAGCAGCAGGCCCGCCAGACCGAGCCCGATCAGGTCGGTGAGCAGGGTACCTGAGATCATCAGCAATGCGGTAGCCAGCAGCAGTGCCCGCACCAGGTAGCCGGCCGCGCCGAAGAACCAACCCTGGGCGCCGGCCGCGAGCAGGAACACGCCCAGCAGCGCGGTGGCGAAGTTCAGCGCAATGACTCCGGTATCGCCGACCATCAACAGTGTCGGATGATAAAAGAACATGAACGGCACGATGAAGGCCGCCAGGCCGATCTTGAAGGCGGTCACCGAGGTGCGCATCGGTTCCGACCCGGCGATCGCGGCCCCGGCATACGCGGCCAGGGCAACCGGCGGCGTGATGGCGGAGATCACCGCGTAATAGAACACGAAGAAGTGTGCCACCAGCGGCTCCACGCCCATCTGGATCAGGCCCGGCGCGACGACCGAGGCCGCGACGGCGTAGGCGGCGGTGGTGGGCATGCCCATCCCCAACAGGACCGAGATCGCCATCGCGAAGAGCAGGGCGAGCAGCTGACTGTTGGCGGCGATGGTCAGAAGCATCGAGGAGAAGCGCACCCCCACGCCCGTCAGCCCGATCACGCCGACGATGATACCCGCCGCCGCACACACCGCGATCAGCTGCACGGCCATGCGCGCCGAGAGGTTCAGCGCCTTGAGCATGCCCACCAGGCCGAGCGGGAAGGGGGTCAGCCAGCTCACCACCACCGCGCTGGCCAGCGCCACGGTGCCTGCGCGAATCACCGAATAGCCGAGGAACAGCGCGACGACCAGGATGATGATCGGGCTGAACAGGTAGATGCGTCGCAGCAGGTGTCCGACCCGGGGCAGATCCTTGCCGGGCACACCCTTGATGCCCGTGCGCGCGGCCTCGAAATCGACCATGAAGTACACCGAGGCAAAGTAGAGCAGTGCCGGGATCAATGCGGCAACGATCAGCTCCGTGTAGGGGATGCCGGTGATCTCGGCCATGATGAAGGCGCCGGCGCCCATGACCGGGGGCATGATCTGTCCGCCGGCCGAGGCCGCGGCCTCGATCGCGCCGGCGCTGCGCGGCCGATAGCCCACGCGTTTCATCAGCGGGATGGTCAGTGAACCGGTGGCCACGACATTGCCGGCCGAGGTGCCGTTGATCATGCCCATCAGGCCGCTGGCGAAGACCGCCACCTTGGCCGGACCGCCCCGGCGCCGGCCCGCGACCGCGAAGGCGAAGTTCACGAAATAGTCGCCGACCTTCGATGCCTGCAGGAAGGCCGCGAAGGTGATGAACAGCACGATGTAGGTGGACGAGACCGCGGTCGTCGGTCCGAGGATGCCGTTGTCGGTGTAGAGATAGGTGAAGAAGCGGTCCATGCGATAGCCGCCGTGCGACAGAAAGCCCGGCAGCCAGGGACCCAGGAAGCCGTAGGCGATGAAGATCGCGGCGATCACCAGCAGGGCCACGCCGGCAACGCGGCGGGTGACCTCGAGGATCAGCAGGATCCCGGCCATGGACACCCACATGTCCGGTCGGGTCGGCACCACGCCGGCCCGGAACTGCAGCATCTGCAGGTGGAACAGCAGGTACCCGGCCACGGCCAGGCTGGCCCCCATCAGAACCCAGTCATACCAGACGATCCGGTGGGCCAGGGGCCGGAACACCCAGCCGGCCAGGATGGCGATCACGGTGGACGCGAACAGTGCCCAGCCGAAGTGCGGGAACAGCCAGGACGGAATGGCGGCAACGCCGCCGAACCATTCGCGAATGGCATAGGCGGAGATCAGGGCGCCCAGCGCATAGACGATCAGCACTGCGGCGCCGAGCATCGGCAGCAGTTCCAGCAGCCAGCGCCGCTGTCCGGTCTTCTCCGGATGCGGCGCCCAGGATGCCACCAGGGCGAAACCGATGAACAGACCGCCGGCGACATGGACGATGCGGAAGGTCCAGGTCTCCAGCGGAAACAGGTTCAGGACGAGCAGGTGAAACAGGATGAAGCCGACACAGACGACGAACAGCGTCCAGGCCTGCCAACGGGTCAATTGGCGTTCATAACTGCTGTTGTCTTCCGGATCCGCACGCTGATCGGCTGTGAGTTTGACTGACTCCGACATAGGGGTCCCCAAGGTTGTCGGCCGGGTCCCCGGACGGCGGATCCACGGCTAGGACAGTGCCGAAGACGCCCCCGGCCCGCGGACCAGGGGCGCGGCTGCGGGCGGCTAGAAGCAGCCGGGCATTTCAGGCGGGATCAGCCTTTCGTCGACCTCGAAGCCCTTCCCCTGCAGGTAGCACACGGCACCCGGATGGAACCACATGAAGGTGTTGTTGACGTAGTTCTCCGGGAGGGTCTCGGTGGCGGAACGGTGGATGTTCACCATTCGCGTGTTGTCGTCCAGCACCACCCGCATGATCTCCTGGACCAGCGATGCCGGAAGATCCTTGCCGGCGATGGCGAAGTTCCACATGGCCACCGTCGCCTGGTCCTCGGTCACCGTGCGATAGGTTCCGGCAGGGATTTCGAAGCGGCTGACCGGGTTGTTGGCCAGGATCGTGGTCAGTTCGTCCTCGTTGAAGGCGAAGATGTTCACCGGCTGCTGCGCCTCGACCTGGCTGAAGGCCGAGATCGGAACGCCGGCTGCGAAGGCGAAGGCGTCGATCAGGCCGTCCTGAAGCTGGCCCACCAGATCCGAGGCGCCGCCGTACTGCACCCGCACGTTCACGCCCAGATCGTCGAAGAACCGCGGCCAGTACACGCTGGCGGTACCGCCACGCGGGCCGACGCCGACGCGCTTGCCGTCGAGATCGGACACGGACTGGATGCCGGAACGTTGCAGCGCCACGACCTGAAACGGCGTCATGTACATCGGGAACATGGCGCGGACGTTCTTGGTCTCGAGGCCGGGGGCCATCTCCAGCTTGCCTTCCCAGGCGTCCTTTGCGGGACCCATGGTGGTCATGCCGAAATCAAGGTCCCCCGAATGGACCATGACCAGGTTCTGCGCGGGGCCGCCGGTGACCTCCGGGGTGGCCCTGACGCCCAGTTGCTCCTGGACGAGATTGCCCCAGCCGGCGCCATAGATGAAGAAGGTACCGCCCTGGGACGCAGTGCCGATGGTGACCGAATCCGGCCAGTCGCTTCGGTCCTGGGCAACAGCGCTGGTGCCGGCCACGGCGAGGACCGCCAGTGACATTGCCAGCCAACGAATGATGCGGTGATTCATTGTCGTCTCCTCATAGTGCGGACACGATCATGGCGTGCCCGTCTCATTTCGGGACTTGAGCCCGACTGTGGCAGGACAACAGCAGCCCCCGCCCCTCTCTCCCATCGGCCGAGCGCTCCGCTGGGCTCGTTGCGGGTCGATGGGGCAGCCGGGGCACCGGGGGTCTCATGCCCGGTTGCATCCGTCTACCCCGGCCCATCAAGCCAATCTTCCGTCGCCTTGGCGGGCACGGCCCATGTTCGTTATAGCACTACCGCAAGCGGCAAGTCTCCATTTTGGGGCGCATCGCGGCGCAAATTGGGGCAAACGGAAATCATTCCGGCGAGCGCTCGAAAAACCTGCACGATCATGGGGCATTCGCGGCGCTATGGGCGATTTTTTCCTTCGATCCGGCCGGCCGCTGCGCCGTGCCGGTCAGGGCCGGGTCTGGAGCCAGAAGGTCACGGGACCGTCGTTGATCAGCCCGACCTGCATGTCGGCGCCGAAACGACCGCTGGCGACGATGGGATGCGCGGATTGCGCCTGCGTCAGCAGCAGATGGAACAGCCTGGCGCCCTGTTCCGGACTCGCCGCGCCGCTGAAGCTGGGGCGCATGCCCTTGCGGGTGTCCGCCGCCAGGGTGAACTGCGGCACCAGCAGCAGCCCGCCGCCGGTCTCGCGCAGGCCCCGGTTCATGCGCCCCTGATCATCGGGAAACACCCGGTAGCCCAGCAGACGA
Organism: Thioalkalivibrio sp.; assembly: GCA_041685565.1. Lineage (GTDB taxonomy): Bacteria > Pseudomonadota > Gammaproteobacteria > Ectothiorhodospirales > Ectothiorhodospiraceae > Thioalkalivibrio. The sequence goes on from JAWLFM010000085.1 coordinate 4,640, forward strand.
TCCAGCGTGCGCTCCACCGCCCGCGGCGTGTCCGCGGCCTCCACCGCGACCAGCGCCAACAGGCCTGGTCCGATCGCGCCCACGAGTTCGTCGTCGATGCGCACGCTGGCCTCCGACACCCGCTGGATCAGCGCGATCATCCCAGCTGCGCCGCCAGTGCATCGGTCGCGGCGACCAGGTGCCGGGTGATGCCCGGTTCGGCCGCGGAGTGCCCGGCGTCGGGGACGATCTGGAGTTCCGCGCGCGGCCAGGCCTGGTGCAGTGCCAGGGCCTGCTCCACCGGGCAGACCACGTCATAACGGCCGTGCACGATGAAGCCGGGGATCCCGGCGATACGTCCGGCCTCGCGCAACAGTTGATCCGGCGCCATGAAGCAGTCGTGCACGAAGTAGTGACATTCGATGCGCGCCAGGCTGACGGCCACCGCGGGGTCCGCGAAGTGGGCAAGCACCCCGGGGTTGGGGCGCAGGCAGGAGGTGCGCCCCTCCCAGACCGACCAGGCCCGGGCGGCGGCCTCGCGTACGGCGCGGTCCGGGTCGGTCAGGCGGCGATGGAAGGCCCGGACCATGTCATCGTGCTCCGTCTCCGGGATCGCCGCCCGGTACTCCGCCCAGGCCTCCGGAAACAGCCGGTCGGCGCCGGACTGGTAGAACCACTGGATGTCCCGGCGCCGGCACAGGAAGATGCCGCGCAGGACCAGCCCCAGCACCCGTTCCGGATGGGCCTCGGCGTAGGCCAGGCCCAGCGTCGAGCCCCAGGAGCCTCCGAAGACCACCCAGCGCTCCACGTCGAGTGAGGTGCGCAGCCGTTCGATGTCGGCGACCAGGTGTTCCGTGGTATTCGCCTCGAGTCCGGCATGCGGGGTGGAGCGGCCGGAGCCGCGTTGATCGAACAGCACGATGCGGTAGCGTGCCGGATCGAAGAAGCGCCGGTGCCAGGGCTCGCAGCCGGACCCGGGTCCGCCGTGCAGGAACACCGCCGGCAGACCCGCGGGGTTCCCGCCCTCCTCCCAGTACAGCCGGTGCCCGTCGCCGACGTCCAGGTGGCCGGTCCGGCGGGGCTCGATCGGTGGGTACAGCGCATGCATCAGGATGTCTCCGCGCAGGGCAACGCAGCGCAGTGTGGCCAAAACCCGCACGGCTGTAAAAGCCGCCGCGCGCCGGCTTATGGCGGTGGCGGTGTGTTTCCGGGTATGTTCCCGCTCCATGAATGCGCCGCGCGTACCCGGCTCGATCCGCCGCCTGGCCGGCAGGGCGATCGCCGACTTCGAGATGATCCGTGCCGGCGACCGTATCCTGGTCGGGCTGTCCGGCGGCAAGGACTCGCTCAGCCTGCTCTGGCTGCTGCAGGACCTGGCCCGGCGCGCGCCGGTCCGGTTCGAGGTCGCCGCGGTGACCATCGATCCAGAGATCGAGGGCTTCGAGCCGGGGCGCCTGCGCGATTACCTGGGGACGCATGGGATTCCCCACTTCTTCGTCTCCGAGCCCATCGCCGAACTGGCGGCCCGGCACATGGGCAAGGACTCCTTCTGCGCCTTCTGCTCGCGCATGAAGCGCGGGCTGATCTATCGCACCGCGCGCGAACACGGCTACAACGTCATCGCCCTGGGCCAGCATCTCGACGATCTCGCCGAGAGCTTCCTGATGAGCGCCTTCCACGGCGGCCAGCTGCGCACCATGAAGGCCCACTACCGCATCGATGCCGGGGACCTGCGCGTGATCCGTCCCCTGGTCTACGTGCGCGAGCGCCAGACCCGAGACTTCGCCGTCGCGGCGGGGTTGCCGGTGATCCTCGACAACTGCCCCGCCTGTTTCTCCAAGCCCACCCAGCGCGAGCACATGAAGGCACTCCTGGCGCGCGAAGAGGCCCTGCATCCGCGCCTGTTCCGGAACCTGCGCACCACCCTCGGCCCGCTGATGCGCGAGGGCGGAGTGCCGGATGAGGACGCAACGTCATGAGCCGGGTCTTGCATTCCCGGGACGGGCTCGTCCAGCGGCTGCGGGATCGCTCGCTGGGCCTGTTGCTCTACCTGCTGGCGGCGCTGCCGTTGCCGCTGAATCATGCGCTGGGCGCGGTGCTGGGCTGGCTGGCCTGGCTGCTGCCCACGCGCATGGCACGCGTCGCCCGGATCAATGTGGACCTGTGTTTTCCCGAGCACAGCCCCGGCTGGCGCCGCAGGGTCGCGCGCCGCTCGCTGGTGGAGATGGGCAAGGCGCTGACCGAGGCGCCCTGGCTGTGGCGCGCGCGCCCGGATCGCCTGCGGTCCCTCGGGGCCTATCCTGCCGTCTGCGATCCCGCGGGCAGGCGTCCCGAGGGACAGGCGCTGTTCCTGGTCGCGCCGCATCTCGGGTCCTGGGAGTTCGCCGGCCTGCACGCCGCGACCTACGGACCGATGACCAGCCTGTACAGCCCGCTGCCCATGCCCGCGATCGACCGCTGGATCCGCGAGGCGCGGGCCTCCACCGGGGCGCAGCTGGCCCCGGCCACGCGCGAGGGCCTGCGCCGGCTCCAGGCCGCCCGCGACCGTGGGGAGATGATCGGCATGCTGCCCGACCAGAGCCCCCGGCGCGCCACCGGCGAGTTCGCGCCCTTCTTCGGCCAGCCCGCGCTGACCATGACCCTGTTGCCGCGCCTGCTGCGCGGACGCGACGACCGCGTGACCTTCGCCTTTGCGGAGCGCCTGCCGCGCGGACGCGGGTTCCGCTACCACGAACTCGCGGCTGGCGCCGAGATCGCCGATCCCGATCCCAGACGCGCCGCCGCCGAGATCAACCGCCTGGTCGAGGCCCTGGTCCGGCAATGTCCGGAGCAGTACAACTGGGCCTACAGGCGCTTCCGACCACAGCCGCCGGGTGTGCCCGACCCCTATCGGCGCTGACGGCCGGCTCAGCCGATGCTGCCGTAGTGGACGGCGGAGCCGAGCCAGCGGCGGATCAGGAGCTGGCTGCGCTGGCGGTCGGGGAAGACCGCCTGAGCCAGGCGCGTGGCGGCATCCATCAGGTCCTGGTCACGGCCCCAGTCGGCCACGCGGTAGGCGCGGTCGCCGGTCTGGCGTGTGCCCAGCATCTCCCCGGGGCCGCGGATCTTCAGATCCACCTCGGCGATCTCGAAGCCGTTGTCGGTGCGGCGCATCGCCTCCAGACGCTCCTGCGCGATCTCGCCCAGCGGCGGCCGGTACAGCAGCACGCAGGCGCTGGCGCGGTGACCGCGTCCGACGCGCCCGCGCAGCTGGTGCAGCTGCGACAGGCCCATGCGTTCGGCGTTTTCGATGATCATCAGGCTGGCGTTCGGGACATCCACCCCGACCTCGATCACCGTGGTCGCCACCAGCAGGTCGATCTCGCCGCGGCGGAAGGCGTCCATCACCTGGTCGCGGTCGCTGCCCTTCATGCGCCCGTGCACGCGCTCGATGCGCAGATGCGGCAGGGCCGCGCGCAGGCGCTCGGTGGTCTCCTCGGCGGCCTCCGCCTCCAGCACGTCGGAGGCCTCGACCAGGGGGCAGACCCAGTAGGCCTGGATGCCCTCACCGCAGGCGACACGGATGCGCTCGATGACCTCGTCGCGGCGCTCGTTGCTGATCAGCGCGGTCTTGACCGGAGTGCGCCCCGGGGGACGCTCGTCCAGTACCGACTGGTCCAGGTCCGCGTACAGCGACATCGCCAGCGTGCGCGGGATCGGCGTTGCGGTCATGATCAACTGGTGCGGGAGCAGGCCCCTGCCCTTGTCGCGCAGGGCCATGCGCTGATGCACCCCGAAGCGGTGCTGCTCGTCGATGATCGCCAGTCCCAGCCGGGCGAAGGCGACCTGATCCTGGAACAGGGCGTGGGTGCCCACGGCCAGTTCCAGCTCCCCCGCGGCCAGCGCCTTCAGCAGGGCCTCGCGCTCGCCCTTGCGCTGACGGCCGCCGAGCCAGGCCAGGCCGACGCCGAGCGGATCCAGCCACGCGGCGAGGTTGCGCGCATGCTGGCGCGCGAGCAGTTCCGTCGGCGCCATGAAGGCCACCTGACAGCCGGCCTCGATGGCGGTGAGCGCAGCCGCCACCGCGACCAGGGTCTTGCCGGAACCGACGTCGCCCTGCAGCAGGCGGTTCATGGGCAGGTCGCGCGCCAGGTCGGCGCGGATCTCCGCGATCGCGCGCTCCTGGGCCCGGGTCATGGTGAAGGGCAGATCCTCCAGCAGCCGGGGCCACAGGGTCCCGGCCGGGCGCAGGACCGGCGCGCGCCCCTGCGGGCGCGAGCCGGCATTGATCATCAGTGCCACCTGGTGCGCGCACAGTTCCTCCAGCACCAGGCGGGTCAGGGCCGGACTGCGCACCTGGCCGTTCCCGGGCTGCATCAGGGCGGCGGAACCCGCCGTCGGCTGGTGCGCCTCGCGCAGGGCCTGGGCCAGGCCGGGCAGGCCCTGCCGCTGCAGCTCGGGGAGGACGTCCGGCAGGCGCCCTGCCTCCGGCAGTACCGAGCCGACGAGGTCGCGCAGCAGGCGCTGGGAGAGGCCCTCGGCGGCGGGGTAGACCGGGGTCAGCGCGGGTTCCAGCGGGGGTGGAGGGTCCCGCAGGATACGGTACTCGGGGTGCACGCACTCCTGTGCCCCGGGCAGGCCGCGGACCTCGCCGAAGGCGCGCACCCGGACGCCCGGTGCGAAGGCCTTCTGCTGGGTGGCCCCGAAATGGAAGAAGCGCAGCAGCAGGCGGGCCCCGTCATCCTCCAGGCGTACCAGCAGCATGCGCCGGCGGCCATGGGCGATCTCGGTACCCGCCACCGTGCCCTCGAACAGGGCGGTGGCCCCTGAACGCAGTTGTCCCAGCGGCGTCAGGCGGGTGCGGTCCTCGAACCGCAGCGGCAGGTGCAGCAGCAGGTCGTGCGCGTTGTGCAGCCCGAGGCGCGCGAGACGCTCGGCCTGTTTCGGGCCCACGCCCTTCAGCGTGGTCAGCGAAGCGTCGAGATCCATTCGGCGCCGGCGTCCGGGGACGGCCCGTCAGGCCTGGGACAGGTGCAGGATGGCGTCCATCTCGACCTCGGCCCCCTTCGGCAGTGCGGCCACGCCGATTGCGGCCCGTGCCGGGTAGGGCTCGTGGAAGTATTCGCTCATCACCTGATTCACCAGCGGGAAGTGGCTGAGGTCGGTGAGAAAGACGTTGAGCTTGGCGATGTCGTCCAGCGATCCGCCCGCCGCGCGGGCGACCGCGGTGAGGTTGTCGAAGATCTGACGGATCTGCAGTTCCATGTCGCCCTCGACCAGTTCCATCGTCGCCGGCTGCAGCGGGATCTGTCCGGAGAGGTACACGGTGTCACCGACGCGCACCGCCTGGGAATAGGTGCCGATGGCGGCCGGGGCGGCGTCGGTCTGGATGATCTGTCGCTTCATGCTGCGAACCCTCCATGGGGCAATGGCCAAGGCCGCCACGATACCGGCCGCCGCGCCATCGCCGCAACGCGGGACGGCTCAGCCGCGGGCGCGCTGCACGCGGAGGACGTCGTTCAGGCGGCGCAGGGAACGGATGATCTGGGCCAGGTGACGGCGGTCGCGTACGGTGATGGTGAAGGTGATCGCGGTCGAGTGGCCGTCGCGCTCGTTGAAGGTGATGTGCTCGATGTTGGAGCCGTGGTCGGCGATCACGGATGCCATCTCGGCCAGCGCACCGCGGCGGTTGGCCGTCTGCGCGCGCACCGACACCGCGAACTCGGCGCCGGGATCGCTGGACCATTCCAGCGCCACCGTGCGGTCCGCGCGCTCGCGCTGCTCGGCGACGTTGCGGCAGTTCTCCCGATGCACCACCAGTCCGCGGCCGGCGCTGAGCAGGCCGATGACCGGGTCACCCGGGATCGGGTGGCAGCAGCGCCCGTAGTTCACCACCAGTCCCTCGGTGCCCCTCACCGACAGCGCAGTGCCGGTGCCGTCGCAGAGTTGATCCGTTTCTTCTGCTGGATCCTGCCCGACCAGCTGCCGCGCCACCAGCGTGGCCATGCGGTTGCCCAGGCCGATCTCCACCAGCAGACTGTCGATGTCGGGCAGCTTCATCTC
>JAWLFM010000086.1:0-10624 GCA_041685565.1 Thioalkalivibrio sp.
TTCCCGCGCAGGCGCAGCGGTGGCAGCTCCAGGGGTACCACGTGCAGGCGATAGAAGAGATCGCGGCGAAAAAGCCCCTGGTCCGACGCCTCGTGCAGGTCTCGATGGGTTGCGGCCAGTACACGGACATCGGCGGCGCGGGCGCGGGGTTCGCCCAGGGGCTGCCGCTCGCCCCGCTCCAGGAAGCGCAGCAGTTTCGGTTGCAGCGACAATGGCAGGTCACCAATTTCGTCGAGAAACAGGGTACCCCCCTCGGCGGCGCCCACGAAGCCGGGATGATCACGATCCGCACCGGTAAAGGCGCCCCGCCTGTGGCCAAACAGCTCGGATTCCGCCAACTCGGAAGGGAGCGCACCGCAGTTCACCGGGATGAAGGGACCTGCGGCGCGAGGACTGAGCCGGTGCAAGCTGCGCGCCAGCTCTTCCTTTCCGGTCCCGCTCTCACCGAGGATCAACACGGGGCAATCGGCCTTGGAGACCAACTGGGCGGCACGGTACACCGCCTGCAACTCGGGGGACTCCCCCAGGATCGGGTTCGCCTGCATGGACCTGGCTTCACTTCATGGGATGGCCCCGTGATTGTAGCAAACCCCGGCAGGTGCAGCCGCACAAAGGGAACGGGCCCCGCAAGCGGGGCCCGTTCACTCCATCCGGCCCAGGGGCCGGATGGACACGCACATCGCAGGGACTTACTGGACGCGTGCGCGAACGTCGGTGGTCACTTCCACGCGGCGGTTCAGTTCACGCCCGGCACGGGTGTCGTTATCGGCGGTCGGGCGCTCTTCGCCATAACCGACCATGCGCACGGCGTCGGGACGCACACCCTGGCTCACGAGGTAGTCGACCACGCTCTGGGCACGCCGCTCTGACAGGCCCTGGTTATAGTCCGCAGGCCCAATGGAGCAGGTATGACCTTCAACCAGCACCGAGGTGTAGGTGACGTCTGGCGAGGTCAGCGTGGCGGCCAGCTCATCCAGGGTCTGACGACCCTCCGGACGGAGCGTGGCGCTGTCGAAGTCGAACAGGGTCTCAGCGCTCAGCGTGGTGGTGGTGAACTGGGGAGCCGGGGCCGGAGGCGGCGGCTCGGGAGCGGGCTCGGGGGCCGCGACCGGCTGGATGTAACCCGCGCAATTCTCATGCACGACACCCTCGGGGCTCCACTGGCTGGTGCGCACGCATTCGCCGGAACCATCCACCACGACTGCGCCCCCGCTAGCGGTGACATTGGCGGGCGGCGCGGCGCTGACGGAGGCCATGCCGCCGAGGGCGAGGCCAGCAGCAGAGAGCGCCAGGAAATTCTTGATCAGTTTGCTTTGCATATTCTCAGTCTCCTCAGAAGTAAACCGGATAACCCGGAAAATGACCCAACTGCACTGCGCCTTCCACGGGTCGAACCAAATACGGAAGCCATTCGGACAGATGTCCCGCAACACCTTGATATTGGCACAATGATGAAGGTTTTGCACCCTTTCTGCAAAAAAAATGTGTCCAGAAGACAACGTGTGTTACATATTTGATACAAACCGACCGGCGCACGCCATTCATAAACGAAGAGACCCCGCGGTTGCGGGGCCTCTTCATGCTGATGGGTCATCCGCAACGGCTTACATCATGCCCATGCCACCCATGCCACCCATACCGCCCATGCCGCCCATGTCATCCATGCCGGCGCCGGCACCGCCCTTGTCATCCTTCTTCGGCATCTCCGCCACCATCGCCTCAGTGGTGATGATCAGGCTCGCCACGGAAGCGGCGTTCTGCAGCGCGGTGCGGGTCACCTTGGTCGGATCCAGGATGCCCATCTCGATCATATCGCCGAACTCGCCAGTCGTGGCGTTGTAGCCGTAGTTGCCGGTCCCTTCCAGGACACTGTTCAGCACCACGGACTGCTCCTCACCACAATTGAACACGATCTGGCGCAGCGGCTCTTCCATCGCCCGGCGGGCGATGTTGATGCCCATGGCCTGGTCGTGATTGTCGCTGGTCAGGTCGGCGATCGCGACACGGGCGCGCAGCAGGGCCACACCACCACCGGGCACCACACCTTCTTCCACCGCCGCACGGGTCGCATGCAGGGCATCTTCGACCCGGGCCTTCTTCTCCTTCATCTCGACCTCAGTGGCCGCACCGACCTTGATCACGGCCACGCCACCGGCGAGCTTCGCCACCCGCTCCTGCAGCTTCTCCTTGTCATAGTCCGAGGTGGCCTCCTCGATCTGCGCGCGGATCTGGTCGACGCGTGCCTTGATGTCCCCGGCATTACCCGCGCCATCGATGATCGTGGTGTTTTCCTTGGTGACCTGCACCTTCTTGGCATGCCCCAGATCCTCGACGGTGGCCTTCTCCAGCGACAGCCCCACCTCCTCGGAAATGACCTGGCCACCGGTCAGCACCGCGATATCCTGCAGCATCGCCTTGCGGCGGTCACCGAAGCCTGGTGCCTTCACGGCCGCGACCTTGACGATGCCACGCATGGTGTTCACGACCAGCGTCGCCAGGGCCTCGCCCTCGACGTCCTCGGCAACGATCAGCAGCGGCTTGCCGGCCTTGGCAACCCCCTCCAGCACCGGGAGCAGGTCGCGGATGTTGGAGATCTTCTTGTCGTACAGCAGCACGAAGCAGTCCTCGAGTTCGGCGCTCATGCTCTGCTGGTTGTTGATGAAGTAGGGCGACAGGTAGCCGCGATCGAACTGCATCCCCTCGACGACATCCAGTTCGTTGGCCAGGGAGGTGCCTTCCTCGACCGTGATCACGCCTTCCTTGCCGACCTTCTCCATCGCCTCTGCGATGATCTGCCCGATGGACTCATCGGAGTTCGCGGAGATCGAGCCGACCTGCGCCACGGCCTTGCTATCGGTGCAGGGCTTGGACAGATTCTTCAATTCCTCGACGGCGGCAATCACGGCGCGGTCGATGCCACGCTTCAGATCCATCGGGTTCATGCCGGCGGTGACCGCCTTCATGCCTTCACGGACGATGGCCTGGGCCAGCACCGTCGCGGTGGTGGTGCCGTCACCGGCAGCATCGGAGGTCTGGGAGGAGACCTCCTTGACCAGCTGGGCGCCCATGTTCTCGAACTTGTCCTCCAGTTCGATCTCCTTGGCGACCGAAACGCCGTCCTTGGTTACGAACGGGGACCCGAAGGACTTGTCCAGGACCACATTGCGGCCCTTGGGACCAAGGGTGACCTTGACCGCGTTGGCCAGCACGTTGATCCCCTTGACCATGCGGGCGCGGGCATCATTACCGAAACGAACTTCTTTCGCACTCATAGTAGAACTCTCTCCTGAACCGTTTTGATTGGGTGACCGGATGGGGGCGAGGGCCTCAACCCTCGATGACCGCCATGATGTCGTCTTCGCGCATCACCAGGACGTCGTTGCCATCGATCTTCACCTCGGTCCCGGAGTACTTGCCGAAGAGGACCTTGTCGCCTGCCTTGACGTCCAGGGCGCGGACTTCGCCATTCTCGAGGATCTTCCCGTTGCCGACGGCGATGATTTCGCCGCGAATGGGCTTCTCGGCCGCAGAGTCGGGGATCACGATCCCTCCCGGCGTGGTGCGTTCTTCTTCCATACGCTTCACGATGACGCGATCATGCAAAGGCCGCAGATTCATGGTGCGAACTCCTTATCCAGTGGTCTTGTTCAGAGGTTGAGAAGGATTCGGCAGGGGGCGCTGTTAGCACCCGGCTCGAATGAGTGCTAATGATAGGATCAAAGCCGGCACTGTCAAGGGGCTGAGCGATCGGATATATCGGCGGCGGTCCGGATACGGCTCGCCGCAGGAGCCGTCCCCCTCGCGGCCGGCCCCTCGCGGCCGGAGGCCGCTCCTGCGACGCGACCCGCCGGCCGAGCCATCCCGGGAACCCCCCATACCCCCTGCAGGAGCGACCGCGACTCGCGATCCGCCGTTTGCCGGGATCCCGACGCCGGCGACACCGATCCTCAGGCACAGCCCATGAGGCACGCCAGATCGCAGCAACGTCCTGGTGGGTCCTGCGGAGGGTTCGGTGCCTGATCGCTGCGCCAGACACACCGGCCCTGGAATGCCCGGCGGCCACCCCGCCCGGAGGGCCTAACGATCCTGCTTGTCCCGGAGACGCTCGCTTTCGCGTTTGCGGTACTCGCCCTCGATGGTTTCGCCAGGGGCTGCAGCCGAACCCCGCCCCGCCGCCACCCAGACCGAACGCCGCCTGAGGAGCCAGCCTGCCACGGCGGAACGGACCGGAGGCACGAGAAACGCGAACCCCGCGGCATCGGAGAAGAATCCGGGCACCAGCAGCAGCACCGCGGCGAGCATCAACAACCAGGCCTCCAGCAGCTCACGCGCCGGGATCTCGCCCCGTGCGAGCATCGCCTGCATACGCTGCCAGTGGGTGACGCCCTGGATCCGGAAGATCCACAGACCAATGGCTGCCGTAACCACGACCAGGGCCACCGTCGACAGCGCGCCGACGGCCCCACCAACCCAGGCGAAACCGAAGATCTCCAACAGGACGGCGCCCAGGAGCACGAACACGGGAATCAGGGGGTGACGCATCGGGGACTCCATTGCAATCAGGGCCATTGCAACATCCTTGCTCCACCGCTGTCGAGTTGCGACCGGCGTGGAGCTATGATGCCGTCCGAAACCTACGGAATTTTCCGAGGTCGCAGCCCGTCTCCAGGGTTGTCCATTCTGTCAGAAATCGCAGGAGTCGCCGAATGATCACCAAGGCTGAGCGGATCCTCCGCCAACTCGCACTGCTGGTGCTCACCCTGGCGCCGCTCGCGCTGCTCGCGGCAGCCGATCCCCGGGATCCCTACGAACACTTTTTCCAGCCCACGTTCGGCGATTTCCAGGAGGAACTCGACCAGGCCCGGGCGGACGGCAAGAAGGCCGTCCTGATCTTCTTTGAATTGGAGGAGTGCCCGTTCTGTCATCGGATGAAACAGCAGGTCCTGAACCAGCCCGAGGTCCAGGACTATTTCCGGGAGCACTTCGCCATCTTCAGTGTCGATGTGGAGGGAGACGTGGAGGTTACCGACTTCCAGGGCAACAGCATGCGCCAATCCGACTTCGCGTTCCGCGAGTTCCGGGTGCGGGCGACGCCGGTGTTCCAGTTCTTCGACCTCGACGGCGATCCGATCGTCCGCTTCACCGGCGCAACCCGCGACGCAGGTGAATTTCTCCAGCTCGGTGAATTCGTGGCGAAGGGACATCACGAACAGATGAACTTCACCCGCTTCAAGCGCGAGGCGCGCTAGCACCTTGATGCGACCCTGGATGATGCCCGCACCGATACTGCTCGTCATCGTCCTGCTTGGCGGTCAGGCGGCCACCGCAGATACCGGCCAGGAACCCCTGCCGCAACCGCTGCGCCTGGAAGCGGCACTGGCGATCATCGATGCGGACCACCCCTCGCTGCGTCGCGCGCGGGCGTTGCGCGAGAAGGCCGAGGGCGAGGTGCAGGCGGAGCAGGCGGCCTCGGATATCGAGGTGCAGGCACATCTCGAGGCCCGCTGGATCGAGCCCAACGACAACGTGCTCATGGAAGGCAACGACGACTCGCGGGCCATTATCAGCGCTCGCAAACTCCTCAGCGACTTCGGTTACAGCAGCAACCGGGTCGCCGCCAGCCAGCGCCATGCCGACCTGAGGCGCGCCGAAGAGGAACTGACGCATGCCCGGCACCGGCTGGCGGTGCTGCAGCGGTACTTCGATGTCCTGCTGGCGGACCTCGCCTTCGCCCGGGACAACGAGGCCATGGCCTCGGTCTTCGTCAGCCTCAACCGTGCCCGGGAACGCAACGAGCTGGGACAGGTCTCGGACATCGACCTGTTCGAACTCGAGGCCCGCTATCAAGAGGCGCGGGGGACTCGGCTGCGCGCGCTGCAGGAACAGCGCCGGACCCGGGCGGAACTGGGCGAGATCCTGAACCGGCCCGGCGCGGCACCGGCCCAGGTACTCGGACCCACCCTGCCGCTGGCATTGCCGGACTTGCCCGACATCGCCACCCTGCTCGAGGCCGTGGACGGCCAGAGTCCCGAAATCGCCATTCGCCGGGCGCAGGTGGAGGTGGCGCAACGACGGGTGCAGGCGACACGGATGCAGAACCGGCCCCGCCTGAGCGCGGAGGCACATGTGGGCACCTGGAAGCGCGAGTTCGGCGGTGAGCGCAATCCCGCCGCCGTCGGTCTGGTGCTGGAGATCCCGCTGTACCAGGGCCAGCGTCAGAGCGCGGAGGTGGGGCAGGCGACCGCCGAGCGGCACCTGGCGCAGGCCGACCTCGAACTCTCCCTGATGGAGGTGCGCAGCGCGGTGCGCGACCTCTTCTTCGAGATCGAGGCCCTACTGGTCCAGCGGGACCAGGCCATCGCGCGCATGGACTACCGCGAACTCTACATTGACCGCGCCAGGGCGCTGTATGACCTGGAGGAGACCGCCGACCTGGGTGACTCCATGGTCCAGCAGAGCGCGACCGCGCATTTCCATGCGGCCACGGAATACGCACTGGCGCTGGCCTTCGAGCGCCTTGCGCTGATGGTCGGCGATCGGTCACTGAGTCCCTTCCCCCCCGATTCCTGATGGAGCCGTGAACCATGGGTGCATCCCGATCCCATCGCCTGGTCCTCGCCGCCACCCTGACGGGTCTCGGCCTCATGCTGATCCAGCCGCTCATCGCGGACGACCTGGAGTCCCGGATCGACTGGGGCCAGCGCCACACCATCTCGGCGCCCCTGGCCGGCGTGGTCCGAGAGATCTCCATCCGGCCGGGCGACCGGGTCACCGAGGGCCAGACCCTGTTCACGCTGGACACGCGCCGGCTGCGGGCCGATGCCCGTGCCGGCGAGGCCGAACGGGAGAGGCTGCGCCTGGAACTCGCCGAGGCCGACCGGGAGGTCGAACGTGCCGAGGAACTGTATGACCGCACCCTGATCGCGCTGCGCGAACTGGAGCTGAGCCGCATCGAGCGTGCGATGGCCGCGGCGCGACTGGCCCGTGCCGACGCGCAATTGCAGAAGACCCGCATCGACCTGGAGGACAGCGTGGTCCGTGCCCCGGCAGCGGCGCGGGTCCTGTCGGTGACGGTGTCTGCGGGAGAGGCGGTCAGCCCGGCGCTGGCGCCACCGGTACTGGCCGTCCTTGGCAGCACCGACCCGATGCTTGCCGAGGCAACCGTGGATGCCGACACCGCCGGGCGTCTGCAACCCGGGCAGCCGGTCGCTGTCCGGCTGGATACCGGAGAGGCCTTCGATGGATCCGTCGCCAGCGTCGGCTGGCAACTCGAGGACATCGGCTTCGGTCCGGGCTATCGCCTGGAGGTCCATTTCTCCACTCCCGAGACCGCTCGACTGCGGGCCGGCCAGAGCGCACGGATCTCCCTGCCGCCTGTCGAATGAGCGGAGGTGCAGCGGTGGACAACCCAGGAACGCCGGAATACCTGCTGGTGATCACCACGGTCGATGACGAGGACACGGCCGGGGTGCTCGCGGGTGAGGCGGTGGAACAACGGCTCGCCGCCTGCGTCCATGTAGTATCTGCGGGCCGGTCCGTCTACCTCTGGCAGGGACGGGTCGAAGAGGCGCGGGAATACACCCTGCTGATCAAGACGAGCGTAGCCCGCTATGGCGCCCTGCAGGAGTGGCTGGTGCAACGGCATCCCTACGACACACCGGAAATCATCGCCCTGCCGATCACGGCGGGTCTGCCCGATTACCTAGACTGGATTCGACAATGCACCCGATGACCCCCAGGCACTGGTTCTCCCTCCTGCTCCTGACGCTGACCCTGATGCCGGGTCTGGCGACCGCCTTGTTCGAGGATGATGATCTACTCGACCCGGATGTGGCCTTCGCCATCGAGGCCGAGGCCATCGACGGCAACACCCTGCGGATCCGCTGGAACATTGCCGACGGTTATTACATGTACCGGGAGCAGTTCCGGTTCACGCCGGAGAGCAGCGGTCTGGAGTTCGGAGAGCCGCGCATTCCCGACGGCACGGTGAAGGACGACGAGTTCTTCGGCCGGGTCGAGACCTACCGCGACCGGATCGACATCGAATTGCCGGTGCTCGCCGCGCAGGGCCGCCAGATCGAACTGACCGCACGATCACAGGGCTGTGCCGACCTCGGCGTCTGCTACCCGCCGCACTTCCAGACCGTCAGCCTGACCCTGCCGGAACTGCCCGCCCCGGCGGCGGAAGGGCCGCGCGAAGGGGCGGCCCTCGAGGCGCTGGGCGCGATCACCGGTGATTTCGGCGAGGCCAACGAACTGCTCGAACCCGAGATCGCCTTCGCCGCCAGCGCCAGGGCCATCAGCCAGAACGCCGTGGTGGTGCGGTTCGACATCGCCGAGGGCTACTACCTCTACCGCGACAAGCTGGGATTCCGGATCGCCGAAGGCGAGGGGATCGAGCTGGGACCGGTGAACCCGCCGGACGGCATCCTGACCGAGGATGAGTTCTTCGGCGAGACCGAGACCTATCGTGACAGCGTCGAGATCCTGGTGCCGGTGCTGCGCGGCGTCGACGACGCTGCCGAAATCGTGCTGGCCGTGGACTACCAGGGCTGCGCCGACCTCGGCGTCTGCTACCCACCGCTGACCCAGGACATCGCCGTCACCTTCGCCACCACCCTGGCGGACGAGGCGGACGCACCGCCGGCGATCGGCACCGACAGGGACGCGATTGACGCGGGCCCGGTGACCGAACAGGACCGCATCGCCGCGCAGCTTGCCGATGGCCGCATCTGGCTGGTGGCGCTGGCCTTCTTCGGCTTCGGCCTGCTGCTGACCTTCACCCCCTGCGTGTTTCCGATGATCCCCATCCTGTCCAACATCATCGTCGGGCAAAAGGACCTGACCACGCGCAAGGCGTTCTTCATCTCGCTCGCCTTCGTGCTGGCGATGGCCTTCACCTACACCCTGGCCGGGGTCTTTGCCGGACTCGCCGGCGCCAACCTGCAGGCGGCCTTCCAGAACCCCTGGATCATCGGCGGCTTCGTGCTCGTGTTCATCGCGCTGGCCATGTCCATGTTCGGTTTCTACGAACTGCAGATGCCCTCCGGCATCCAGAGCCGGCTGGCCAACGTCAGCAACAAGCAGGAGGGCGGCACCCTGGTGGGTGCGGCGATCATGGGCTTCCTGGCGGCCCTGATCGTCGGCCCCTGCGTCACCGCACCCCTGGTCGGCGCGCTGCTCTACATCAGCCAGACCGGTGACGCGGTACTGGGTGGCATCGCCCTGTTCGCACTGAGCATGGGCATGGGGGCCCCGCTGCTCGCGATCGGGACCTCGGCCGGCAAGATCCTGCCCAAGGCCGGACCGTGGATGGATACGGTCAAGGCCGTGTTCGGAGTCGGCCTGCTGGCGATGGGCATCTGGCTGCTCGAGCGGGTGATCCCCGGCGAGATTGCCTTGTTCCTCTGGTCCAGCCTGTTCATCGTGACCGGCATCTACATGGGCGCGCTGCAGTCGCCTCCCCCGGGCGCCTCGGGCTGGCGCACCCTGTGGAAGGGGGTCGGGCTGGTGCTGCTGGTCTATGGCGTCATCCTGATGCTGGGGGCGGCCACGGGGGGCAAGGACCTGTTCCGGCCCCTGGCCGGTCTGAGTTCCCCCGCGACCATGGTCGTCGGCGCCGACGGGGTGCAGCGTGCCACGCAGATGGAGTTCACCGAGGTCGACAGCATTGCCGACGTGGAACGCGAAGTGGCCGCAGCGCAACAGAGGAACCAGCCGGTCTTCCTGGACTTCTATGCGGACTGGTGTGTGGACTGCGTGCGACTGGAGCGCACGACCTTCCAGGATCCCCGTGTGATCCAGGCCATGAGCGAAGTACATCTGCTGAAGGCGGACGTGACCGCCAACAGCTCCGAGCATCGCGACCTGATGCGTGCCTTCAACCTGTTCGGACCACCCGCCATGATCTTCTACGATGCCGACGGGTCGGAACTGCGCAACCGTCGTGCGGTGGGCTACATGAACGCCGAGCGGTTCCTCGAGCATGTCGAGCAAGGCATCGGGGTCCGGCCATGAACCGCCATCACCGCCACCCCCGGATTGCCGTCTTCGGCGTCCTCGCGGCCTTCACCCTGCTCGCCTGCGCCGTCCCCGACGAGGGCGCACGAGCGGGCGAGAACACGCCGACAGCCGCCGAGACGGTGGCGGCAGCCGACGCCCAGGAATTTCGGCGCATCGACTTCACGCTGCCCGATCTGGACGGTGAGCCGCGACGGTTCAGCGAGTGGGACGGTGACCTGGTACTCCTGAATTTCTGGGCAACCTGGTGCCCACCCTGCAAGAAGGAGATGCCGATGTTCCAGGACCGCTATGCGCAGTATGCCGAGCAGGGATTTACCATCGTGGCGGTCGCGGTGGACGAACTCGCGGAGACCCAGGCGTTCGTCGACAGCTTCGGCATCGGATTCCCGATCCTGATCGGCCAGGACGAGGCAATGGCGGTGGGCCGCGCATACGGAAACCGCATCGGTGCCCTGCCCTACTCCCTGCTCATCGACCGAGACGGCATCGTTCGGGAAACCCATCGTGGGGAGGTCACCGAGACGGACCTCGACGGCTGGCTCCAACGCTACCTCTGATCCCGTCCGCGGCCGGCGAGACCTTCAGCGCATCCAACAGAAGG
>JAWLFM010000006.1:0-39771 GCA_041685565.1 Thioalkalivibrio sp.
GGTGGAGGGGGGAGGATTCGAACCTCCGAAGGCTGAGCCAGCAGATTTACAGTCTGCCCCCTTTGACCGCTCGGGAACCCCTCCTCGATCAAGCCGCGTATATTCCTTGATCCGCACCCCCGCCGTCAACCCCCGGTCGCCCCGGGAACGGCGGGAGCGCCCTCCTGCAGACGCCCGAACTGCGCGACGGCGGGGATCGGGGAATCCCCGGTGGGACCCAGAGTGCGGAAAACCCTTCTTTTTTCCCCGCCAAGTCCTTAAAGTGTTGACGCAACTGACAGAGGGAAGCACCCTGATATCCATGTCGAACGCTACCGCCTCTGCTCGTCTACCCGGACTGGCGCGTCGCCTGGTGGACGCGGGCCTGGCCGAACCGGGCTTGATCGCGGCCCTGTCCGAGGAGGCGCGCGATCAGCAGACGCCGCTGGTGGCGCTTCTCGCGACGCGCACCAAGATCTCCGAGACGCGCCTGGCGGAGGCCGCCGGGGAGGAATTCGGCCTCCCCATCCTGGATCTGGCCGCCTTCGACCGCGACCTTCTGCCGCGCGAGCACCTGAACGAGACCCTGATCCGCAAGCACCATGCCCTGCCGCTGCTGCAACGCGGCAGCCGGCTGTTCGTGGCGATCTCGGACCCCACGAACCTGTCCGCCTCCGACGAATTCAAGTTCGCCACCGGCCTGACCATCGAGACCGTGCTGGTGGAGCACAACAAGCTCGACCGGCTGATCGAGGATTCCATCAATGCCGCGATGGCGATGATGGAGGACCTCGATGACGACGGATTCGCCGACCTGGCCGTCGCCAGCGAGGACATCGAGGACGACCAGGACAGCGGCAACGAGGGCATCGACGATGCGCCGGTGGTGCGCTTCGTGAACAAGCTCCTGCTCGACGCCATTCGCCGCAAGGCATCGGATATCCACCTGGAGCCCTATGAACGGGATTTCCGGGTGCGCTTTCGCATCGACGGTATGCTCTACGATGTCGGACATCCCCCGATGACCATGTCCTCCCGCATCGTCGCGCGGGTGAAGGTCATGTCGCAGATGGATATCGCCGAGCGCCGGGTTCCTCAGGACGGCCGGGTCAAGCTGAAGCTGTCTCGCACGCGGGCCGTCGATTTCCGGGTGAACAGCCTGCCCACGCTGTACGGCGAGAAGATCGTGCTGCGCATACTCGACTCGGACGCCAGCGCCCTGAGCATCGATGTGCTGGGATTCGAGGAAGAGCAGAAGCGGCTGTACCTCAACGCCCTGAACCGACCCTACGGCATGATTCTGGTCACCGGCCCAACCGGCTCGGGCAAGACGGTCTCGCTATACACGGGGCTGGGCATCCTGAATACCAACGACCGGAACATCTCCACGGCCGAGGATCCCGCGGAAATCAACATGCCGGGGATCAACCAGGTCAATGTCCACCCCAAGATCGGCCTGACCTTCGCCAACGCCCTGCGCGCCTTTCTCCGCCAGGATCCGGACGTGATCATGGTCGGGGAGATCCGCGACCTGGAAACGGCGGAGATCGCCATCAAGGCGGCACAGACCGGTCACCTGGTGCTGTCGACCCTGCACACCAACGATGCGCCCCAGACCCTGACCCGGCTCGCGAACATGGGGGTCCCGGTCTACAACATCGCGTCATCCATCCTGCTGATCATCGCCCAGCGGCTCGCACGACGCCTCTGCCCCAACTGCAAGGCCCCGGAACAGCTGCCGCGAGAGGTCCTCCTGAAGGAGGGGTTCACCGACGATGACATCACCTCCGGCATGTCGCTGTACCGGCCTGTCGGCTGCGACCAGTGCACCGGCGGCTACAAGGGACGGGTGGGCATCTACCAGGTGCTGCCGATCTCGGAGACAATGCAGCGACTGATCCTGCAGGGATGCAACAGCATGGAACTGGCGGAGCAGGCGGAGCGCGAGGGCATCAACGACCTCCGGCGCGCGGGTCTGCTCAAGGCCAAGGCGGGCTTCACCAGCCTTGAGGAAATCAACCGCGTGACCACGGACTAGCGCAAGCCATGGCAGATACCAATACGATCTTTTTGTGGGAAGGCCTGAACAAGCGGGGAACCAGGGTCAAGGGCGAAACCAGCGCCGACAACGAGGCCGCAGCCAGGGCCGAATTGCGGCGCAATGGGGTCAACGTCCTGAAGATCCGCAAGAAGCCGAAGTCGCTGTTCTCGACCAAGAAGAAGATCAAACCGGTCGACGTCGCCTACTTCCTGCGCCAGATGACCACCATGCTGAGTTCGGGCGTGCCGCTGGTCCAGGCCTTCGACATCGTCGGCCGGGGCCACGAGAACCCGGCGATGTCCGAGCTGATCATGGATCTGAAGGCCGCCGTGGAGGGAGGCGAGACCTTCGCCGCCGCCCTGGCCAAGCACCCGAGATACTTCGACGAGCTGGTCATCAACCTGGTCGAGGCGGGTGAGCAGTCGGGGACGCTGGAGACCCTGCTGGACAAGATCGCCACCTACAAGGAGAAGACGGAAAGCCTGAAGGCGAAGATCAAGAAGGCCATGTTCTACCCGGCCGCCGTCATCGTCGTGGCCATCGTGGTGACCGCCATCCTGCTGATCTTCGTCGTTCCCCAGTTCGAGGCCCTGTTCGTCGGCTTCGGGGCCGATCTCCCCGCCTTCACCCGCATGGTGGTGAACCTGTCCAATTTCGTGCAGAGCTCCTGGTGGATGATTCTCGGGGTGATTCTGCTGATCATCTTCGTCCTGAGGCAGGCCCACCGCCGTTCGCCCCGTTTCCGACGCACCCTGGATATCCTGATCCTGAAGATCCCGGCCATCGGGCCCATCCTGCGCAAGGCGGCGATCGCCCGCTTCGCGCGCACCCTCGCCACCATGTTCGCAGCGGGCGTGCCGCTGGTCGATGCCCTGCGTTCGGTCGCCGGGGCCACCGGCAACGCCCTCTACGGGGAGGCCACCGAGCGCATGCGGGAGGAAACGGCGGCGGGCGCGCAGTTGCAGTGGTCGATGCGCAATGTCGGCATCTTTCCCAACATGGTGGTGCAGATGGTCGCAATCGGCGAGGAATCCGGCTCCCTGGACGCGATGCTGTCGAAGGTCGCCGACTTCTACGAAGAAGAGGTCGACAACGCGGTGGACAGCCTCTCGAGCCTGCTCGAGCCCCTGATCATGGTCATCCTCGGGGTCCTGATCGGCGGCCTGGTGATCGCGATGTATCTGCCGATCTTCATGCTCGGCCAGGTCATCTAGTGACGGGTCCGGCCCCCCGACCCCGGAGACCGATGCCGGTTACGGGATCATGAGTTCCTGGCTGGAGGTCGTGAATGCCTGGGCCCTGCCCCTGGCCGCATTGTTCGGGCTGATGATCGGCAGCTTCCTCAATGTGGTGATCCACCGGTTGCCGTTGATGATGCAGCGGGAGTGGGAACAGGAGGCGCGCGCAGTACTGGAACAGCCCGCCGTGGCCGGGGAACCGGCGCGTTACGATCTCTGGTGGCCCCGCTCGCAATGCCCCCGTTGCAGCCGCGAGATCACGGCGCGGGAGAACATTCCGCTCCTCAGCTTCCTGTTGCTGCGTGGCCGCTGTCCCGGGTGTGCAACCCGCATCTCCTGGCAGTATCCGCTGGTGGAACTGCTGACGGCGGCGCTCTTCACCGTCACCATTTGGCACTTCGGGCCCACCGCGGCCGGCCTCGCGGGGCTGCTCTTCACCGGCTTCCTGGTCGCGGCCTCGGGGATCGATGCCCGCACCACCCTGCTGCCGGACCAACTCACCCTGCCGCTGCTGTGGCTGGGCCTCGCGGCCAACGCCTTCGGCCTGTTCACCGATCTCGAATCCGCGGTCATCGGTGCGATGGCCGGCTACCTCAGCCTGTGGCTGGTCTATCACGGCTTTCGCCTGCTGACCGGCAAGGAGGGCATGGGCTACGGCGACTTCAAGCTGCTCGCGGCCATTGGCGCCTGGCTGGGCTGGCAGATCCTGCCCGTGGTCCTGCTGCTGGCGTCGCTGGTCGGCGCGATCGTCGGCATCGCCCTGATCCTGCTGCGCGGGCGCGACCGCAATATCCCCATCCCCTTCGGGCCTTACCTGGCCGCGGCCGGCTGGCTGGCCCTGATCTGGGGCGATCAGCTGCTCGCCCTCTATCTGCCTTAGCCCAATGCTGCGGGTGGGGCTCACCGGAGGCATCGGTAGCGGCAAGAGCACCGTCGCCAGGCGCTTCGCGGAGTTGGGCATCCCGGTGATCGATACCGACCAGCTCGCGCGCGATGTCCTCGCGCCAGGACAGCCCCTGCTGGAGGCGGTCTTCCGGCTGTTCGGATCCGATCTGCGCCGGGAGGACGGCAGCCTCGATCGCGCAGCGCTCCGTAGTCGCGTCTTCGGCGATCCCGCCCTGCGTGCCCGCCTCGAGTCCGTCGTGCACCCGGCCATCGACCGGGCGATGGCTGACCGGATCGCAGCCCTCCCGGAAGGTACGCCCTACGCGGTGCTGGTCATCCCGCTGCTGCTCGAGGCGGATTGGCGCGACCGCGTCGATCGCATCCTCGTCGTCGACTGTCCGGAGCCCGTGCAGGTGCAGCGCGTCATGGCCCGCGATGGCATGGACGCGGAGGCCGCCTGGACCATGGTCAGGAGCCAGGCCTCCCGGGCCGCCAGGCTCGAGGCGGCGGACGATTTGATCGACAACGGCGCCCCGTCCGGGCCGGAATCCCTGGGCCGCCGGGTACGGGCACTGGACCGGCTCTATCGCGACACCGCGGCCTGACGCGCAGACGTCCCGAAGGGCGCTTCCCCGCCCTGCCCGCAGCCTTGCGCGGCGTCTGCGGCCGCCGGGTAGAAATGCACCGCGGACATGCCCGATACTGGACCTCAACTTTCTGGATTCCATGCCTTGAGCCAGTCGACGCTGACCTTTGAACAACCGCTGCACGAGCGCGTGCGACTGCTGCTGCGCCTGGAGGCGCTGGTGGAACGGTTCCGCGGCACGAGCCTGGCGGCGCGCGACTTCGACCACCACCATGCGCTCACGGTCCTGGTCGACATCTATGCGCTGGCCGGACGCGTCGATGTGAAACGCGAGCTCATGGGGGAGATCGAGCGTCAGATTGCCAACCTGAACCGGCTCGCCGCGCAACCCGGTGTCGATCAGGAACGCCTTACCCTCACCATGCAGGGACAGCGGCGGCTGCTGGCGCGCCTCGAGGATCAGGTCGGCAGTGTGGACCATCGGATCAAGGGCAACGAATTCTTCACCAGCGTCCGCCAGCGCACCGCATTGCCCGGCGGCGCCTGCGATTTCGATCTCCCCATCTACCATTACTGGCTGTCACAGCCCGCCGCTGCACGCGAGGAACTGCTGCTCGAATGGTTTCAGCCCCTGGAGACGGTGGCCGAGGCCACCACCCAGGTGCTGGCCTTCATGCGCGCGGCCGGAACCCCACGCAGGATGACCGCCCATGATGGCTATTACGAGCAGGGGCTGGACACGAACTACGCCTGGCAGATGCTGCGCATCAGTATTGACAGCGACCAGCAATGCTATCCCGAGATCAGCGCCGGACGGCAGCGCTTCACGGTGCGCTTTCTCGACCCCGGCGACTTTCACGAGCGCCCGCGGATCGTGTCCCGCGACGTACCCTTCCAACTGAGCTGCTGCGCAATCTGAAGCAAGGCGGCGGGCGCGACCGCCGTCAGTCCAGGAGGCCCCGGATCGCGGCAATCCCCTGCCCCCCGGCGGCCTTCACCGCAGGCAGGTCGACGGGACCCAGCCCGCCGAGGGCGAAGACGGGACAAGCGGCACCGGCGCGAAGATCCGCGAAACCCTGGAATCCCAGCGGCGGTGCCTCCGGATGGGTCAGTGTGCGCTGCACCGGCCCGACCACGACAAAGTCCACCGGCAGGGCCATGGCCCGATCCAGTGCCCCCCGGTCGTGCACCGAGGCAGCCAGCCAGCCCGCGCAGTCGGGACGCGCGGACAAGGACCACAGGCGCCGCTCGGAGAGGTGCCAGCCGATGGTCGGTGGCAGGCCATCCAGCCAGGCGTGCGGTGCGTTGACCAGGACCTCCACGCCGTGGCGTTGCGCACAGGCCAGCAGCGCATGCGCGTATTCCAGAAACGGCGCCTGCTCCAGACCCGGCGCCCGAATCTGCAACAGGCCGATGCCCCCACGGGCCAATCTTCGATCGATGCGCCGGACCTCGATATCGATCTGTGCAGCGGACTGCGGTTCCGGCGAGATCAGATAGAACTCCGGCAACCGTGCCGCGTTGACGATGGCCCGGCTTGCCTCGGGAAAGGCGAACCGGACCAGGGCGCGGGGCTCGACCCACTGCAGGGACTGACCCTCCCGCGGCGTGACCTGCCCCCGCCATGCCTCGACGCGAAAGACCCGCAGCTCCACGGAACGGTCGGGGTACGCATGGGCAATCACAAGGATTTCGGTCGCGGCGAGGGCCTCGATACCCAGTTCCTCGCGCAATTCCCTTTGCAGCGCAGCCCGCCCCCCCTCGCCCGGATCACATTTTCCTCCCGGGAACTCCCACAGGCCCGGCAGATGGACGTCGGCGCCACGGCGGCTGATCAGGACACGGCCGGCGCGATCCCGGAGCAGACCGATCGCCACCCGGAGCCCTGGCTCAGGAGCGGTAATCGGCGTTGATCCGGACGTAGTCGTACGAGAAGTCACAGGTGTACTTGGTGTACCCGGCAGCCCCCCGGGCGAGGTCGATGACGATATCCAGCTCAGCCTCGGCGAATGCCTTCTGTCCGGACGCCTCGGTGTAGTTCGGGGCGCGGCCCCCCGCTGACACGATCTCCACGCCGTTCACGGTGACCCCTACCCGCTCGATCTCCAAGGCCTCGATCCCCGCACGCCCGATCGCGGCCAGGATTCGGCCCCAATTCGGGTCCGAAGCGAACAGCGCCGTCTTCACCAGGGGGGACAGGGCCACCGTCTCGGCAACCCGGCGCGCCTCTCCGCGGTCGCGGGCGCCACCCACGATCACGCGCACGAATTTGGTCGCTCCCTCGCCATCCCGGACGATGGCCTCGGCCAGTTCCAGGCATAGCGAGTCCAGGGCGGCGGCGAAACCGTCCCGATCAGCGGCTGTCTTGATCTCGACACCACTGGCACCGCTGGCCATGCAGACCAGGGCGTCGTTGGTGGACGTATCCCCATCCACGGTGATGGCATTGAAACTGCGGTCCCCGGCGTGGCCCAGCAGCTCCTGCAGCAACGCCGCATCGATGCGCGCATCCGTGCCGATGAAGGCCAGCATCGTCGCCATGTCGGGATGGATCATGCCCGAACCCTTGGCGATCCCGGTCAGCGTGATCGTTCCGGCCGCGAGCCGGACGGTCCTGGCCGCCCCCTTGAGCACGGTGTCGGTGGTCATGATCGCACGCGCCGCGGCCAGCCAGGCATCATCGCGCAGTCCCGCGCACAGGCCGGGCAAGGCCTGCTCAATGCAATCCACCGCAAGCGGCTCGCCGATGACACCCGTGGAAAACGGCAGCACGGCGTGCGCCGGCGCAGCGCAGACCTCCCCGGCGGCGGCGCAGGTCGCGCGGGCCGCGGCCACTCCAGCCTGGCCGGTGCCGGCATTGGCGTTACCGGCGTTGATCAGAAGCCAGCGGGGTGCGCCAGCGGCGAGATGTTCGCGCGCTACCCGAACCGGCGCCGCACAGAAGGCATTGGCGGTAAACAGCGCGGCGATCGCGGCCTCCGGGCCGGCATCGATCAGCAGCAGATCGTCGCGGTCGCGGTAGCGGATGCCGGCGGCGCAGGTGGCCAGCCGGATCCCGGGAACGGACGGCAGCCAGGTCGGTGCCAGGAGGGCCACGGCCATCGGGGAAGCCTCAGCTCAGACGGCCGTGGCAGTGCTTGTATTTCTTGCCCGAACCGCACCAGCAGGGATCATTGCGGCCCAGCTTCGGTCCCTCGCGACGGTACGGCTGGGCGGAGTCGCCCTCGTCCTCCTTCTCAGGCGCCCGCAACGGGCTGTTGGGATCCTCGTGCTTGAACTGGATGCCCTCCGGCGCACGGGCGAAGCGACGCCCGAATTCCTCTGCGGCGCTCTCGGAGCGCAGCTGCAGGCGCAGCAGCATCTTGATCACGTCGGCCTTGATCCGCTCCAGCAGGGCCTCGAACATCGCGAAGGCCTCGCGCTTGTACTCCTGTTTCGGGTTGCGCTGGGCATAGCCACGCAGGCCGATCCCCTGGCGCAGGTAATCCATGGAGGCCAGGTGTTCCTTCCATTGGCTGTCCAGGACCTGGAGCATCACGTCGCGCTGCAGACGCTTCATCAGGTCGTCGCCCAACGCCGCCCGCTTTTCCTCGACGATCGCGCGCGCCTTGTCGACGATGCGTTCGCGCAGGGGTTCCTCATGCAGATCCTGTTCACTGTCCAGCCAGTCCTGGATCGGCAGATCGAGACCGAATTCCGCGCTCAGGGCGGTGGTGAGGCCAGGGATATCCCACTCGTCCTCGACGCTCGCCGGCGGCACGTACTGGCTGATGGTGGCATTGACCACGTCGCGCAGCAGGGCATCGATGGTGTCTGAGATGTCATCGGCAGTCAGCAACTCCGCGCGCTGCTCGTAGATGACCCGGCGCTGGTCGTTGGCGACGTCGTCGTATTCCAGCAGCTGCTTGCGGATATCGAAGTTGTGTGCCTCGACCTTGCGCTGGGCGTTCTCGATCGCGCGGCTGACCCAGGCGTTTTCGATGGCCTCGCCCTTCTCCATGCCCAGGCGCTGCATCAGTCCGCGCACCCGCTCGGAGGCGAAGATGCGCATCAGGTTGTCTTCCAGCGACAGGAAGAAACGGCTCGATCCCGGGTCGCCCTGGCGCCCTGAACGCCCACGGAGCTGATTGTCGATGCGGCGTGACTCATGCCGCTCCGAGCCGATGATATGCAGGCCGCCCGCTGCCACCACGGCCTCGTGGCGCTCCTGCCATTCCGTCTTCACCTGCTCGACCGTGGCCGGATCCGGATGCTCGCCCAGACCCTCGAGCTCCGCCTCCAGGCTGCCCCCGAGCACGATGTCGGTGCCACGACCCGCCATGTTGGTGGCAATGGTCACCGAGCCAGGCCGACCGGCCTGGGCGATGATGTGCGCCTCCCGCTCGTGCTGCTTCGCGTTCAGCACCTCGAACGGAATGCCGGTCTTCTTCAGCGCCCCGGCCAGTCGTTCGGAGGCCTCCACCGAGGCGGTGCCGACCAGCACCGGCTGGTGGTGCTCCACGCACCAGCGGATCTCCTTGATGATCGCCTCGTACTTCTCGTCCTGCGTCAGGTAGACCAGGTCCTGCATGTCGTTCCGATTCAGGGGCTTGTTGCCCGGAATCACCACGACCTCGAGGGCGTAGATGGTCTGGAACTCGTAGGCCTCGGTGTCGGCGGTGCCGGTCATTCCCGAGAGCTTGTCGTAGAGCCGGAAGTAGTTCTGGAAGGTGATCGACGCCAGCGTCTGGTTCTCCTGCTGGATCGGCACGCCCTCCTTGGCCTCGATGGCCTGATGCAGCCCCTCGGACCAGCGCCGGCCGGGCATGGTGCGGCCGGTGAACTCGTCGATGATGTAGATCTTGCCATCGCGCACGAGGTAGGCGACATCGCGCTTGAACAAGGCATGGGCACGCAGGGCCGCATTCAGGTGGTGCAGGATGGGGATGCTGGCCGCGTCGTACAGGGTCTGCGACGATTCCAGCAGCCCATGCTCGTGCAACAGTTGCTCGACCCGTTCCTGGCCCTCCTCACTGAGGAAGACCTGCTTGGCCTTCTCGTCGACGTAATAGTCGCCCTCGGACTCCTCGTCCTGCTGCGGCCTGAGCTGCGGCACGATGGTGTTCATGCGCATGTACATCTCCGAGCTGTCGCCACTGGGGCCGGAGATGATCAGCGGGGTGCGTGCCTCGTCGATCAGGATGGAGTCGACCTCGTCGACGATGGCGTAGTTGAGACCACGCTGGACGCGATCCTCTGCCCGGAAGGCCATGTTGTCGCGCAGGTAGTCGAAACCGAACTCGTTGTTGGTCCCGTAGGTGATGTCGGCCGCATAGGCCTCGCGGCGCGTCGCGGGCCTGAGCCTTGGGTAGCCCTCACCTTCCGGATGGTAGTCGGGATCGTAGATGAAGGAGGATGCGTCCACGCCGAGGCCGCCGGAGCTGTTGATCACGCCGACCGAGAGCCCGAGCGCATGGTAGAGCCGCCCCATCCAGACGGCGTCGCGGCGAGCCAGGTAGTCATTGACGGTGATCACGTGTACACCGCGACCGGACAGGGCATTGAGGTAACCGGTCAGGGTCGCGACCAGCGTCTTGCCCTCACCGGTGCGCATCTCGGCGATGCGGCCGTCGTTCAGGACCATGCCGCCGATCAGCTGCACGTCGAAGTGGCGCATGTCGAGGGTCCGCTGGCTCATCGCCCGGCAGACCGCAAAGGCCTCCGGCAGGAGGCTCTCCAGGGAGGCACCGGCCTCCACCCGTGCCCGGAACTCGCCGGTCCTGGCCGCAAGCTCCGATTCGGACAGACGCTCAGTCTCGTCGGTCAGTGCATTGATCATGTGCACGACCTTCTGGTAGCGCTTGATGGCGCGATCATTACGACTGCCGAACAGCTTGCGTACGAAACCAGTGACCATGGGAACCCACGAAATGAATGAGATGAAAGCCGGATAGGATAAACCATCCGGATCCGAAGTTCCCGGCGGAGCCCCGCCGATCCCGGAGGGACGCAGCGGCGTATACTGGTCTTCGGAAACAGGATCCGGTACGAGACATGCCCAGCGACACCACCGAAGCCGTCCGGCGCTCCGCTCCCCGGCTGCTGGCCCGTTACATCGACCCCGCGTGGCGCCAGCGCTCGCAGGGCGATAGCGATATCAAACGCGAGCTCCAGGGCGTGCTCGGCCAGTATATCGAACGGGATCGCATCGACCTGGCGACGCTGGGGGATACGCTCGTCATCGCCTGCCGCGACCGCGCCAGCGCAACGGAGCTGCGCTTTCTGGAACGGGAGATCCGCAAGATCCTGGCGGCCGGCGGGCAGGCGCACATCGGGAAGGTGCGGGTGATGCTGTCGCGCGAACGACCGGAACCGATGGCCCGCTCGGCGCCACCGGTGCAGCGCAGTATCCCGGCGGCCGCACGCAGGTCCCTGGAAACGCTGGCAGCGGGCATCGAGGACGCGCCACTGTCCAATGCCCTGCGCCGCCTGGCGCAGGCCGGGACTTAGCCGGTCAGGGTCTGGGTGATCTGCCCGAAGGAGATCGGCAGGGGCTGCGACTCGTCCTCGAAGGTCACCAGTTCCCAGGCATCCTGGTCGAGCTTCAGTTGCCGGATCAGTTGATTGTTCAGTGCATGCCCAGACTTGTGCCCGGTGAAGGCGCCGATGAGGCTGTGACCCAACAGGTAGAGATCCCCGACCACATCGAGGATCTTGTGTTTGACCAGCTCGTTTTCGTAGCGGAGCCCGTCTTCGTTCAGGATCTTGAAGTCGTCCAGCACAATGGCATTGTCGAGGCTTCCGCCCAATGCCAGCTGGTTGGCCCTCAGCGCCTCGATGTCGCGCATGAACCCGAAGGTGCGCGCGCGCGCCACCTCACGCACAAAGGACGTGGATGAAAAATCCAGCTCGGCGCGTTGACTGCCGCTGGTGAACATCGGGTGTTCGAAGTCGATGCAGAAGCCCACCTTGAATCCCTCGTAGGGATCAAAGCGTACCCACTTGTCGTCATCGTGGATTTCGACGGTGCGCTTGATACGTATGAACCGCTTCGCTGCGTTCTGCTCCTTCAGGCCTGCGGACTGCAACAGGAACACGAAGGGCCCGGCACTGCCGTCCATGATCGGCACCTCGGGCGCACTCACATCCACGTGCAGGTTGTCGATACCGAGACCAGCCACCGCGGACAGGAGGTGTTCGACGGTGGATACACGGACATCGTCCGCGACCAGCGTGGTGGAGAGACGCGTGTCCCCGACATTCTCCGCCGCTGCAGGAATCGAGACGGGCGGTTCGAGGTCGGACCGATGGAAGATGACCCCGGTATTGGGGGCCGCGGGACGCAAGGTCAGCGTGACCTTCTCCCCGGTATGCAGACCAACACCCGTGGCGCGAATACTGTTTTTGAGCGTTCTCTGTTTGATCAACGCACGATCACTCCACGGCAGGTGGTCACAGCCTGAGCCGGATCCCGGGACCCGGCCCAGACTTACACAACAATGACAGCATTATTGCAGGATTCCGCTCACCCTGCATAGATAACACCCTCAGTCGGCCTGTTTGCGCAGGAAGGCCGGAATGTCCAGCACGTCGATACCGGACTGTCCCGCGTAGTCCATGGCCAGATTGCCCTCGCCACGACGCAATGCGGTCGGACGCTCCAGGCCCTCCAGGTCGGAACCGACCACGCGGCGCGGCGCCGCGTCGACCACGCGCACGCTGGGGCGTTCCGCTGGAACCGGCTTGGCCGGGCTGCCGAGGCCGGTTGCGACCAGGGTCACCCGCAGCTCGTCCTTCATCTCGGGATCGATCACCGTGCCAACCACCACGGTGGCATCCTCCGAGGCCAGGGCCTTCACGGCCTCCCCCACCTCCTCGAACTCGCCGATGCCGACATCCAGGCCGCCAGTCACATTGACCAGGATACCGCGCGCGCCGGAGATATCGATATCCTCCAGCAGCGGACTGGCGATGGCCGCCTCCGCCGCCTGCCGCGCACGATCCTCACCGCTGCCGGTCCCGGTCCCCATCATCGCCATGCCCATCTCGCGCATCACATTGCGCACGTCGGCGAAGTCCACGTTGATCAGGCCGGGTCGGGTGATCAGCTCGGCAATGCCCTGTACGGCCCCGAACAGCACGTCATTGGCCGCCTTGAAGGCGTCGAGCAGGGTGGTGTTCTTGCCCAGCACGGTCAGCAGCTTCTCGTTCGGGATGGTGATCAGCGAATCGACCTGCTCGGTCAGGGCCTTGATCCCCGCCATCGCCACCTGCATGCGCTTCTTGCCCTCGAAGGGGAACGGCTTGGTGACCACCGCGACGGTCAGGATGCCCATTTCCTTCGCGATCTGCGCCACCACGGGGGCGGCCCCGGTGCCGGTGCCACCGCCCATGCCGGCGGTGATGAAGACCATATCGGCCCCCTGCAGAAGCTCCTGAATGCGTTCGCGATCCTCGAGGGCGGCCTCGCGGCCCACCGCGGGGTCGGCACCCGCACCCAGTCCCTTGGTGATGTCCCCGCCCAATTGCAGAAGGGTCTTGGCACCCAGGCTCTTCAGGGCCTGGGCATCGGTATTGGCGCAGATGAAGTCCACGCCTTCGAGCTGCGAGTAGACCATGTGCTGCACCGCGTTGCCGCCTCCGCCGCCGACACCGATGACCTTGATCGTGGCGCTCTGGGTGAAGGTATCCATCAGTTCGAATGTCATGGTTGTGTCCTCTCGTTGCAGGTTGATTTCAAGTTACAAAGGCCCCGTCGGCGAGCGGGCCGACGGGGTCTGCCCCCGGGGACTCAGAAATGCCCCGAAAACCAGTTCTTCATGCGCATCCAGACGCCCTGGAAGCCGGTATCCACCGGACGTGCCTCCTGCTCGTTCCGCGCCTGTTGGGCGTACAGCAGGAGGCCCACGCCGGTGGAGTGGATGGGATTGCGAACCACATCCAAGAGTCCGCTCACGCTGTAGGGCATGCCCAGCCGAACCGGCATGTGGAAGACCTCTTCGGCCAAATCCACGACGCCCTCCATGCGCGCGGAACCCCCGGTCAGCACGACGCCGGCGGCGATCATCTCCTCTGAACCGGAGCGACGGAGCTCCGCCTGCACCAGTTGCAGCAGTTCCTCGTAGCGGGGCTCGACCACCGACGCCAGGGTCTGCCGCGAAAGCCTCCGCGCAGGACGATCGCCGACGCCCGGCACCTCGATCGTCTCACCGGGATCGGCGAGCTGGCGCAGGGCACAGGCGTACTTGATCTTGATCTCCTCGGCGTACTGCGTCGGCGTGCGCAGGGCGACCGCGATGTCGTTCGTGACCTGATCTCCGGCGATCGGGATCACCGCGGTGTGTGCGATCGCGCCGTTGGCGAACACCGCGATATCCGTGGTACCGCCACCGATGTCGACCAGGCAGATGCCCAGGTCCTTTTCGTCCTCGGTGAGGACCGCATAGCTGGAGGCCAGCTGCTCGAGGATGATGTCATCGACGCGCAGGCCGCAGCGCTCCACGCACTTGACGATGTTCTGGGCGGCGGAGACCGCGCCGGTGACCAGATGTACCCGCGCCTCGAGGCGGACCCCGGACATCCCGATGGGATCGCGTATCCCCTCCTGCCCGTCGATGATGTATTCCTGCGGCAGCACGTGGAGGATGCGCTGGTCGGCCGGAATCGCGATCGCGCGGGCGGCGTCGATGACCCGCTCGACGTCGCCGAGGCTGGCCTCCTGCATTCGGATCGCGACCACGCCGGTGGAGTTGTAGCTCTTGATGTGGCTGCCGGCGATCCCGGTGTAGACCGAATGGATCTCACAACCTGCCATCAACTCCGCCTCTTCCACCGCCCGCTGGATCGACTGCACCGTCGATTCGATGTTGACCACGACCCCCTTCTTGAGACCGTGCGACGGCGAGGAACCGATGCCGACGATCTCGATCACGCCGTCCTCGTTGACCTCGCCGACGACGGCCTCGATCTTGGAGGTACCGATGTCCAGCCCGACGATCAGGCCCTGTTCCGACTTCTTCGCCATCACGTTGCGTCCCGTCTTGCGTCTCATCGGATGGTTCCCTCTGTTTCTCCAATCCCCGAGGCGGTCTGCCAGGCCACGGCAGCCCCCCGTGCATAACGCAGGTCAATGCGCGCAAACGGCGCGGGATGGCCTTCGCGCAGGACGGGCATCAGTGGTATCAGTTGATCCAGGCGGGCCAGGTCACCATCGCGTCCCATCAGAATCTCCCCCCCGTTGTCGAGGCGTATGCTCCAGGCCTGACGGGCATTTTCCCGTATCCCCGAGACCCCGAGCCCGACATCGGCCAGGTGTGCGGAGACCTCCAGATAACGGCGCATCAGTTCGATCTGGCGTCCGCTCTCTCCCTCCAGGGCCGGAAGAAAGCCCCAGGCAGTGGGGTCCACGGGTCCGAAGATCTCGCCATGGCGATCGACCAGACGGTCGTCGCCCCAACGGGCCACCGGCACCGGTTCGGTGATCCCGACCTCGAGCGTGTCCGGCCAGCGCTTGCGCAGGCGCACGGACTCCACCCATGGCAGGGTCAGCAGTTCCCGGCGCAGTGCCTCCAGATCCAGTACCAGCAACCCGCGCGGATGGTCCGCCAGGATGGCCTCCACCGCGTCGGGTCGCAGATGCCGCAGATCGCCGCTGATGTGCGTGTGTTCCAGTCGCAGCAGACGCTCGAGATCCATGCGCACCAGCAGGCCTGCGCTCAACACCATGACCCCCGCGAGCGCCATGCCTGCTGCCAGACGGAGCCCCACCCCGAGGACCGGCCGGACCCTGAGCAGCAACGGCTGCGGTCTCTGAAGGCGACGGTTACGCATCGGGCACCACCTCATTGCGAAAGCTGGTGTCCAGGATTCGCAGACACAACTCGTCAAAGCCGATCCCGGCCTGCGCGGCGGCCTTGGGGACCAGACTGTGGCCGGTCATACCCGGTACGGTGTTCACCTCGATCAGATAATTCTCACCATGGGCATCCTGCAGCAGATCGATCCTGCCCCAGCCGTAACCGTCGATGGCGGCAAAGGCGCTGAGGGCCAGGGTCTGCAACTCGATCAGCGCGCTGGAATCCAGCGGTGGCGGACAGAGGTAGCGCGTGGTGTCCGCCTCGTATTTCGCCTGGTAGTCATAGAACCGTCCGGGCGTCTCGATCTGGATCACGGGGAGTGGCTCGTTGCCGACGATGGCCACGGTGTATTCCCGGCCGACGATCCACTGCTCGGCGAAGACATCACCGGGATGCCGGCTCGCATCGTCGTAGGCCGCGCGCAATTCGTCGACGCGCTCCACCCGCGACAGGCCGAGGCTGGAGCCACCGCGCGACGGCTTCACGATCAGGGGCAAGCCAAGGGCGTCCGCCACGGCCTCGGCGTCGAAATCCGGGGAAAGCAGACGGTAGGGGGCACTGGGGAGGTTGGTACCCGACCACAGGCGCTTGCAGGCGAGCTTGTCCATGCCCAGCGCCGATCCCAGCACACCGGAACCGGTATAGGGAACCCCGGCGATATCGAGACAGCCCTGGATCGTTCCATCCTCTCCGCCGGCTCCGTGCAGGGCGATGAAGGCCCGGTCGAAACCAAGCAGATCGAGATTACGGGCCCGCTCCACGGTCAGATCGATCGCCACCGCATCGACCCCACTGCGCAACAGGCCCTGCAGTACCGCGTTGCCGCTGGCCAGCGAGATATCACGCTCGCCCGACCAGCCGCCCATCAGCACCGCGACGCGGCCATAGCGATTACCTGTGTCCGCTCCCGCCTTCATGGATGCCCCTCCCTGCGACCGATCACCCGGACCTCGGGCACCAGTCTGATGTTGAAGCGGGCCTCGACCCGCGCCTGCACCTCTTGCATCAGCCATTCGATATCGGCCGCAGTGGCGCTGCCGTCATGGGTGATGAAATTCGCATGCTTGAGCGAGACCTCGGCGCCACCCCGATGCAGTCCCTTCAGACCCGCCTGCTCGATCAGCGCCGCCGCGTGGCCACCCTCGGGATTGCGGAATACCGAACCGCAGGAGGGCAACCCCAACGGCTGCTTCTCGGCACGTTCGCGCAGCAGTTCCTGGATACGCGCCTTGGCAGTGGAGGGATCGCCCGGCTGCAGTCGCAGCACCACGCGCAGAAAGAACTCGCCCTCGCACCCGCGGACGCTGCGATAACCGATCCGGTACTCCGCGGGTGTGCGCACATGGCGCAGGCCGCGACCATCAATGCTCTCGGCCCACTCCACCAGGGGCCAGATCTCGCCCCCCCAGGCTCCGGCATTCATGGCCAGGGCGCCGCCCAAGGTTCCCGGAATGCCGGCCAGGAACTCCGCCCCGGTCAGGCCCTCGTTGGCGCAGAAACGGGCCGCCTGGGGGCAGGCCAGACCCGCACCAAGCTCCACACGCTCCGAATCCAGCCGCAGCCGCTGGTTGATCGTCCCCGTCAGATGGATCACCAGACCCTCGACGCCGCCATCGCGGATCAGGACGTTACTGCCCAGCCCCAGCACCATCCGCGGCACGCTCTCGGGAATCGACGCGAGAAGATGGGCCAGATCGTCCGCGTCCTCGGGCTCGAACAGCCAGTCGGCCGGACCGCCGACGCGCCAGGAGGTCATCGGTGCCAGCGGCACATGCCGCTCCAGGCGGCCCCGCACTCGCAGATTCGCGAGGTGGGTCAACATGCCTCCCCCCCGCCGAGTGCACCCGGCAGCCGAGCCGCAAGTTTGCCGATGTCCCCGGCGCCCTGGGTGATGACCACGTCGTCCGGTGCGAGCAGCCCCCCCAGCACCGCCGGTACATCGTCCACCGATTCCACGAACACCGGCTCGATCCGGCCGCGCAGGCGAATGGCGCGCGCCAGGCTGCGGCCGTCGGCGCTGGGGATGGGAGCCTCACCGGCACGGTAGATGTCCAGCAGCACCAAGCCATCGGGACTGGACAGGACCTCGGCAAAGTCCTCGAAGAGATCACGGGTGCGGGTGAATCGATGCGGCTGGAAGACCAGCAGGATCCGGCGTCCCGGCCATGCGGCGCGTGCAGCCTCGAGGGTCGCGGCAATCTCGCGTGGATGGTGGCCATAATCGTCCACCAGGGTCACCGTCCCGCCGGGTATCGGACACTCCTGCACCTGGAATCGACGGCCAATGCCCTGGAACTCCTGGAGCGAGTGCTGCAGCACCTCCGAAGCCACCTCCAGTTCATGCGCGACCGCGGCCGCCGCTAGCGCGTTCAGCACGTTGTGCCGGCCCGGCAGGTTCAGCGTGACCGGGAAGGGCGCAAGTTCCGGCAGGTGCAGGTCGAAATGGGTCCGGACACCGACCTGGCGCAGATTCAGCGCGCGCACGTCAGCCGGCTGCTCGATGCCGTAGGTCAAACGGGGCCGCTCCAGCCGATCCAGCAGCGAACACACCTCGGGGTCGTCAGCGCAGAGGACCGCGAGCCCGTAGAACGGCAAATGGTGCAGGAACTCAAGGAAGGTGGCGCGCAGGCGCGCGAAATCGCCCTGGTAGGTGGCAAGGTGGTCGGCATCGATGTTGGTGACCACGCTGATCATGGGTTGCAGGTGGAGGAACGAGGCGTCGCTCTCGTCGGCCTCGGCGACCAGGTAGGCGCCCTCGCCAAGACTCGAGTGACTGGCGCTGCTGTTCAGCCTCCCGCCGATCACGAAGGTGGGATCGAGCCCGGCCTCGCCCAGGATGCTCGCGATCAGACTGGTGGTGGTGGTCTTGCCATGGGTGCCCGCAACGGCGATACCGAAACGGAAGCGCATGAGTTCCGCCAGCATCTCGGCCCGACGGACGATGGGAATACCGCGTTCCCGCGCCGCGCGCACCTCGGGGTTGCCGGGATCGATGGCGGTGGATACGACCACGACGTCGGCATCGACCACGTTCTGCGCGTCATGGCCCGGGGCGATCACGATGCCCTGCCGGGCCAGGCGGCGGGTCATGGCTGAATCCTGCAGATCCGAACCCGAGACCAGGTAACCGAGTTGATGCAGGACCTCGGCGATCCCGCCCATGCCGGAGCCGCCGATGCCGACACAGTGAATCCTGCGGATCCGGCGCATGGCCTGGCGGGACGGCATCGGGATGCTCATCGGACGACCCTCCGCCGGCTGGTCGGCACCGCGTCGAGGCAGGCCGCGACCAACTGCGCCACGGCGTCCGGCCTGGCCTCCGCGCGGGCCCGTTGGGCCCGGTCCAGCAGATCCTCCCGCTGCACCGCGGACAGCCGTTCGCTCAGCCGCTGCGGCGTGAGATCGGCCTCCTGGACACACCAGGCGGCTTCCGCAGCCACCAGGAAACCGGCGTTTGCGGTCTGGTGATCATCCACCGCATGGGGATAGGGCACGAACAGGGCGGGCACACCGGCAGCCGCGATCTCGGCGACGGTGAGGGCGCCCGCCCGGCAGATCACCAGGTCCGCCCAGGCATAGGCCTCGGCCATGTCCTCGATGAAGGCCGAGATCTCCGCATCGACCCCTGCCTTGCGATAGGCATCCAGGGCCAGATCCAGCGTGCGCTCACCGGCCTGGTGACGTACCAGGGGCCGCTGCTCCGCCGGCAGCAGCGCCAACGCCGCAGGCACCACCGCGTTCAGGGTCCGCGCACCCAGGCTGCCACCCAGGACCAGGAGCCGCAGGCGTCCCTTGCGGCTCGCCCAGCGCGCGTCGGGCGGCGCCAGGTCCGCGATCTCCCGCCGGACCGGGTTGCCGATGGTCCGGCAGCTCACGGACTCGGGGAAGCTGTCAGGAAAGCCGGCAAAGACCTGATCGGCGATCCGGGCCAGCCAGCGGTTGGTCAGACCTGCCACGGCGTTCTGTTCGTGCACCAGCAACGGCCGTCCAAGGGCCGAGGCCATCACCCCCCCGGGGCCGGTCGCGAAGCCTCCAAAGCCCACGACGACCTGCGGATGCAGGCGGATCATCAGGACCAGGGCGGCCCAGAGCGAGAGGCCGAGGCGCCAGGGGGCGAGCAGACGGCTCGCGAGTCCCTTGCCGCGCAGGCCGGCAATCGGCAGTGTGTGCAGTTTGATGCCCGCCTCGGGTACAAGGCGGGCCTCGATCCCTTGGGACGTTCCCAGCCAGGAGACCCGGCAGCCACGTTCGCGCAGGGCCGCAGCGAGCGCCAGACCCGGGAAGACATGGCCACCGGTGCCGCCGGCCATGACCAGGATGTGCGACGGAGCCGCGCTCACCGAACACCTCCGCGGACCCTTGGCACCGGCGCCTGGGCCTCCCAGTGCACCCGGGACAACAGCCCGATGGCGGCGAGGGTCACGATCAGCGAGCTGCCGCCGTAACTCAGGAAGGGCAGCGTCAGGCCCTTGGTCGGGAGCAGACCCATATTCACCCCGAGGTTCACCGCGGCCTGCACACCGATCCAGATGCCGATACCGAAGGCCACATGGGATCCGTAGGCATGGCCGCCGCGCTCCGCAAGCAACCCGATCACGAAGGCGCGCCAGACCACGACGGCGAACAGCGCGATCAGCGCCACCACGCCCAGGAAACCAAACTCCTCCGCGAACACCGCAAACAGGAAATCGTTGTGGGCCTCGGGCAGGTAGAACAGCTTCTGCACACTCCCGCCGAGCCCGGTCCCCAGCCAGGAACCGGAACCGATGGCGATCAGCGACTGGGTCAGCTGGAAGCCCGTCGCAAAGGGGTCCTGCCAGGGATCCAGGAAGGCGGTGAGCCGCGCGACACGGTACGGAGTCGCAAGTGCAAGCACGCTCATCGCGGCCAGGATGGTGCCCCCGAGGGCCAGGAACTGCCACAGCTTCGCCCCGGCCAGGAACAGCATCCCCATGCCGATCGCGAGCATGATCGCCGCGCCGCCGAAATCGGGTTGCAGGAGCAGCAATACGCTGCCCAGTCCGAGCACGATCAACGGCCGCACGAACCCGACGAAGTGCAGACGCAGATTGGCGAAATGGCGAACGATGTAGCCGGACAGGTACAGGATCACCAGCAGCTTCACGGGCTCGGAGACCTGGAGATTGAAGACGCCCAGCGGTATCCAGCGGGTCGCTCCGTTGACCGTTCGGCCCACGCCCGGCAACAGCACGACGATCAGCAGCAGCATGATCAGGAGCAGCAGAAGGGGACCCGCGGTCTCCCATCGGCGCAGGGGAACCACGGCAAAGAAGCATGCGGCTGATGTCCCGACGACGGCAAACAGGAGTTGGCGGTGGAAGAAGTGGAAAGGGTCGTTGAAATTGCGCGCAGCAAGGTCCAGGGACGACGAGGCGACCATCACCAGGCCCAGCCCGAGCAGGGCCAGTACCGCGAGCAGTAACGGCGCATCGGTCCCTGCGGCCAGCCGCGGGCCCGTGAGACGGGGCAGCGTCAGCTGCCGGATCACGAGCCCAACCCCCGCACCGCGGCAGCAAACCGCTGGCCGCGTTCCGCATAGTTCGTGAACATGTCGAGGCTGGCGCAGGCAGGCGACAGCAGCACCGTATCCCCCGGCTGGGCCCACTGCGCGGCCCGAATGACGGCCTCTTCGATGCTGTCCACCCGCTGCACGGGCACCGAGGCGTTCAGCGCCTGCGCGATTGCCGGCGCATCGACGCCCAGCAGCACCACGCCCCGCGCCTTGCCGACGAGCGCATCCGCCAGCGGCCCGAAATCCTGTCCCTTGCCCTGCCCGCCCGCGATCAGGATCACCGGTCCGGCGACGCCTCGGATCGCGGCCAGGGTGGCGCCGACGTTGGTCCCCTTGGAATCATCGATATAATCGACCCCGCCACAACGGTCCACGACCTGCGACCGGTGCGGCAATCCGGCAAAGCGGCGCAGGACCGCGAGGGCCTGCCCGGATTGCCTCACCCAAGGCCAGGCCAGGGCGAGGCCGGCCAGGGCGTTCAGCCAATTGTGACGACCCTGCAGCACGAGATCCCCGGCCGCAACCAGGGGCGTGCCCCCCCGGGCCAGCCAGGGGGTGCCCGCCAGATCCAGGATACCGAAGTCCTCCGGACCCGGCGGTAGATCCAGGGCGAAGGTCACCGCATTGACACCCTCCCCCAGCGCGCGGAGACAGGGGTCGGCGCGGCCCAGCACCGTTCGCCCGGCATGCTTGAGGATGCGCGCCTTGGCGGCGACATAGGCCGCGAGGTCCGGATAGCGGTCCATGTGGTCCGCGGAGATGTTGAGGATGCCGGCGCTCGTTGCCCGCAGGCTGTGGGTGGTCTCCAGCTGGAAGCTGGAGAGTTCCAGCACGTACAGGTCCGCGTCACTGTCGAGCAGATCCAGCGCCGGCGTTCCGAAGTTCCCGCCCACCGCGACCCCGTATCCCTGCGCCCGAAGAAGCTCGCCCACCAGCGCGGTCACCGTGCTCTTGCCGTTGGAGCCGGTGATGCCGATCACCGTACCCGGCCCGCTACGGGCGAAGAGTTCGATGTCTCCGATGATCTCGCTGCCGGCGTCCGCGGCCCGCGCGAGCGCCGGCAGGGAAGGCGGGACACCGGGCGAGACGATGATGCGCCGCCAACGGGATGGATCGAGCTTGGACAGCGGCCCCACCCAGGCGTCCTCCGCTCCGGGAATGCCGGCCAGCCGGTCCAGGCCTGAGGGTGCGTCGCGGGTATCGGTCACTGCAAAGGCAGCGCCGCGGCGGGCCAGGTGACGCGCGACGGAAAGACCCGTCTCGCCAAGCCCGACGATCAGGTCCTCACTGTGCGGATGGCGGGTTGCGTTGCTCATCGGATCTTCAGCGTGGCCAGACCGATCAACACGAACACGACGGTCAGGATCCAGAAGCGCACGATCACGCGCGGTTCGGGCCAACCCTTGAGTTCGAAGTGATGGTGAATGGGTGCCATGCGGAACATGCGCCGGCCGGTGAGCTTGAACGATGCCACCTGCAGCATCACCGACACGGTCTCGATCACGAAGATGCCGCCCATGATCAGCAGCACCACCTCCTGGCGCGACAGGATGGCCAGCATGCCCAGGGCTGCGCCCAGGGCAAGCGCCCCGACATCGCCCATGAAGACCTGTGCCGGATAGGCATTGAACCAGAGAAAACCCAGGCCGGCGCCCACCAGCGCCGCCGCGAACACGACCACCTCGCCCACCCCCGGTACCGCCGGGATCCCGAGGTACGCGGAAAAGACCGCGTGACCAGCCGCATAGGCGAAGACCCCGAGGGCGCCGGCAACCAGGACCGCCGGCATGATCGCCAGCCCGTCCAGGCCGTCGGTCAGATTCACCGCGTTCGATGAACCCACGACCACGAGCCAGACCAGCGGGATAAACAGCCACCATGCCAGGTGGATCTCCACGTCCTTGAACACGGGCACGTAGAAGGTGGTTTCCACCGGCGACTGCGCGGTACCCAGGATCACGATCGCGGCGATGATCGCGAAGACCGTCTGCCATGCCAGCTTGGATCGTGCCCGCAGTCCCCGACTGTTGCCGTAACGGAGCTTCAGGTAGTCATCCCAGCCTCCGAGGGCACCGAAGGCCAGCGTGGTCAGCAGGACGATCCAGACGAAGCGGTTGCCGAGATCGCTCCAGAGCAGGGTCGCCACCACCACCGCCACCAGAATGAGGGCGCCACCCATGGTCGGCGTGCCCGCCTTCGACAGGTGCGATTCCGGTCCATCGCTGCGGATCTGCTGACCGATCTTCTGGATGGTCAGGCGCCGGATCATTGCCGGCCCAACCAGCAGCGCGATGGCCAATGCGGTCACGACGCCGAGGATCGAGCGCAGGGTGAGATACTGAAAGACCGTGAATCCGGTGTGATACCTCGCGAGAAATTCAGCCAGCGCCAGCAGCATCGGCCACCCCCTCGGCTTCTCCGGCCGGCTGCAGGTCAAGCCCGGCGAGGACGTCCTCCATGTGCTGACTGCGGGAACCCTTGACCAGCACGGCAGTCCCCGGCCGCAGGAGTTCCCGCAGCGCCGGGAGCAGTTCAGCGTGGTTCGGGAACCAGGCCGCATCCTTGCCGAAGGCCTCCACCGCCGCCCGGGTCATGGTGCCCAGCGCGAGCAGATGATGGATGCCCATGCTCCGGGCCCTCTGTCCCATCTCGGCATGCAGGGACACGGCCTCGCGGCCCAACTCGTTCATGTCACCCAGGACCAGCACCCTGACCCCCTCCTGGGCGGACAACACCTGTAGCGCCGCGGCGAGACTCTCCGGATTGGCGTTGTAGGTATCGTCCCAGACCCGAGCGCCGGAGGTGTCACGATAGGCGCGCAGTCGGCCCGCAACCGGACGCCAGGCCTCCAGGCCCTGCACGATGCCGTCGATGCCACAGCCCAGGGCAGTGGCCGCGGCCGCTGCCGCCAGGGCGTTCTGCGCCATGTGCCTTCCCGGTACGGCGAGGGTCAGGTCGCGCCGGCCCTCCTGAACGCGGATTTCCAGGCGATCCGGGGCCTGCCAGACGCCCTGGATCTCGCCCCTGCCCGCCAGCGAAAAACCCACGCACCGGTGGTGTCGATTCAGGGCCACCCAGTATTCGGCGAAGTGGTCGTCCAGGTTGATCACGGCGGTCCCGTCCCGGTCCGGGAGCCCCTCGAAGATCTCTCCCTTGGCGCGCGCCACCCCCTCCAGGCTGCCGAAGCCATCCAGATGGGCGCGCCCCGCATTGGTGATCAGCGCGACATGGGGCTGCGTCCAGCGCGTCAGCTGCGCAATCTCTCCGGCATGATTCGCCCCCATCTCGATGACGGCGTAGTCGACCGTGGCGGGCATCGCGAGCAGGGTCAGTGGAACACCGATGTGATTGTTCAGGTTGCCCTCGGTCGCGTGCACGGAGCCGGCCCGGAGCAGGATCGCACGCAGCATCTCCTTGGTCGTGGTCTTGCCATTGGATCCCGTCAGTGCGACGACCCTCGCCGGGGAGCGAGCGCGCCAGGCACTCGCGAGTTGCGCCAGCGCCTCCAGCGTGTTGCCGACCACCACCTGCGGCCGGGGGTCGTCCACGACCCGCTCGACCAGCAGGGCCGCCGCGGTCAACCCGGGACCGATGAAGTCGTGCCCATCGAAACGGTCGCCGCGCAGCGCGACGAACAGTGCCTGCGGCAGGGTCTTGCGCGAATCCGTATTGACGCCCCGGATGCGCACGTCAGCCGCTCCGTGAAGGCGCCCATGGGCCACACGGGCCAGTTCCGC
Organism: Thioalkalivibrio sp.; assembly: GCA_041685565.1. Lineage (GTDB taxonomy): Bacteria > Pseudomonadota > Gammaproteobacteria > Ectothiorhodospirales > Ectothiorhodospiraceae > Thioalkalivibrio. Next base: position 24,835 of record JAWLFM010000006.1, read on the forward strand.
GGTGTGCATCGTAATCATGCCTGCCCGCTCCCGGCCGTGAGCCGCATGGCGAGTTCCCGGTCGCTGAACGGGTGCTCCACGCCGGCGATGATCTGGGTGGCCTCGTGCCCCTTGCCGGCGATCAGCACGACGTCGCCGACCTCGGCCTCACGCACCGCAGTGCGAATGGCGCGGTCACGATCACCGATCTCGCGCACCCGGCCCGGCCCGGCACAGCCAGCGAGGATGGCCTGCCGGATGGCTGCGGGCGACTCGTTGCGGGGGTTGTCGTCAGTGACCACCACCGCGTCGGCCAACCGGGCCGCCACCTCCCCCATGGCCGGACGCTTGCCCGGATCGCGGTCGCCGCCGCAACCGAAGACCACCCAGAGCCGTCCCGCGACATGGGGACGCAGGGCCAGCAATGCCGACTCCAGTGCCCGGGCGGTATGCGCGAAGTCCACCACCAGCGCCGGCCTGCCCGCGGCGCTGAAGCGTTCCATCCGCCCGGGAACCCCCCGCACCGCGCCCAGTGCAGCGGTCGCGGGCGCCGGGGCATGCCCGAGGGCCAGTAGCGTACCCAGTGTCGCGAGCAGGTTGGCGACCTGGAAGACCCCGAAGAGCGGGGCGCTGACATGACCCTGGAAGGCACCGACCCGCACCTCGAACTGCAGACCCCGTTCGGACGCATCGACGTTCCTCGCCTGGATGTGGCGATCCCCGACGACGGACCGTTCCTGTGCGTCGCGCAGGCCGTAGGTCCAGCAATCGGGCTGGCCCGGCCCGGTGCAATGCTCGGCCAGCAAGCGCCGGCCCAGTGCATCGTCGTGATTCAGGACCATCGCCTGCAGGCCGGGCATGCGGAACAGCCGGGCCTTGGCATCGGCATAGGCGGTCAGGGATCCGTGGTAATCGAGGTGATCCCGGCCCAGGTGCGTCAGGACCGCCACCCGCGGCCGCAGTCCGTCCAGGCGGCCCTGCACCAGCGCATGGGAGGATGCCTCCAGCGCGACGGCGTCAAAGCCGGCGCGCGCCAGCTCCGCCAGGTGGCGGTGGAGTTCCAGTACGTCGGGCGTCGTGTGCCCCGTCGGCGAGAGGGCCTCGGGCGCACCGACCCCCAGGGTTCCCATCACCGCGCAGCGCAGTCCGAGGAGGGTCAGCGCGGCGCTCACCTGATGGCTCACCGACGTCTTGCCATCGGTGCCCGTGATGGCGATCAGCGGCCGCTCCTCGGGCCACGCACCAAACAGCCGACGCGCGAGTTCCGGCAGCCGCCGACGCAGTTGCGACACATGCACGAAGCGCGGGTCCGCCGGCGAATCACACCTGCCCTCGTCCCAGAGCACCGCGACGGCACCCTGCTCCAGGGCCCCTGCAGCGAAATCGAGACCATGGGCCCGGGTACCGCGCAGGGCCACGAAGGCGGCACCGGGTCGCAGATCCCGGCTGTTCATGGAGAGGTCCCGTACGGCGAGATCCGGCAGGCCTTCACGCTCGGGCAGAAGGCTGGACAGGGGCATTACGGATGCCGTCATGACGCCGGCCCCCGATGCTCGAGCGCCATCCGCAGCCCATGCTCGCCCAGGTTGTCCGGCGGTTCGTTGAAGAGGCGCAGGGCACTCTCCATGACCCGGGCAAAGACCGGCGCCGCGACTGCGCCGCCGTAATAGACCCCCGCGTTGGGTTCATCGATGACGACCACCATCACGAAACGCGGGTTCGACACCGGCGCCAGACCGACGAAGGCCGAGTAGTACCGGTCCTTGGCATAACCGCCGGCTGCGGCCTTGTGGCTGGTGCCGGTCTTGCCCGCCACCCGGTAGCCGTGGATCCTCGCCTGTCGGGCGGTGCCCTCCGGGCCGGTGACGTGTTCCATCATGGCCAGCAACCGGTGCGCGGTATCGGCGTGCATCACCGGCTCCGGCTGGCGTTCGTCCCCGGCCGCCTGGACCAGGCGCAGCGGCACCCGGTAGCCGTCATTGGCAAAGGCCGTGTAGGCCGCGGCCAGGTGCAGCGGGGTTACCGAAAGGCCGTACCCATAGCCAAGCGTGGCCTGCTCGACCTGCCGCCAGGTCGGAAAATCACGCAACACCCCTCCCGCCTCGCCGGGAAGCCCGGTTCCCAAGGAACGTCCGAAACCGGCCTGGTGCAGCATGCGCCAGAAGTCGGCGGGCGGGGTTTCGAGGGCGAGCTGTGTGGAGCCGACGTTGGAGGAGCGCGAGATCAACGTGGTCAGATCGATCCGCCCGAAGTTACGGATGTCACGCACGGTGTGGCGGCCCACGCGCAGGGTGCCAGGCGCGGTGTCGAGCATTACGTCGGGGCTGACGGTACCGGTCTCCAGCGCCACTGCCACCGTGAACGGCTTGATCACCGATCCCGGTTCCAGCGTATCGGTCGCGGCCCGGTTGCGGGTCATCGATGGCTCGAGCTCGGCCCGGTTGTTTGGGTTGAACCCCGGCTGATTGACCATGGCGAGGATGTCGCCCGAGCGCGCATCCACCAGCACCGCGGAACCGCCAAGGGCGTCGTGCGACTGTACCGCTGCCTTCAGTTCACGATAGGCGAGGTATTGCAGCCGTTGATCGATGGTCAGGCGCAGATCATTGCCGTCATGGGCCGGCAGGAGGCTCGCGACATCACGGATCTTCTGACCATGCCGGTCGCGCAGGATGCGCTTGGACCCGGGGCGGCCCGAGAGCCAGCCGTCAAAGGCCAGTTCCATGCCCTCCTGGCCCCGCTCGTCGATATCGGTGAAACCGACGATGTGCGCCGCCGCCTCGCCGTGGGGATAATAGCGCCGGAATTCCCGCATCAGCGCGACCCCGGGCAGCTCCAGTGCCGCCACCTGCTGCGCCTGCTCGGGGGGCAGTTGACGCCTGATATAGATGAATTCCCGGTCCGCGCGCGCCTCCAGACGAGCGCGCAGCACGGCGGTCTCCATCTCGAGGACCCGCGCCAGTTCAGGCAGACGATGCGCGGCGGTGAGGAGTTCCCCGGGATGTGCCCAGACCGTCTCCACCGGACCCGAGATGGCGAGCGGCTCGCCATTCCGGTCGGTAATCAGGCCGCGGTAGGCAGGTTCAATGATCGTGCGTACCTGTCGGGCCTCTCCCTGCCCCTGCAGGAAGTCCTGCTTCAGGACCTGCAGGTCCAAGGCCCGCAGCAGCAGGAGGGCCGTGAATGCGAGCAGGCCCGCCGCCAACACCTTCAGGCGCCAGTGACTCACCTGGCGTTTCAGCGCGCCCACGTGCGGCCCTCCACATAGACGATGCGATCCGGACCCGGCTGGATCATGCCCAGACGGTCGCGCGCAGCGGCCTCGATGCGCGCCTGGGTCGCCCAGGTCGCCTGCTCCAGTTGCAGCTGTGTCCACTCCAGGTTCAGCAGGTCGCGCTCCTGCAGTTCGGCCTGATGCTGGATAAAGGCCTGGCGGGCCTCGTGGCGCGCGATGACCACGCCCACCGCCGAGGCGAAGACAAACGCCGCCAACAGGATCTGGAGGAACAGGAGCCGGGTCATGCGGTCCGCTCGCCGACCCGCAACACGGCCGATCGTGCGCGCGGATTGCGTTGGCACTCCACGGCGTCGGGACGTACCGGTTTGCCGACCATCCGCAGCCGCGGCCGCTGTATCTCCGGAAGGACGGGAAGCCCGCGCGGCGGCCGGGGTGCATCCGAACGCCCCTGGAAGGCGCGCTTGACCAGCCGATCCTCCAGCGAATGGAAGCTGATCACCGCCAGGCGCGCCCCGGGGACCAGCACATCCGGAATGGTGTCCAGCCAGGTGCGCAGCTCCCCGAGTTCATCGTTGATATGAATGCGCAATGCCTGGAAGGTCCGCGTGGCCGGATGCCGGCCCGGCTCGGAACGGGGCACTGCGCGACGCACCAGATCCGCCAGTTCCCGCGTGCGGGTCAGCGGCCCCGAACGGCGTGCGGCCACGATCGCGCGGGCGATGCGGCGGGAGAAACGCTCCTCGCCGAGGGTGTGGAGGATCTCGGCGATCGCGGCCTCGTCGGCTCGGTTCAGCCAGTCCGAGGCGGGAATGCCGGTATCGGGGTCCATGCGCATGTCGAGGGGACCATCCTGCTGGAAGCTGAAGCCGCGCGACGGCTCGTCGAGTTGCGGTGAGGACACCCCCAGGTCCAGCAACACGCCGTCGACCGCGCCATCAGGCCAGTGTTGCCGGATGGCCTCAGCCATGCGCGAAAAACACGCCTGCCGGAACGTGAAGCGCGGGTCTGCGGCCAGCGGTTCTGCCGCCAGCCGCGCCGCAGGGTCGCGGTCCATGGCCAGCAGTCGCCCGTTCGGGCCAAGCCGCGCGAGGATCCCCCGGCTGTGCCCCCCGCGTCCGAAGGTACCGTCCACGTACCTTCCGTCGGAACGGATCGCCAGGGCCTGGAGTGCGGCCTCGAGCAGCACCGGCGTATGCGGTGTCGATTCCATATCGATCAGAGCGCAATGGACTCGAGCGCTTCGCTGAGTGCGTCATCCGCGTCCTCCCCGAACCAGAGCTCGCGATTTCGGGACCAGGTGTCCTCGTCCCAGACTTCGAACTTGTTCCCCTGTCCCACCAGCACCACCCGCTTCGACAATCCCGCGAATTCCCGCAGCGGGGGTGGCAGGAGCAGACGACCCTGCCCATCCAGATCGCACTCGGTGGCGTGCCCGACCAGCAAGCGCTGCAGCTTGCGCACCTGGGGGTTCATGTTCGGACGGGACATCAGCGACTGCTCGATGCGCTCCCATTCCGGCGCCGGGTACAGAAGCAGGCAGCCATCCCGGTCCACGGTCAGGACCAACTGACCCTGGCAGCTCTCGCTCAGGGCCTCACGGTAACGCGCGGGCACGGCGATGCGCCCCTTCGCGTCCACACTCAGTTGACTGACCCCTCGGAACATTGAGCGCCTCGATGGGAACCCACTCGTCCCCACGTTCCCCCACTTTTCGACACTATAGGTAGGGCCGGCGCCGCTCGTCAAGGAAAAATGCCGCAACAGAAGAAAAAATAAGTGTTGATTCACAGATACTTACGCGCAGAAGCCGGACGCGCCGAGCGCGCAGGAAAAGCGATCAAAAGCGTGATCTTGGAAAGATTAGTTAAGAGACCACTTGAGATGCAGGAGCAACCGGGCACCGGGGCCGGGCCTCAGCGGGATGCGGGTGGGGAAGGGTGGGAGCCGGCCTGTAAGCCGGGTTCTGTCGAGGACCGTCATTCCTCTGGGACGCCTGTCGCCAGGCGCCTCTAGCGGCCTACCCGGGTGCGATGCGGGCCGCATCGTTGCACCCCTATTTGGCCTTGCTCCGGACGGGGTTTACCCTGCCACGCACTGTTGCCAGGCGCGCGGTGCGCTCTTACCGCACCATTTCACCCTTACCTGTGAGCCGGACGCATCCGGCCCCATCGGCGGTATCTTTTCTGTGGCACTTTCCGTCGGCTCACGCCGCCCAGGCATTACCTGGCGTCCTGCCCTGTGGAGCCCGGACTTTCCTCCACGCCTGCGCGCAGCGACGGCCCAGCCGACTCCCAGCCCGTCTTTTACGCGTGCGCGAGTCGGGACGCAAGCCCGGCCGCCTTGCCGGACAAGGATCCCGGGTCAGCCGGCCAGCGCCAGCGCGCGCGCATACACCCGGTTGCGGGCCACACCGGTCAGGTGACTGGTCAGCCGCACCGCCTGCTTCAGCGGCAATTCCGCCAACAGGGTCGTCAACACTCGCTCCTCCTCCGCTCCCAACCCGCCTTCCAGGGCATCCCCGGATGGCTCCCGACAGGGTGCCATCAGAAGGACGAACTCACCGCGCAGCCGGTTCGGGTCGGCAGCGAGCCAGTCGGGCAGCGTCCCGGCATGACCGAAGAAGTGCTCCTCGAACTGCTTGGTCATTTCCCTGGCGAGAAAGACACTCCGCTCCGGGGCGAGTACGGCCAGATCGGCCGAACAGGCGGCGATGCGATGGGACGACTCGAAGCACACCACAGTGGCCGGCATCTTCAGCAGCTCTGCCAGACGCTGCCGCCTGGCGCCGGAAGAGGCGGGCAGAAAGCCCTCGAAACAGAAGCGGTCCGAAGGCAGACCGGCAACCGACAAGGCCGCGACGACGGCGCTTGGGCCGGGCACGGGGAGGACCGGCAGACCGGCCTCCCGGGCCGCCCGCACCAGCCGGAAACCGGGATCGGAGACCAGCGGAGTACCAGCATCCGAGATCAGGGCCACCACCTGGCCATCCAGCATCCGCTCTACCAGGCGGGGCACACGCGCCCCCTCGTTGTGCTCATGCAGGCTGAGCAACGGCCTGGAAAGTCCGAGATGCGTCAGGAGCCGGCCGCTATGACGGGTGTCCTCGGCGGCGATCAGGTCGGCCTCTGCCAGCACACGCGCTGCGCGGGCCCCCAGATCCTCGAGGTTACCGATCGGGGTCGCCACCACCCAGAGTTTTCCGGCCCGCGTTGACAGCGTCTGATGCTCTTTCAATACTGACCCCCCCACCATCGGCCCAAGACACCCTGTGACTCTAACGCACACCAACCGATCTGCGCGCATGGCCTTGCCCCTCCGGATCCTGGCACTGGCCTGCCTCGGCGGCCTGCTGGCTGCCTGCGCCGCCCCGCGCCCGGCCCCGCCACTGGTTACGGCACCCGAGCCCGCGGTCATCGAGGTCACGCCGCTGCAGCGCGCACAGAACCTTCTGTTCGAGGCCGAATACACGCCCGACCCGGAACCCTCCCGACAGGCCATCGATGCCGTGCTCGAACTGGAAGACCCTGCCCGGGAGCTGGTGCTGCGTGCGGAGCGTCTGTGGTCGCTGCTCGCCGAGGAAGGCCGCGGCAGCCTGGCGGACCGCTACCGCGGCGCACGCCTTGCCCTGTTGGCGGATCAACCGGAGCTCGCGCTGGAACGGCTGCCACCGGTGGACGACGCGTGGGACCCCGGACGCTATCACGATGCCCTGGCACTGCAGGCGCAACTGCTCACCATGGGCAATGCGTGGGGCGAAGCCCTGCTGGCGCGAGTAAAGCTGGATCAGACCCTGCTCGATAAGCCGCGGCTTCAGGCCGAAAACCAGGTCGCAATCTGGGACCTGTTGGCGGCACTGTCCATCGGACAACGACAGCGCATGGAACAGGGGACGGAAGATGCGGTCCTGCGCGGCTGGATCGCGCTGTCCCTTGCCTTGGGCGAGGCCGGGACCGACCCCGAGGCCTTCGCCCAGGCCGTGCGCGCCTGGGACCAGGCCTACCCCCGGCACCCTGCCCGGGCTCGGCTTCCGGACCTGCGCAATGCCACCCTGCGGTTCATCGAGCCACCGCGACGCATCGCCGTACTGCTACCGCTCTCGGGCTCGCTCGGTGATCTCGGCAACGCCACCCTGGACGGCATTGCCGCACAGTTCTACCGAGATCATGGGACCACGGGTTCATTACTGGTCTTTGACACCGCGGGCCAGGCCGACCTGGCGGAGGCCGGCTACCACAATGCCTTGCAGCAGGGCGCCGATCGGGTCATCGGGCCGCTGACCCGAGAGTCCGTGGAGCGCGTCGCAGCGATCGATTCGCGCACGCCCACGCTGTTGCTGAACCGCCCGTCGGCGGCCCTGCCGGCAGCGTTCTCGGCGCTTTCCCTGTCGCCGGAAGATGATGCCCAGGCCGCTGCCAATGAGGCCTTGCGTTCGGGTCGTGAACGCGCACTGATCCTGGTCCCGGAGGGGACGTTCGGCGAACGCGTCGCCGGGGCCTTTCGGGACGCCTTCGAGTTGCACGACGGCCGGGTCTCGGCCGAACACCGGTTTCAGGCGCGCTCACCGGATATCAACGCGCAGATCGGTCTGGCCCTCGGCATCGACGCCAGCGAGGCCCGCATCCGTCGAGTCGGCCGGCAATCGGGTCTGGAGCTGGAGGCCGATGCGCAGATCCGCGCCGACATCGATGTGATCTTCGTGGCCGGCCCGGCGCAGGACCTGCGCATGGTGGTGCCCCATCTGCATTATCACCGCGCCGGACGCTTGCCCATGCTGGCCACCTCGCACGCCTACGAGGGCCGACCGCAACCGATGCTGGACAGCGACCTGAGCGGGATCCGATTCCCGGATGCGCCCTGGCTCTACCCCGAAATGAATCCCGAGCCGGAGCTGCGGGCTGCTATGGCTGGACCGGAAGGCGCGGTCACGGCGGCAGAACGGCTGCCCCGGTTTGCCGCCCTGGGGGTTGACGCGATCCGCGTGGCGGCCGAACTGCCCCGCTACGAACGGGCGCCGCATCTGCGGATTCCCGGGGTCGCGGGAACATGGGCGATGCAGCCGCCCACACGCATCTGGATTCGTGATCCATCCTGGGTTGAATTCCACCAGGGCCTTCCGCGCCCCGCCCGGGCCGACCTCGTGATGCAACCGGAAGAATGATGGTCCTCTCCACCGATCATGGCCAGATGGCTGAGCGGGATGCCGAGCGCTTCCTGGAGCGTCAGGGCGTGCACGTGATCGCGCGCAACTACCGCAGGCGTTTTGGCGAGATCGACCTGATCGGCAGACAGGGTGACGTTCTGGTCTTCGTGGAGGTGCGCAAGCGCAGCCACCGGCAGTTCGCCGATGGCGCCGAGAGCATCGACCGGCGCAAGCAGCAGCGCCTGCTGCGCACTGCGGAGGCCTACCTGCAACAGCAGCGCTGGAACGGCGCGGCGCGCTTCGATGTCATCGTGCTGGACGCCCGGAACCGGATCGAATGGTTGCAGGATGCCATACAGGCGGGATGGTGATGACCACGCCCCTGCAACGTGAACTGGAGCGCATGCTACCGGCGGAGGACCGGCTGATGGACCCGGCCGACTGCTGGCCATACGGCGCCGACAACTCGCGCCTGCATGCGGCACCGGAGGCGGTGGTCTTTGCCCGCGATGCCCGTGCCATCGTCGAGCTGGTCCAGCTGTGCCGGAGACTGAAGTCCCCGTTGATCGTGCGTGGCCGCGGCACCGGGACGACCGGCGCCGTGGTTCCTCAGCGCGGCGGCGTGGTGCTGTCGCTGGAACGCATGAATCGCATCCTCGAGGTCGATCCGGCCAATCGCTGGCTGGTCGCGGAGGCCGGGGTCACCAACACGGAGGTGCAACAGGCAGCAGGACCCGAGGGCTTCTTCTGGCCACCGGATCCCACCAGCAGCGCCTTCTGCACCATCGGGGGCAATCTCGCCTGCAATGCCGCGGGTCCGAGGGCGGTGAAATACGGCACCCCGCGCGACAATACGCTGGGTCTGGCCGCCGTCGCCGGCACCGGCGAGGCACTGCGGACCGGCGTCTATACCACCAAGGGCGTGGTCGGCTATGACCTGACACGATTGCTGATCGGTTCCGAGGGAACCCTTGCGGTCATCACCGAGGCCACGCTCCGACTCACGCCGCTGCCCGAGACCCGGCAGCTGCTGCAGGCCGTTTACCGGGACATGCGCGCTGCAGCGGCGGCGGTGGCCCGGATCATGGCCCAGCCAGTCACCCCCTGTGCACTGGAATTCATGGACGGGGCCGCGATCGGAATGATCCGCGGCTATGCCGACACCGCCCTGCCGGAACAGGCGGGGGCCCTGCTGATGATCGAGGTCGACGGATCCCATGCCCAGATCGGCCTGGCCGCAGAGGCGGTGCGACGCGCCGCCGGCGGCGACGGCTGCCTGGGCATCGAGATCGCGGCCACCGCGGCGGACGCCGAGCGACTCTGGCGCACCCGCAAGGCCCTGTCGCCGGCCCTGCGCAACATCGCGCCAAAGAAGATCAACGAGGATGTGGTCGTACCGGTGTCACGGATACCGGAGCTGATCGACGGGCTGCAGGAACTCGGCCGCCGTTACGGCATCACCATCGTCAACTTCGGTCATGCGGGGAATGGCAACATCCACGTCAACCTGCTGGTCGACCCCGACGATCCGGCCCAGATGCAGGCAGCCGAGGCCTGCCTGGACGAGGTCTTCGCGCTGGTGCTCGCGTTGCGCGGCACCCTGTCGGGGGAACACGGGATCGGCCTGGTCAAACGCGAATTCGTGCGCCGCGAACTGGACCCGGTGGCGCTGCGGCTGATGCGGGGCCTGCAGCGGGTGTTCGATCCGGACGGGATCATGAATCCGGGCAAGAGCCTTCCGGAGGCTACTTGATGACCTTGAGGCTGGGTCCCTTGCGCTTGCCCGGCGTCTTCTTTGCATCGGCTGCCGGGGACGATTCAGCCGTGCCGGGATCCCCGTCCTGGGTGATGTCGCTACCGGGCTCGTTGCCGAACATCATGCCCTGACCGTTCTCGCGGGCGAAGATCGCCAACACGGCACCCACCGGAACGTGGACCTGCATCGGCCGGCCGGCAAAGCGGGCGGAGAAGGAGATGGCCTCATTGCCCATCTCCAGCCCCTGCACCGCTGCAGGCCCGATGTTCAGGGTGATCTTTCCGTCCTGGACGAACTGCGTGGGTACCACGACCTCGGGCCGGGTGGCATCCACCAGCAGATGCGCCGTCAACCCGTTATCGCTGATCCAGTCGAGCAGCGCACGCAGCAGATAGGGGCGCGAGGAGATCATTCACGGAGTTCCCGTTCGGCCTCGGTCAGGCTCAACTGGAAGGATTCCCGGCTGCAGACGCGGTCGGCATAGGTCTGTATCGACTTCGGCAGTCCTTCCAGCGGGATACCGGCAGAGGGCAGGCGCCACATCACGGGGGCGATGGCACTGTCGACGATGCTGAACTCATCACTGAGGAAGAAGGGCTTCAGATCGAAGATCTCGGTGGCATTGAGCAGACTCTCCCGCAACATCTTGCGCGCCTTGGCCAGGCCGGAACCGGTCGACTGCGCGATCAGGTCCATCCCCGCATACCAGTCGCGCTCCACGCGGTACAGGGCCAGCCGCGCCGCAGCCCGGGAAACCGGATCCACCGGCATCAGCGGAGGATGCGGAAAGCGCTCGTCGAGGTACTCGGTGATCACATGGGTCCCGTACAGGGCGAGATCCCGGTCCACCAGGGTCGGCACCTCGTTGTAGGGGTTGAGATCGGAGAGATCTTCCGGAAGGTCGTCCGGAGACAGGTTGACCACGTCGACGGCAATATCCTTCTCCGCCAGGATGATGCGTATACGATGGCAGCGCACGCAGTTGTGCGCGGAAAACAGGGTCATCACGGAACGTCGGTTGGCGACGAGCGCCATGGCTTTCTCCCGATCCCGCCTGATTGGCGAGGCAATGCTTGAAATGGGACCGTGGGCGGGGCACCCATGTGCGGATCCCGCCCGACTGCGGCCCTAGTGTACGTCTTTCCAGTATTCCTTTTTCAACAGATAGGCAAGGACCACGAAGATCAGCAGGAAGAGCATTGCGAAGATTCCGATCCTCTGCCGATCGAGCTGTGTGGGTTCCGCCATGTAGGAGAGGAAGGCCACGAGATCCCGAATGGCACGATCATACTCCGGGCCGCTCATGGTGCCCGGCTCGACCACCTGCAGCCGGACCGCGCCATCGGCGTCTTCGCGCTTCTCCTGCCAGCCCTGCAGTTCCCACAGCGGGTGCGGCATGCCGACATTCTCGAACACGGCGTTGTTGACGCCCAGGGGCCGGGATTCGTCCCGGTAGAAGCTGCGCAGGAAGGTGTAGAGCCAATCCTCGCTGCGGACACGGGTCAGCAGCGTGAGATCCGGTGGCGCCCTGCCGAAGGCCTCATCGCCGTAGGCCGGGGTCATCGCATTGCTCATCAGGGAGCCGGGGTTCACCAGCTCGCCGTCCTCATCGGTGGTGAAGATCAGGGATTCGATCACCTGGTTCTCCGTCAGCCCGAGGTCGCGGCCCACGCGGTTGTAGCGCATGTACTCCAAGGAATGGCAACCCATGCAGTAGTTCGCGAAGAGCCTTGCACCGCGTTGCAGCGAGATCCGGTCGTCCACATCGACCTTGACGCTGTCGAGGGAGACGGAGGGACCCGCCGCCTGCACGCTGCTGGTGACCAGGGTCACTACGGCCAGTAGAAACAGAAGGATTGAAGGTTTCATCAGGCGGTCACCCTTTCCGGAACGGGACGGTCACGGCCGAGGCTGCGCGACAGGACAGGCACAACCATCGTCACCAACAGATAGGCGGTGGGCAACAGCCACATGCCCATGACCAGGGTCTCGTTGGCGGCGCCGACGCGCATCAGGTCATAGACGGTGTACAGGGCCACGATCACCGCGAAGGACAGCAGACTGAAGACCGCCGAGCGCTCCCGGCTATGGAACCAGAGCAGCCAGAAGAACAGGAAGTACATGGTGCTCAGACGGATACCCAGTTCACTGAAGAATGCCGTGACCGGCTGTGCCCCGAGGTAGCCGAGGACGATGAAGGTCACCGCGAAGACGCCGAGATTGATCCGATGCGCCAGCGAGCGGTAGCGCACGGACTTCACCGGATTGCGGTCCAGCCAGGGCACGAAGAACAGGATGACCACGGCGGCGCCCATCGCGACCACCCCGAGGAAGGGATCCGGTACCGCACGCAGCACGGTGTAGAAGGAGGTGAAGTACCAGACCGGGGCGATGTGCTCCGGTGTGGCGAGCGGATCGGCGGGCTCGAAATTCGCGTGCTCCAGGAAGTAGCCGCCCATCTCCGGAGCGAAGAACACCACGGCGAAGAAGGCGATGAAGAAGACACCGACGCCCACCAGATCCTTGACGGTGTAATAGGGATGGAAGGGAATCCCATCCACGGGCACGCCGTTCTCGTCCTTGTTCTTCTTGATCTCCACCCCGTCCGGGTTGTTGGAGCCCACCTCGTGCAACGCGATGATATGCGCGACCACCAGCAGCAGCAGCACCAGCGGCAACGCGATCACGTGCAGGGCAAAGAACCGGTTCAGCGTGGCATCGGAGATCAGGAAGTCGCCGCGGATCCAGGTCACCAGTTCCGGCCCGATGTAGGGAATGGTCGCAAACAGGTTCACGATGACCTGTGCACCCCAGTAGGACATCTGGCCCCAGGGCAGCAGATAGCCCATGAAGGCGATGGCCATCAGCACCACGTAGATGAGTACACCGAAGACCCAGATCAGTTCCCGCGGCCGCTTGTAGGAGCCGTAGAGCAGCGCCCGGAACATGTGCAGGTAGACCACGATGAAGAAGAAGGAGGCGCCGGTGGAGTGCATGTAGCGGATGAGCCAACCCCACTCCACGTCGCGCATGATGTATTCGACCGAGGCGAAGGCGAGTTCGGCGTCGGGCTTGTAGAACATCGTCAGGAAGATGCCGGTGACGATCTGGAGGACCAGGACCAGCAGGGCCAGGGACCCGAAGTAATACCAGAAATTGAAGTTCTTCGGGGTGTAATACCGGGCCAGGTGGTCGTTCCAGAGTTGGGACAGCGGGAACCGCGCATCCACCCAGCCGAGCAGGCCGCCCTGGATCTTTTCAGCGGAATTGCCAGCCATTATACGATGCCTCCATCAGCGTGTTCACCCACGATGATCACGTCATCGCTCACAAAGTGATAGGGAGGCACCTCGAGGTTGAGCGCCGCCGGTACGTTGCGATAGACCCGGCCGGCCATGTCGAAGCGCGACCCGTGACAGGCGCAGAGCCAGCCTCCCGGCCAGTCGTCGCCGATCTCGGCAGCGCCGATCTCGGGACGGAACGCAGGGGAACATCCCAAGTGAGTACAGATGCCGATCAGCACCAGAACCTCCGGTTTGATGGACCGGTACTGGTTCTGGGCATAGGGCGGCTGCTGGGTCACCGCCTCCGAGTCGGGGTCACGCAGACGGTCGCGGATCTCGGGAAGCAGTTCCAGCATCTCCGGGGTGCGCCGCACCACCCAGACCGGACGACCGCGCCAGCCGACGCTGATCCTCTGTCCGGGCTCGATCTGGGCGACGTTCACCTCCACGGGGGCTCCGGCCGCCTGTGCGCGCGCGCTCGGCTTCCACGATGCCAGGAAGGGCGCGGCGACCGCCACCACTCCCGCACCGCCTACGACCGAGGTGGCTGCCACCAGAAAGCGGCGGCGACCTCGATCCACGCCTTGGTTTGCCATCTTAGCTCTCTCCAGCTGCTGTTTCGGATGGGTTCACGTTGGCCTGTGCGCATCGGGTGCCAGCGGGTCCGGCGTAGTGGCCTGCGCGCCATCGTGGCGCCCTCTTGGGGGCGATGGAATCGAATAGAATTCCTTAAAACGCTAATGGGGTCAACCCGGGAAGGTGTCCGGTCTCAGCCTGGTGGGCCATGCGGGAAGCCCGGTGACGATGGAGCGTGGCCAGAGGCGCCGGAGCCAGTGCAGGAATAGCCACCCCGTTTCAAACTTGGCCAACGCAGCGCCGGCGTCTCTGGCGAAGCGATCGGGGTCCGAAACGTCCACATGGCCCACTGGGGGCCATGCGGGGGCGAAACGGGTTGGCCGGCGGTCGTGACCGTGCGTGACGGCTGCCGCGAGAACCGCCCGCCAGGAACAGGGGGCTCACCCTGCCCGCCTCCTGCCCGAATGATCCGGTTCCGGCCCCGGATTCGACCGGATCAGGCGGGATTGGGAATATCGATGAACCGATGTTCCAGACCGAATCGGCGTGCGCACCAGTCGCCGAGCGCCTGCGGCCCGTAACGCTCCGTGGCATGGTGCCCTGCCGCGAAATAATGGATGCCCAGTTCACGCGCTTCGTGCGTCGTCTGTTCGGAAATTTCGCCACTGATGAAGGCGTCGACACCCCGCGCCGCCGCGGCCGCAAGCAGCGACTGCGCACCACCCGTGCACCAGGCCACGCGCCGCACCGGGTGCGCGCCCCCGGATATCCACAGCGGCTCGCGATCCAGGGCCGTGGCGATCGCGGCCCCGAACTCGCGGGCACTGAGGGCCTGCGGCAGCCGCCCGACCAGACCCACGCCATCGTCACGCAACGGCGCATCCACGATCAGACCGAGCCGCTGCCCCAACTGCGCGTTGTTGCCCAGCCGGGGATGGGCATCCAGCGGAAGGTGGTAGGCAAC
>JAWLFM010000335.1:0-2581 GCA_041685565.1 Thioalkalivibrio sp.
TCGCCGCCCAGGTTCTCGATCAACTGTTCCCGGTCGATGCAGAGGTAGCTGTAGAACACCCCGGCGGCGAAGCCGGTCTCGCCAATATGCCCGGCACCCATGTCTTCTTCGCCCGTGTTCAGGTCGTCCACGGCGGTAAAGTAGTCATCCTCGACCACTACCGGATGGACGGTGATGGCGTGCGCGACCTGACAGGCGGCCTCGACGTTGTAGACGGGGTGGGCCGCCAGCATCCGTCCGAACAGGGCGATGTCGGCAGCGGCGGGGTTGGTGCGCAGCAGCTTGAGTTCGTCCTCCGTCGGTTCGCGGTTTTCCTCGACCAGCGTGTCACAAAGCGCGTCCACGGCCTGGCGCTCTTCCGGGCTGATGTGCGCCAGCTGTTCGATTTCGACGCTGTTTTTCTGGAGCTTGCCGAAGACGCCGGCGATCTTTGCCGCCCACTCATGGGCGGATTTTTCCTTGATGCCACCTGCGACCAGGCGCTGCTCGACTTCGATCCCGAGGCGCTTGGTACGGGTGCCAAGGTTGCCGGCGAGGGCGCTCTGGAATACATCCGAGGTGCGCCAGTGGCGCTTGAGGCTCTGCGAGGAAACCCGCAGGCGTTCGACGCCACCCATGCGGGCGGTCTTGGGCCGGCCGATGTCGTCGCGGTTGAGATTGGCCGGCGGGTAGGACGTAAGCATGTGCAGCTGAATGAAACGGCTCATGGTCGGTTCTCCGTAAGGTATTGGGGCCTAGCTGGCGCTCCGGGGTTTTTCGTAAGTCGCGAGTGCGGTGAAGTAGTCGTTTGCCCAGCGAACGGCGAGCCGACGGTCGGGCCTGGGGGCCAGGTCGCCGCCTTTCTCGCGGTTCCAGTGGAGGATGTCGTCGGCCAGTGAGACGACGTTGACGTCCCTTTTCAGCAGCCGGATTGCGCGCCGGATGCGGCGCAGGAAGTCATCCAGGTCATCGCTGCGCAGCAGCTGCTGGAAGCGCAGTTCGCTCACGCGTGGCTTGCCGGTGCCGGCTTCGGATTCCGAGCCCATCGCGGTCGCCAGACTCCTTGCAGCGTCGTGGCTGTTGACCTCGGCCAGGGCCGCGGCCACGCAGCCCCAGGCGCGCATATCCCATGTACCGCGGCGGCCCGGGGGCAGGGCGAACCAGAGATTCCGGAACCCTTCGGTCAACAGCGCATCGTCGGGGCCGCTGGCATGGCGCAGTTCCGCACGAGCCGCCCTGTCTTTCTCTGCCAGCCGTTCCCACCACTGAAGGACGGTGTCTGCGACTCCTTCTTCATCCCCGCGGTCCCGCAGGGCCACCAAGTGAAGATTGAATGCGTGTTCGTTCATGCGGCTTCCTCCTGTTCCGCCGCCTGGCGGAGGTTCTTCATTTCCTTGCCGTTGAAAAGCCAGCCACGGAGCTTGCCGCGGGCCGCGATGACGCGCTTGAGGTCCGCGGCTTCGGTCTCGCCGGACAGGGCCAGGTCGTCAAAGGTGTGCATGGCCTGGTCGCGCAGGGCCTGCTGCCACCGCCGCGCAATCTGCGGGGGCAGGCCAGCGCGGCGAGGCAGTTCGGCGGGCATATCCTTGAGGCAGGCGTAGAACGCGCCCGTGGTTGCCTCCCATACGCGCTGATCGACGAATGTGAAGTCGCCTTTGGCGTCGCCCGGGCGGTTGAACCATGCGGCCTTGACCGCCGACCGCGTCTGCCAGGCCGCCTTTTCCGCGGTGTCACTCAGCTGGCGGACCCAGTGCAGCATCTGATCCCGGTGTTCCTCCTCAACGGCGACCAGCGGCATCTCGGTGCTGTACCAGCCGCGAGGTTTGTTCTGCTTGAGGTCGTAGCCGAACACCCACAGCCGGGCCTGGCGGGAAACGGTTGTCGTGTCCGATGCGAACCTGAGGGTGTCGGCTTTGGTGGTCAGGTAGTCCTGCACCACCTGCGCCGGCAGGTTTCCCTGGTCCTTCTCGTCCTTCAGCACCAGGGATTCCCAGTGGCGGTAGCCAATGCCCCCGGGCTGGCCTTTCTGGGAGAGCGGCGGGTCCGACTTTTTCGGATCGAACCGATACGGGGTCAGCGGATGAACCCAGCTGCCATCGTAGTTGTAGCCGTAGTTGGTGACCCGCATAGTTCGGACGCGACGTTCGTCGTGGCGTCCGCACACACGGCACTGACAGGCCTCGTCCTCCACTTCCAGGCGGTATCGATTAGGCACGGCCCAGTACACATGCAATGGATGCATGTCATGCGGAGTGGTCACCGGCGTGAAGGAGCCTTTTCCGCTCGTCCGCGTCGGCACAAGCCAGGGAAAGATGCAGCCGTCGTCCGGCCTCGGATCGGGATAGGTGAACTGTTCCCGTGTGAGTATGTTGAGCATCAGCTTGTGCCATAGCGAGGCTTCCTGGTCGTGGGGCAGGACCAGGGTGGTCAGTGGCCCCCCGCCACGCAGCCCAACGCGATAGCCGGTGCCACCGGCCGGACCAGTGAGTTGCATGGTGAGCAGGGCGAGGCCGGCGCAATGGGGACACATCTCCTCGCCCACGCCACGCTTTACGAAGTGATCGGTGTTCTGTTTCAGGCCCTGTTCGCCGGGAGCCTCGAT
>JAWLFM010000087.1:0-10598 GCA_041685565.1 Thioalkalivibrio sp.
GTGCTGCGGGCCGATCGCGAGCGCGAACTGCAGGCGGCGCAGGCGCAGTACTACGACGTGTCGGCCGCGGTGTCGCGGCTGGAGCAGTCCATCCGCCACGCCGAGGAGGAACTCCAGCGCGAGGCCAGGGAACAGACCGAGCTGCATGCCCGGATCCGGGATTCCGAGCAGGCCCTGGCCGATGCCCGGCACCGGATCGAGGCGGCGCAGGAGGCGATCGCCACCCGCGAACTGGACGCCGAGGCGGCCGCGGAGGCCCTGGAACAGGCCGAGCGCGCCGCAGAGACCGCGGAACAGGCGCTGCATGCGGCGCGTGAGGCCCGTTCCGCCTGGCACCAGGCGATGGCCGAGCCCCAGCAGGCCGCCCAGCTTGCCCGTACCCGGATGGATCATGCCGATCAGCTGCTGCAGCGGGCACGGCAGCGGCGCGAGCGCTTGCTGGAGGAGCAGGGCCGGTTGCCGCAGGAGGATGGCGGGGATGCGCTGCGGCTTGCCGAGGACGAACTCGCCGCAGCCGGCCACAGTCACGATGCCCTGCAGCAGCGCCGCGACGGGTTGCGGGAGGAGCTCGCCGCGCAGCGCCGGGACCTGCAGACCGAGCAGGACGCCGCTCACGCCCTGGAGCGCAAGGCCCGCGAGATCGCCGGACAACTGTCCTCGCTGAAGATCCTTCCCGGCATGGACCAGGACGAGGACCGGGGTCGTTTCGAGCAATGGGCCAGGGAGCAGGGAATCGACCCCAGCCAGCGCGTGGCCGCACAGATCGATGTCGATCCGGGCTGGGAGGCCGCGGTCGAGGTGGTGCTGGGGCAGTGGTTCGAGGCGGTCCTGATGTCCCTGTCCGAGATGCCGGCGAGCCTGCCCGGTGCGGCATTCCGCGCACTCGACCCAATCCCCGATGGCCGGGTCTTTGCCGCAGACTCGCTGGCCGCACGGGTCCGTGGCCCGGATACGCTGCGGGCGCATCTCGCCTCGGTCCACTGCGTGGATACGGCGGCCCAGGCCCACGAGCGTCTGCGCTCCTGTGTCCCCGGCGCGAGCGTGGTCACCCGCGACGGGACCTGGGTGGGGCCGGGCTGGCTGTGCCATCGCACACTGGATCGGCAGGTCCAGGGCGTGATCGAGCGCCTGCGCCTGGAGCGGGCGCTGGAACAGGAGGCCGTCGAGCTCCGGATCCGGGGCCAGGAATCGGCGTCCGGGCTGGAGGCGCGCCGGGAGGCCATACACCGGCTCGAGGGCGAGCTGGAGCAGGTCGAGGCGGGCCTGCGCGAGGGCCAGCGTGCGGTCGCGAGCCTCGAGGCACAACTCCAGCGGCTGCGCGATCGGGCCCAGCAGGCGGACGAGCGGCGCCGGCGCCTGTCCGAGGAGATCGGGGAGCTGGAAGAGGAGATCGCGCGGGCATCCGCGCAGCGGGACACCGCCTTGGCGGAGCGCAATGAGGCCCTGGCCCGGCTGGAGGGACTCGACCGCGACAAGGCCGAACTGGACCGCAGCTACCAGTCCGCGCAGGAGCGTCAGCACGCCGCGCGCACGGTGGTGCAGCAGGCGCGTGAGCAGGCCTCGGCCGCCCGTCTCGCACTGCAGGATGCCAGACACCAGGTGGCCCTGGAGCAGGGGCATCGCGAACGACTGGAGCAGCAGGCAGCGCAGGATCGGGAACGCCTGGCGCAACTCGAGGCGGCGCATACCGGGCGGCTGGCGCCGCTGGACGGCTGGCGCCGGGACCTGCAGGAAGGCCTGGTGCAGCGTCAGCAGTCGGAGGCCGCGTTGACCGCGGCACGATCGGCATTGGAGGACTGCGACACCCTGCTCCGGGAGCTGGCCGGGCAACTGCGCGAGCTGGGCGGTCAGGTCGAAGCGGGCCGCGGGGCCTGCGAGGAACGCCGCCTGGGGCTGCGTGAGCTCCGGGTCCAGGAAGAGCAGATTGCCGCGCAACTGCAGGAAAGTGGCCTGGATCCGGAGGCCCTGGCGGCAGGGCTGCCGGAGACGGCCGATCTGCCGTCCTGGGAGGAGGCGATCGCGACCCTGGACCGGAAGATCGAGCGGCTGGGTCCGATCAACCTGGCCGCCATCGAAGAGGCGCGCAGCCTGGTCGAGCGCAGTCAGTACCTGCGGGAACAGCACGATGACCTGATCACGGCCCTGGAGACCCTGGAGCAGGCCATGCACAAGATCGACCGGGAGACCCGCGCCATGTTCCGGGCGACCTACGACCAGGTCAACGAGGGCCTGGGGCAGAAGTTCCGGCGCCTGTTCGGCGGCGGCGAGGCGCGCCTGGAACTGACCGGCGACGACCTGCTGGATACCGGGGTCGCCATCATGGCGCGCCCCCCGGGCAAGCGGCTTTCGACCATCCACCTGATGTCCGGGGGCGAAAAGGCACTGACGGCGGCGGCGCTGGTCTTCGCGATCTTTGAACTGAATCCCGCGCCCTTCTGTATGCTCGACGAGGTCGACGCGCCGCTGGACGAGGCCAACGTCGGCCGTTTCTGTGCCCTGTTGCAGGATATGTCGGAACGGATCCAGTTCATCTTCATCACACACAACAAGACGACCATGGCCATGGCGGAGCAGTTGATCGGCGTTACCATGCACGAACCCGGCGTGTCGCGCCTGGTCAGCGTGGATATCGATGCCGCGGTGGAACTGGCGGAAGCCTGACGGAAACCGAGAGGTCTTTTCCTGTGGATTGGTTGCGTATCAGCCTGTTGATTCTGGGAGTGATCCTGGTGGCGGGTATCTGGACCGCACACCGCCTGCGCGAACGTGGACGGCGCGAGGCGCGGATGCGCGAGATGGACGACTGGACCGATGACGCGGGTGTGCACATCCGTGCGCACCGGGACGATCACGAGATCGAGCCCACCCTCGGCGGCATGACCACCGAACTGGATCAGTTGCTGGAGTCCGAGGAGCGTGGCGCCTCCACGCCCCCTCATGCAGCCAGCCGGGAACCGGAGGCGCCGCCGACCGTGCCGCCCCGCAGTGCCGAAGCGCAAGCCGGACCGAGGCCGCGGGCGACGGCAAGGCCCGCAGGCGGCCTGGAATCCGGGCCGGCGCCCGGGCCCGTGTCGAGGCGGAAACCCGAATCGGCACCCGAGCCCCGGCCCGAGGTTGCATCACGATCGAAGACGGATGCCGGCCGGCCCGGGGTGCTCAGCAAGCCTGCCTCGGTACTCTCCGGGCTGAGGGAGCGCATCGGCCGTCTCACGGACACGGACGCCGCCGGCCCCGCTGCCGGCGGCGGGGCGGCGGAGCGGCAGCCGCATCCGGCCAGGACCGATGCGGACGAGCACTTCGAGGATGTCTCCGCGCCGCGGGTGGTGGGGCGCAATCCCCTGGCGCGCGGCCCGGGTAAGGACAAGATCCTCGTCCTGCATGTGGTGGCGCCGAGGAACCGGCCGTTCACCGGGGTGGCCCTCGGCGCGGCGCTGCGGCGGGCGGGCCTGAAGCTCGGCGAGATGTCGATCTATCATTACCGCGAGGATGACGCCGCCGACCGGGAGCCCATGTTCAGCGTGGCGAACATGGTCGCCCCGGGGACCCTGACGGACGAAAACCTGTCCGACATGATGACTCCGGGAATCACGCTGTTCATGCAGGTCCATCTCTGTGACCGCCCGCATCGCGCCTTCGAGGCCCTGTTGGAAACCAGCCACGTGCTGGCCCGCGATCTGGGCGGGCGGATCATGGATGCGCAGCAGTCCACCGCGACCAACCAGACCCTGGCCCATATGCGCGAGGACATGAACCAGTGGTTGCTGCGTCACCGTCCGGAACTGTTGCGCAGACAGGCCGGCCGGTGACTGGAGGGGACCGCGCGGCCGACCCTGCCCGCAGGGCCGCCGAGCTTCGCGAACGGATCGCCCATCACGACTGGCGCTATTACGTGCTGGACGATCCGGAGATCAGCGACGCCGAATATGACGCGTTGTTGTTGGAGCTGCAGCGGCTCGAGGACGAACACCCGGAACTGGTGGTGCCGGACTCGCCCACCCAGCGCGTCGGCGGTGCCCCCGCGGCCAGCTTCGCACCGGTCCGGCACCGGCTGCCCATGCTGTCCCTGAATAACGGCTTCGCCGAGGACGACCTGCGCGCCTTCGACCGCCGGATCCGTGAGCGCCTCGGGCGGGAGGACGCCGCGATCCCCTTCATGGCCGAGCCCAAGCTCGACGGCCTGGCCATCAGCCTGTTCTACCGGAACGGGAAGCTGGTCCAGGCCGCGACCCGCGGCGACGGCGAGACCGGTGAGGACGTCACCGGCAATGTGCGCACCGTGCGCGCCATTCCGCTGTCACTGCAGGGCGGGGACCATCCCGACGAATTCGAGGTGCGCGGGGAGGTCTTCATGCGCCGTACGGATTTCGAGCGCCTGAACCGGGGGCTGCACGAGGCCGGTGAGCGCGGCTTCATGAATCCGCGCAACGCGGCGGCCGGCAGTCTCCGCCAGCTCGATCCCGCCGTGACCGCCGACCGCCCGCTCAGCTTCTTCGCCTACGGACCGGGCTGGGTTCCGGAGGACTTCTCCCTGCCCGCACGGCAGTCGTCCGTGCTCGACTGGTTTGCGGAGATCGGCATCCCGGTCTGCCCGGAGCGCGCCTGCGTTTCCGGCGTCGACGGCGCGCTGGAGTATTACCGGGAGATGGCCCGGCGCCGTAACGACCTTCCCTACGACATCGACGGCGTGGTGTTCAAGGTCGATGACCGCGCGGACCAGCGACGGCTGGGCTTCGTCGCCCGCGCGCCGCGCTGGGCCATCGCCTACAAGTTTCCCGCCGAGGAACGCACCACCCGGCTCCTGTCCGTGGACTTCCAGGTCGGTCGCACCGGTGCCCTGACCCCGGTAGCGCGGCTGGAGCCCGTCCTTGTGGGTGGCGTGAAGGTCAGCAACGCCACCCTGCACAACATGGACGAGGTCGCGCGCAAGGACATCCGGATCGGGGATCGGGTCATCGTGCGCCGTGCCGGCGACGTGATCCCGGAGGTCGTGGGCCGTGCCGGCGGCGAGCGCGAATCCGGCACCAAAGAGATCCTGCTGCCGGACGCCTGCCCGGAGTGTGGCTCAGCGATCGAACAGGAGGCAGGCAAGGCCGTGGTCCGGTGCACCGGCGGCCTGGTATGTCCGGCGCAACGGCGCGAGGCACTGCACCACTTCGTCTCGCGCAAGGCGCTGGACATCGAGGGCTTCGGGGACCGGCTCATCGAACAGCTGGTCCGCTCCGGCACGGTCAGCAATCCGGCCGAGCTGTTCACGCTGGACGCCCAGCGGCTGCAGGCATTCGAGCGCATCGGCCCGAAGTCGGCGCAGAACCTGGAGCGGGCACTGGAGCAGGCCCGCGAGACCACGCTGGCGCGGTTCATCTATGCGCTCGGCATCCGCGAGGTGGGCGAGGTCACTGCGCGCGCGCTCGCCGAGCACTTCGGCACCCTGGAGGCACTGATGCAGGCCTCCGTGGAGGATCTGGAGGCGATTCGCGACGTGGGTCCGGTGGTGGCGCGGCATGTCGCGAATTTCTTCGCCGAGCCGCACAACCGGGAGGTCATCGACGCCCTTCGCCAGGCCGGTGTGCACTGGTCGGAGTTGCAACCCGCCGCCGAGCGGCCGCAGCCCCTGGCCGGGAAGACCTACGTGCTGACGGGAAGCCTGGAGGGCATGACCCGCGAGGAGGCCACCGCCCGGCTGGAGGCCCTGGGCGCGAAGGTCACCGGCAGCGTTTCAGGCAACACCAGCGCGGTGATCGCTGGCGACAGTCCCGGCTCCAAGCTGGCCAAGGCCGAGAAACTCGGCATCCCGATCCTCGACGAGGCGGCACTGGAGGCATTGCTCCACGCCCAGCACGCACAACCCCGAGCCTCCGCGTAGGCGCGGCATCCGGCCGCGATGCCGTGGCGTCAAGGGCGCACTCAGGCGAACAGCTTGCGTCGGAAGAACTCGGGGGTTGCCGCGGCCGCGCGCTGGATCGCGGCGTTGTAATACTCGGTATCGAATGGCAGTTCCTCGGCGGCCTCTTCGCGATGGAAGCACACCGTGGCGTCCTTGGCCGCGATGCTGGCGGTCCACCAGCCGGACGGGTAGCTCGCCTGCGGGAAGTGCAGGGTCAGCACGTCCAGGAAGCCGGCCTGACGCAGGCTGTCGTGCATCGGCCGGATGATGCTGTCCGTATGCAGCAGCGGCGACTCGCTCTGCTGCACCAGCAGGCCGTCGCGGCCCAGCGCGCGCAGGCAGTCGCGGTAGAAGGCGGTGGAGAACAGGCCCTCGGCCGGCCCCACCGGGTCGGTCGAATCGATGATGATCACATCGACCGAACCGGGTTCCGCATTCTTCACGTGGGCGATACCGTCGTCGAACAGCAGGCGCGCGCGCGGATCACCGTTCGCTTCGCACAACCGCGGGAAGTATTGCTCGGAGAGGCGGGTCACCCGCTCGTCGATGTCCACCTGGGTGGCCTGCCGCACACAGTCGTGCTTCAGTACCTCGCGCAGCGTGCCGCAGTCGCCGCCCCCGATGATCAGCACGTTGCGCGGGTTGGGGTGTGCGAACAGCACCGGGTGCGACATCATCTCGTGGTAGATGAAGTTGTCGCGGTCGGTCAGCATCACGCAGCCGTCGATCACCATCAGCCTGCCGAAACCCACGGTGTCGTAGATCTCGATCTTCTGGAACGGCGTCTGTTCTTCGTGCAGCTTGCCCTTGATGCGCAGGGAAAAGGCCATGTCCATGTGGGGTTCGCTGAACCAGTTCTCGTCGAGCGTCATGATCTCGGGGCTCCGGGCCGTGGGCGGGGGCGTTATGATAACGGCCCGGCGGTAACGCCGCATCGGCCCGAGCCGCCGAGGCGAGGCGGCGGCCTGAACGACACTGGAATGGAATACCTCATGACCTCAGCGAACTGGACCCTGGAGGACGCGCGTCGCGCCTACAGCATCGAGCACTGGAACGGCGGCTTCTTCCACATCAACGAAGCGGGACATGTGGCGATGCGTCGGCCGGACTGGGCCGACCATCCCGGGGTGGATCTGTTCGAGCTCGCGCAGCGCCTGCGCCAGGAGCACATCGGGCCGCCGGTGCTGGTGCGCTTCCAGGACATCCTCGGCTCGCGCGTCCAGCGCCTGACGCAGGCCTTTGCCGAGGCCGCGGCGGAACTGGACTACTCGGGCAGCTACACCGCGATCTACCCGATCAAGGTCAATCAGCAGCGCTCCGTGATCCAGCGCATCCTGGGTGAACCCGGCGCGCGCGTCGGCCTGGAAGCGGGCTCCAAGCCCGAACTGATGGCGGTGCTGGCGCTGGCGCCGGCGGGCTCGGTGATCATCTGCAACGGCTACAAGGATCGCGAGTATGTGCGCCTTGCGCTCATCGGCCGGCGGCTGGGGCATCGGGTGTACATCGTGGTGGAGAAGCCCTCCGAACTGGAGGAGGTGATCCGCCAGTCCCGCGACATGGACATCCTTCCCCTGCTCGGCCTGCGCGTGCGACTGGCGTCCATCGGCAAGGGGAAGTGGCAGAACACCGGTGGCGAGAAGGCCAAGTTCGGTCTCTCCGCGGCGGACGTGCTGCACCTGCTGGAGCGGCTGCGCGACGTGGACTGGCTGGAGCACCTGCAGCTGCTGCACTTCCACATGGGCTCGCAGATCGCCAACATCCGCGATATCCAGGCCGGCATGGGCGAGGCCGCGCATTACTTCGCGGCGCTGAACGACGCCGGCGCCAACCTGCAGGTGGTCGACGTCGGCGGTGGGCTGGGCGTGGACTATGAAGGCTCGCGCTCGCGCAACGACTGCTCGATGAACTACTCGGTGGAGGAATACGCGCTGAACATCCTGCGCCCGCTGGCGCAGATCTGCAGCGACCAGCACCGGATGATGCCGGAGATCTTCACCGAATCCGGCCGGGCGATGACCGCGCATCACGCGGTGCTGATCACCAACGTGATCGACAGCGAGGCCGCGCCCGGCACCTCCGAGCCCCCGCCGGCCGAACCGGGCGAACCGGCCGTGCTGGCCGGCATGCGCGCGCTGCTCGACGGCGATCAGCGTCCGGCCTCCGAGATCTACCACGACGCGGTCTACGGCTTCAGCGAGTCCCAGACACGATTTGCGCGGGGGCTGCTGTCGCTGGCCGACCGCGCCCGCGCCGAGGAACTCTACTTCGTGATCTGCCAGCGTCTGCTGGCCCGCTCCGCCGGGACCCTGCCGATGGAGATCCGCGCGGAACTGGTGGAGAAACTCGCCGACAAGTACTTCTGCAACTTCTCGGTATTCCAGTCCATCCCCGATGCCTGGGCCATCGACCAGATCTTCCCCGTCCTGCCGCTGCACCGGCTGGACGAACCGCCCGACCGGCGCGCGGTCCTGCAGGACCTGACCTGTGATTCCGACGGCCATGTCGACCGGTATGTGGAGGCCGAGAGCACCAGCAGCACCCTGGCGCTGCACCCCCGGCGCCCGGGCCAGGACTACTTCCTGGGCATCTTCCTGGTCGGCGCCTACCAGGAGATCCTGGGCGATCTGCACAACCTGTTCGGTGACACCGATTCCATCAACGTGGAACTGACCGAGGACGGCGGCTACCGGCTGGTCGAGCCCGAGCGCGGCGACACCACCGACGAACTGCTGCGTTACGTGCATTTCGAGCCGGACACCCTGCGCCGCGCCTACCGCGACAAGATCTACGCCATCGGCCTGCGCGGCACCGAGGCCGGCGCCCTGCTCGCGGAACTGGAACACGGGCTGACCGGCTACACCTACCTCGAGGACTGAATCCGCATCCCGGATCGGATGCTGGAGGAGCCCGTCAGCAGGGCCTACGGTAAAAGGGTATAATCCGCGACCCTTTCTCCGCCGAGCCCGTCCCGAATGACCGCGAAACTTCGCAATATCGCCATCATCGCCCACGTCGATCATGGCAAGACCACCCTTGTCGACCAGCTCCTGCGCCAGTCCGGCACGCTGGACGCCCGCACCGAGCAGGGCGAGCGCCTGATGGACTCCAATGCCATCGAGAAGGAACGCGGCATCACCATCCTGGCCAAGAACACGGCCATCCGCTGGCACGACTATCGCATCAATATCGTGGACACCCCCGGACACGCCGACTTTGGCGGCGAGGTCGAGCGCGTGCTGTCCATGGTGGATTCCGTCCTGCTGCTGGTCGACGCCGTCGACGGCCCCATGCCCCAGACCCGCTTCGTGACCTCCAAGGCCTTTGCGATGGGCTTCAAGCCGATCGTCGTGATCAACAAGATCGACCGGCCCGGCGCCCGCCCGAACTGGGTCGTCGATCAGGTCTTCGATCTGTTCGATCGCCTCGGCGCCTCCGACGAGCAGCTCGACTTCCCGATCGTCTACGCCTCGGCACTACAGGGC
Organism: Thioalkalivibrio sp.; assembly: GCA_041685565.1. Lineage (GTDB taxonomy): Bacteria > Pseudomonadota > Gammaproteobacteria > Ectothiorhodospirales > Ectothiorhodospiraceae > Thioalkalivibrio. The sequence goes on from JAWLFM010000087.1 coordinate 9,367, forward strand.
TATGCGGGCCTGGAGCCTGATGTGCGCGAGGGCGACATGACCTGCCTGTTCCAGACCATCCTCGATCGTGTGTCGGCGCCCGAGGTGGACGAGAACGGCCCGTTCCAGATGCAGGTGTCGTCGCTGGACTACAACAGCTTCCAGGGCCTGATCGGCATCGGGCGCATCAGCCGCGGAAAGATCCGGAGCAACAGTCCGGTCAAGGTGATCGACCGCGTGGGTCACGTGCGCAACGGCCGCGTGCTGCAGATCATGGGTTTCCATGGCCTGCACCGGATCGAGGTTCCCGAGGCCTCGGCCGGCGACATCATCACCTTCACCGGCATGGACGAACTGTACATCTCCGACACCCTCTGCGATCCGGCCAAGGTCGAGGCCCTGCCGCCACTGAACGTCGACGAGCCAACGGTCAGCATGACCTTCCAGGTCAATACCTCGCCGTTTGCAGGCCGCGAAGGCAAGTACGTGACCTCCAGGGTGCTGCGTGAACGCCTGTTCGAGGAACTCAAGCACAACGTCGCGCTGCGCGTGGAGGAGACCGCCGACGCCGACAAGTTCAAGGTCTCCGGCCGCGGCGAACTGCACCTGGGCATCCTGATCGAGAACATGCGCCGCGAGGGCTACGAACTCGGCGTGTCGCGGCCCGAGGTGGTGCTGCGGGAACTCGAGGGGCAGGCCTGCGAGCCCTTCGAGCGCGTGGCGGTGGACATCGAGGAGATCCACCAGGGCGCGATCATGGAGGCCCTCGGCATCCGCCGTGGCGAGCTGCAGGACATGGTCCCGGACGGCAAGGGCCGGGTGCGCCTGGACTACATCATGCCCTCCCGCGGCCTGATCGGCTTTCAGACGGAGTTCCTGACCTCGACTTCAGGCACCGGCATCATCCACCACGTCTTCGAGCACTATGCCCCGTTCAAGACCGGTGCCATCGGCGCGCGCCCCAACGGCGTGCTGATCGCGAACGGCATGGGCAAGGCCCTGGGGTATGCCCTGTTCAACCTGCAGGAGCGCGGCAAGCTCTTCATCGGGCCGGGGGACGAGGTCTACGAGGGCATGGTCATCGGCATCCACTCGCGTGACAACGATCTGGTGGTGAACCCGCTCAAGGCCAAGCAGCTGACCAACGTTCGTGCCTCCGGCTCGGACGAGAACATCATCCTGACCCCGCCGATCCGCATGACGCTGGAACAGGCCATCGAGTTCATCGACGAGGACGAACTGGTCGAGGTCAC
>JAWLFM010000336.1:0-2567 GCA_041685565.1 Thioalkalivibrio sp.
CCCCTGCATCCTGATACAGGTCGCGCGCCAGGACGCCGACCAGGGGCACGGCGGCGAGCCCCGCCATCAGCCCGGGCAGGCGCAGGGCAACGGTTGTCCCTCCCAGGAGGATCTGGAAGAGAGCGACGGTGTAGGGCAACAGCGGGGGCTTGTAGACCGTTCCGGTGACCAACCACGGATCGCGCCCGCGCGCGATGAGCAGCCCCCAGTAGCCGTAGAGCGCCTCATCGGGATGGAGCGGACCTTGCAGGGCGGGGCGAAGCCGGAGTGCCCAGGCGACGAGGACGAGACCGACCGCGATCCATTGCGCGAGGTTCCAGCCGGAGGACGGAGCACCCTCGGGCCCCCTGAACACGGTCGAAGATACCCCTTGGTCACCACGCGCCTGGCCCGCCCGCCCCTGGATCACGTCACGGGGTGAAACGGTAACGGATGAGCGTCCATAGCACAGTCAACCCGTCGCGCCATCCAATCTTCTTCCCCTCGGTGAACTCACGTCCCGTGTAGGTTATGGGCACCTCATAGATCCTATAGCCTTGTTTCAGGATCTGAGCCGTGATCTCGGGGTCAAAGCCCCAGCCGGAGGCCTTGAGGTCCAGCTGATCGGCCACCTCCCGGGTGAAGACCTTGTAGCAGGTCTCCATGTCGCTGAGGATCGAATCGTAGAGCATATTCGTGACCAGCGTGAGGAAGCGATTGCCGACCATGTGCCAGAAGAACATGGCCTTGGTCGGCCCGCCGCGAAACCGCGACCCGTACACCACCTGGGAGCGCGCCTCCAGGATCGGCTGCAGCATCGAGGGGTAGTCGCGCGGATCGTACTCGAGGTCCGCGTCCTGGATCAGCATCACGTCCCCGGTGGCGTGGGTGAGGCCGGTCCGCACGGCGGCTCCCTTCCCCTGATTTGTCTCGTGGAGGACGACGGTCACATCCGGATGATCGGCGACGCCATGGAGGATCTCCCGCGTGCCGTCCGTCGATCCATCGTCGACCACCACCAACTCACGCTCCAGCTGGACGCTGGCGCCGTCGTCGGGGCCGTACCCGATGGGCACCGTGAGATCCACAGCGCGCACGCGCCGCAGAATCTCGGCGATGGTCTGTGCCTCGTTGTAGACCGGGATGATCACGGACAGTCTCATGCCACCTCCTGTGCTTCGAGAGAGGCATTATAGTTGACGGCTCTGGGGCTGACAAGCAGGGCGGGTGTAGAGAGCAGGCGCTAACCCGGTGGTCCTCCGGCGTCGACAAAGGGCACTCGGCGGGTCGTCGGATACCTTGTTGGATACGAGGAGGGCGGGCAGCCGGTGGCGCGGCATGTCGGCCCTGGCGAGGCGACGTGCTCTCAGTCCACTCGTGACACTGCGCGGGGGACACACGGTGGCCGTAGCTGCGGTTGCGGTACACGACGTCAGGTCGCTGGCGGGAAAATCGTTGCAGCTTGAGACCGATGGTGTGACCGGAGGCTTAGGCTGATTGTGATGGCCTGGGCTAGTATGCTTTGCGCGCCCTGGGCAGCTGGGCTACAATACCGGCCGACACAACGTGAACCCGTAGCCACGAATCCGATAAAGGGAGGAACCGAGACCGTGACCCGTTCCATTGCATCCAGAGAGCCAGACATCGCCGCCGTCATCCTCGCCGCCGGGGGCTCAACGCGGTTCGGAGCGTGCAAACAGCTGCTGGCGTGGAGGGGCAGACCCCTCGTCCGTCACATCGCTGACGTAGCGCTGAGCGCCGGCCTCGATCCCGTGATCGTGGTGCTGGGATGCGATGCGGAACGGGTGTACCAGGCGCTGGAGGAGCGCCCGGTCCAGAGACTGATCAACTGGCGCTGGGAACAGGGGATGAGCACCTCCGTCCAGACCGGCCTGGCCGCGGTTCCGCCCTGGGCGGAAGGGGCGCTCTTCCTGCAGTGCGATCAGCCCAGGATCACGCCCGATCTGCTCCGCGCGATGGTCGATCGATTCCAGGAGAGCGGGGGGGCCATCGTCCATCCGGTCCACGACGACCGCCGCGGGACCCCGGTCCTTTTCCCGCGGCGTTTCTTCGCGGAACTCTCCGCCGTCAGCGGCGATCAGGGCGGACGGGTTGTGATCGAGCAGCATGCCGACCAGGTCTCCCCGCTGGAGGTCCACGATGCAGACATGCTGATCGACATCGACACGCCGCAGGACTACGAAGAGCTGCAGCGACGGGGGGAGGGCCATCAAGGAGGCGACTCGGCAGCCGTGCTGCGGCCGATCCGATATCTGATCATCGATATGGACGGCGTGCTCTGGCGGGGGGACGAGCCCATGCCGGGGCTGCAGCGCTTCTTCGCCTTCCTGCGCGAACGGGGCATCGGCTTCACGCTGGCCACCAACAACGCCAGCCAGCCAGCGGAGCGGTTCGCGCGCAAATTGGCCGGCTTCGGTGTGGCCATCGCCACGGAGAGCGTGCTGACATCCTCCATGGTCGTCGCCAGCTATCTGGAGGAGACCGCCTCCCCGGGGTCGCCGGTCTACATCATCGGCGAGGAGGGGCTGCGACAGGCGCTGGAGGAAGGGGGCTTCGTGGTGTGCGAC
>JAWLFM010000088.1:0-10566 GCA_041685565.1 Thioalkalivibrio sp.
GTCTGCAGGGTCTTGCCCTTGCCCGGTACCACGGAGGACTCGATGGTCAGGAGCTCACCCCCGACCTCGGTCCAGGCCAGACCGGTGACCTGCCCGACCTGGTCGTTTTCCTCGGCCAATCCGAAGCGGAACCGGCGGACGCCGAGATAACGATCGAGGCTCTTGGGCGTAACCTGGGTGGTCTTGGCCTTGTCCTTGCCCAGCAGGCGCTGCTTCACGACCTTGCGGCAGATCTTCGCGATCTCGCGCTCCAGCGAGCGCACACCCGCCTCGCGGGTGTAATAGCGCACGATGTCACGCACCGCGGCATCCCCGATCTGGATCTCCTCGTCACTCAGGCCATTGGCCTCGATCTGCTTCTTGATCAGGTAGTTCCGGGCGATGTTGATCTTCTCGTCCTCGGTATAGCCGGAGAGCCGGATCACTTCCATGCGATCGAGCAACGGCCCCGGGATGTGCATGCTGTTGGCCGTGGCCACGAACAGCACATCCGAGAGGTCGAAGTCGACCTCAAGGTAATGATCGCTGAAGGTGTGGTTCTGTTCGGGATCCAGTACCTCGAGCAGGGCCGACGCCGGGTCACCCCGGAAGTCCATTGCCATCTTGTCGATCTCGTCCATCAGGAACAGCGGGTTGCGCACCCCGACCTTGGACAGGTTCTGCACGATCTTGCCGGGCAGCGAACCGATGTAGGTCCTGCGGTGGCCGCGGATCTCGGCCTCGTCGCGCACGCCGCCCAGGGCCATGCGGGTGAACTTGCGGTTGGTCGCACGGGCGATGGACTGGCCGAGGGAGGTCTTGCCGACACCGGGAGGGCCCACCAGACAGAGGATGGGTCCCTTCATCTTGCGGACGCGTGACTGCACGGCCAGATATTCCAGGATGCGTTCCTTGACCTCCTCGAGACCGTAGTGGTCCTCGTTGAGGACCTTCTCCGCCGCCGCCAGATCCTGGCTGACCTTGGTACGCTTCTTCCAGGGCACGTTGACCAGCCAATCGATGTAACTGCGCACCACCGTGGCCTCGGCCGACATGGGCGACATCATCTTCAGCTTGTTCAATTCGGCAAGGGCCTTCTTCTTGGCCTCCTTGGGCATACCGGCCTTGTCGATCTTGCGTGCGAGTTCCTCGGCCTCATTGGGCGCATCCTCGAGGTCCCCCAGTTCCTTCTGGATCGCCTTCATCTGCTCGTTGAGGTAGTACTCGCGTTGCGACTTCTCCATCTGCTGCTTCACGCGACCGCGGATGCGCTTCTCGATCTGCAGCACGTCCATCTCGCCCTCGATCTGTGCGATCAGGTGTTCGAGCCGCGCCTTCACGCTCGCGATCTCCAGCACCTTCTGCTTTTCGTCGAGCTTCAGGGACATGTGGGCGGCGATGGTGTCGGCAAGGCGCGAGGCATCATCGATACCGGCCAGCGAGGTCAGAATCTCGGGAGGCACCTTCTTGTTCAGCTTGATGTACTGCTCGAAGAGATTCAGTGCGGAGCGGGCGAGCACTTCCATCTCGCGCTCCTCGGCACCCGTCTCTTCCTCCAGCAGGCGAATCTGGGCGACGAAGTGGTCTCCCTCCTCGCCGAGGTCCATCACGTGCGCCCGCTGGGCGCCCTCGACCAGGACCTTGATGGTACCGTCCGGCAGTCGCAGGAGTTGCAGGATGTTGCCCAGGGTGCCGATCTCGTGCAGATCCTTGGCCTCGGGTTCGTCGATTTCGGCGCTCTTCTGCGCCACCAGCAGCACCTGCTTGTTCTCGGACATGGCCGAGTCCAGGGCTCGGATCGATTTCTCGCGCCCGACGAACAGTGGGATCACCATGTGCGGATAGACGACCACGTCGCGCAAGGGCAGCACGGCGACCCGCTTTACCGGCGATTCGACGTCGTTCTGGGAGGAGCTGGTCTTCTGAGTCATGGGTCCCCTCGAGGGTCAGATGTAGATGAATGGTCTAGTCTTGGGACGATCGAGTCGTTTTCAAGGGCTGTGCGCGCCGGCAGCGCAGAGGCACCGGGGCATGCCTGCCCGTCCTGGAGAGTGGACAGGGAAGGGAGACGAACGTTCTGCCCGGGGCGGGCGCCCCGGGTGTCCGGTATCAGGAATCAGACGCCGCCTGCTTGGCGAAATTCGCGTTCTCGTAGATCAGATAGGGCTCGGCATCACCGCGGATGACCGCCTCGTCGATCACGACCTTGCTGACGTTTTCCATCGAGGGCAACTCGTACATGGTATCGAGCAGGATGTTCTCCATGATCGAACGCAGGCCGCGTGCGCCCGTCTTGCGTTCCATCGCCTTTTGCGCGATCGCCCTGAGCGCATCCTCGCGGAACTCCAGTTCCACCCCCTCCATCTCGAACAGGCGCCCATACTGCTTCACGAGGGCGTTGCGCGGCTGGGTGAGGATGGTGATCAGGGCCTCGACATCGAGTTCCTCCAGCGTTGCCTGCACCGGCAACCGGCCGACGAACTCGGGGATCAGCCCGTAGCGGACGAGATCCTCCGACTCCAGTCTTTTCAGCCATCCGCTGCCGGAGGCATCCTTGTCCTTGGAACGCACCTCGGCGGAGAAGCCGATGCCGCCCTTCTCGGCGCGCTGCTGGATCACCTTCTCCAACCCGGAGAAGGCGCCGCCGCAGATGAAGAGGATGTTGCGGGTGTCGACCTGCAGGAATTCCTGCTGGGGATGCTTGCGCCCACCCTGCGGCGGCACCGAGGCGGTGGTCCCCTCGATCAGCTTCAGCAACGCCTGCTGCACACCCTCCCCGGACACGTCACGGGTGATGGACGGGTTGTCGGACTTGCGCGAGATCTTGTCGATCTCGTCGATGTAGACGATCCCGGTCTCGGCCTTCTCGACGTCGTAGTCGCTCTTCTGCAGCAGCTTCTGGATGATGTTCTCGACATCCTCACCCACATAACCCGCCTCGGTCAGCGTGGTGGCATCGGCGATGGTGAAGGGAACATTCAGGACCCGCGCCAGGGTCTCGGCAAGCAGGGTCTTGCCCGATCCGGTGGGCCCGATCAGCAGGATGTTGGACTTCGACAGCTCAACCTCGTCCTTGCCGGACTTGGCCTCGAGCCGCTTGTAGTGGTTGTACACCGCTACCGAAAGGATCTTCTTGGCCGAGTCCTGGCCGATCACGTACTCGTCCAGGATGGAACGGATCTCGCGGGGCTTGGGCAGCGAGTCGCGCTCGGCGTGACCGGCCTCCTGCATCTCCTCGCGGATGATGTCGTTGCAGAGCTCCACGCATTCATCACAGATGAACACGGAAGGCCCGGCGATGAGTTTACGTACCTCGTGCTGGCTCTTGCCGCAAAATGAACAGTACAGCAGTTTGCCGTCGTTGCGAGGAGTTTTTTCGTCGCTCATCCGTATGCCTCGGTCTGCGAATAGACTTGCCGTTCCAACATGCCCCGTTTAGGACCCCGATGCAAGCGAGCCGCCGGCACGTCCGGTTGACTGGCTCATTTCTTCGCCTTTACCGCGCGCTTGTCGAGGACATGATCGACAAGGCCATATTCCTGCGCCTCGGGAGCGGTCATGAAGCGGTCGCGCTCGGTGTCGTTGCGAATGGTCTCCACCGACTGGCCGGAGTGCCGGGCCAGCAGCTGGTTGAGTTCCTCACGGATCTTCAGGATCTCGCGGGCATGGATGTCGATGTCCGTGGCCTGCCCCTGGTAGCCGCCCAGCGGCTGGTGGATCATCACCCGGGAATGCTGCAGGCAGTAGCGTTTGCCCGGCGCACCGCCCGCCAGCAGCACCGCACCCATGCTCGCGGCCTGACCCACGCACAGCGTGCTGACCTCGGGCTGGATGAACTGCATGGTGTCGTAGATCGCCATGCCGGCGGTCACCGCTCCACCCGGGGAGTTGATGTACAGGCTGATCTCCTTGTCCGGGTTTTCGGATTCCAGGAACAGCAGCTGCGCCACGATCACATTCGCCATGTAATCCTCGACCGGCCCGACGCAGAACACCACGCGGTCCTTCAACAGCCGGGAGTAGATATCGTAGGCGCGTTCGCCCCTGGCCGTCTGTTCCACCACCATCGGCACGAGGTTCAGGGCCTGCGTGTGCTGCGCACCCGGTCCCGCCAGGGGTTGCGTCATTCGGTTGTCTCCTTGTTCGTGTTCATCAGGGCGTCGAAGGTGCCCGGTTGCTCGGTGACGCGGGCCTTCTCGAGCACCCAGTCCACCACCTGATCCTCCAGCACCAGCGACTCCATGCTCGCCATTGCCTGGGGATTGGTGCGGTAGTGCCGCTTCACTTCGCCGGGATCCTCGTAGGTCTGCGCCAGGGCATCGAGTTCGCGATCCAGCCGCGCGGTATCGACCTCGATCTTCTCGGCGTCGAGGATCGCCCGCACCACGAGGCCCAGTCGGACCCGGCGCCGGGCCTCCTCCTCGAACAGGGAATCGGGCAGCGGCTGCGACTGCTCGGCGCCGCCGAAGCGATTCTCGGTCTCGGTGCGCAGGCGGTCGATCTCACCCTGGACCAGGCTCTTCGGCAGCTCGAAATCATGCTTGGCGATCAGCGCATCCATGACCTGCTTCTTCACCCGACCCTTGATGTTCTGCGCGAGTTCCCGGCCCATGTTCGCGCGCACCTCCTCCCGGAGCTTCGCAACATCGCCGTCGGCGACCCCGAATGCCTTGGCAAAATCGGCGTCGACCTCGGGCAGCCGCGGCTCCTCGACCCGATGGATCTTCAGGGCGAACTGCACGGTCTGCCCCTTCAGCTGTTCCGCCGGATAATCCTCCGGGAAGGTCACGTCGATGGTCTTTTCCTGGCCCGGCTCCACGCCGACGAGCTGGGACTCGAAGTCCGGCAGCAGGCGCCCGGCGCCGATCTCGACCGCAAAGCCCTCCGCCTTGCCGCCCTCGAAGGGTTCGCCGTTCAGCGTGCCGACGAAATCCAGGGTCACCCGATCGCCCTCGCCCGCGGCGCGCGACACCTCGGCCCAGCCGCGCTGCTGCTTGCGCAGGGACTCGATCACCCGGTCCACATCGGCGGCATCGATCTCTGCAACCGGTCGTTCGATCTCCACGTCGGAGAGATCGGCCACGGAGACCTCCGGGAAGACCTGGAAGGAGGCGACATACTCGATGGGCTTGCCGGGCTCCATCATCCTGGGCTCGATATCGGGCCCGCCGGCAGGCACGAGACCCTCCTTCTGGATGGCCTCGCGATAGCTCTCCTGCAGGACCTCGCCCAGCACCTCCTGGTAAACGCCGGCGCCGTAACGCTGCTGCACGATCTTCAGCGGCACCTTGCCGGGGCGGAAGCCATCGATCCGTACCCGCCTGGTCAGCGCCTTCAAACGCTTCTCCACCTCGGCATCGACCCGGTCGGGCGGAAATTGCACCGTCATCCTGCGGTCCAGGCTGCCGGTGGCTTCAACAGAAACTTGCATCAGATGGCCTCGCGTGAAATCTGAAATTCGGGAAGACGCGCCGTCCCGGCGCGATGAAAAGGGTATGCGCTCAAACTGTCAGGATGGTGCGAAAGGAGAGACTCGAACTCTCACGGGTTCCCCCACTGGAACCTAAATCCAGCGCGTCTACCAATTCCGCCACTTTCGCCTGCCCGCCCCTGGACATGACCCCGTAGTCTAACCCGCTGGACAAATCGCGTCACTTTCAGGCGGCTGCGCCTGGCTAGGACTCGTTGCGGTGACCAGTCTCGGCAACTGCCAGTGCCGGCGCGCGCTCCTCCGGGTCGCCTTGCCCCCGTTCCCGGCCAATGCGCAGGGACTGCGGGTCCTCGTTCAGCCCCGCCTCGCGCAGCAGCGCACGCAGCGAACGCTCCGGGAGATTGAGCCGCAGGTGCATGACGCCGCCGGCCCCCGTCTGTTCGGCCTCGACCGCCTTCTCGGCAAACAGCCGGCTGCGCAGCCTGCCCGCCGCAGCGGGCAGGGAGATCCAACCACGGAACATCGCCTCGGTGAAATGACGCGCCAGCCGCTGCTCCAGTTCGGCCACCCCTGCCCCGGTGACGGCCGAGAGCCACGAGGCGTCGCTGCTGAAACGGGCCCTGTGGCCGTCATCCCCGTCGGGCAACTGGTCGATCTTGTTGTAGATGCGCCAGATCGGCACCTCGCCCGCGCCGATCTCCTCAAGCACCGCCTCGACCTGGGCGATGTGCGCATCACGCTCCGGATCGGAGGCATCGATCACGTGCAGGAGCAGCGCAGCCTCGCGGGTCTCGGTCAGGGTGGCCTTGAAGGCCGCGATCAATTCGTGGGGCAGATCGCGAACGAAGCCGACCGTGTCGGCGAGGATCACCGACTGGTGCGGAGCCAGGTCGAGGCGCCGCAGCGTCGGGTCCAGGGTCGCGAACAACTGGTCCGCCGCATAGACCTGGGCCTCGGTCAGGCGGTTGAACAGGGTCGACTTGCCCGCATTGGTATAACCGACCAGGGCCACGGTCGGCGTCTCGGCTCTCCGCCGCGCCTGCCGCCCCTGCTCGCGCGCACGCTGCACCTTGTCCAGTCGGCGCTCGATGTGTTTGATACGTCCGGCCAACAGCCGCCGGTCGGTCTCCAGCTGGGTTTCACCCGGACCGCGCAACCCGATGCCGCCCTTCTGGCGCTCCAGGTGGGTCCAGCCACGGACCAGGCGCGTGGACATGTGCCGGAGCTGGGCGAGTTCGACCTGAAGCTTGCCCTCATGGGAGCGCGCCCGCTGGGCGAAGATGTCGAGGATGAGCCCGGAGCGATCCAGCACCCGGCACTTGAGGTGCCGTTCCAGGTTGCGCTCCTGGCTCGGCGACAGCGGATGGTTGAAGATCGCCACATCGGCGCCGGACGACGCGACCGCGGCAGCGACCTCGTCGGCCTTGCCGGAGCCGATGAAGAAGCGGGAATCGGGCTGCCGGCGGCTGCCCGAGATCATGCCCACCACCTGGGCCCCGGCGGACTCCGCAAGGTCCCTGAACTCCTGCGTCTGCGCCTCGATATCGGCCACGTCGCCGACGGCGAGGGCGACCAGCAAGGCGCGATCGCCGCTTTCGGGGCGTTCAAACAAGACGCATCAACTCCGGGGCGGGATTAGGAATGCTGTTCCTCCACGGACGACTCCTCGCCCTCCGGATGCAGACGCACCTGCCGCGCAGGCACGATGGTGGAGATCGCATGCTTGTATACCATCTGCGACACCGCGCTCTTCAGCAGGACCACAAACTGGTCGAAGGACTCGATCTGTCCCTGGAGCTTGATCCCGTTCACCAGGTAGACAGACACCGGTATGCGGTCCCTGCGCAGCGCGTTGAGGAAGGGTTCTTGTAGCATCTGCCCTTTTGCCATGAGTGAGGTCCTTTTTTTATGGGGTGTTGGCTGCCGGTGTGCCGCGTCTGGCCGCACGCTTGGAGACGATAGCATATCGCCACGTGGACACCGCGCCATAATTACCCGCAAATTCCCCTCGCGACCATAGGTAGAATCACGACCCGCTGGATCGGCCGAGGTCAAAGGCCAGCCCTGCCGAGCAGGTCTTCCACCCGCACATGCTCGGCGGGGAGGTACGCGAGGCCGCGAGCCTGCATGCCACGCAACCAGGTCAACTGACGCTTCGCCAGTTGCCGCGTCGCAGTGATCGCAAGCTCGCGAAAGCGTTCCCGGCCGAATTCGCCCGACAGCCATCGCCAGCCCTGGCGATAACCCACCGCGCGCTGCGATGCGTGCCCGGCCGTCAACCCGGGGCGCTCCATCAGGGCCCGCAATTCCCCCTCAAGACCATGGGCCAGCATGCCATCGAAGCGCTCGGCGATGCGCTGGCGCAGCCGTTCGCGGTCCGCGGGCCACAGCGCGAACGCGCGCCAGTGCTGCGGGATCGCACCGACGGCGCCTGACTGAAAGGAGGCCAGTGGACGCCCGGTGCTTTGGTAGACCTCCAGCGCGCGCAGAATCCGCTGCGGATCGTTCGGATGGATCCGTTGCGCGGACACCGGGTCGACCGCGCGCAACTCGTCGTGCAAGCCCTCCGCACCCTCGACCGCAAGACGGGCCCGCAGGAGGGCGCGGATCTCCGGATCGATCGCGGGCATCGCGTCGAGGCCGTCGAGCAGGGCGCGGAAGTAGAGCATGGTGCCGCCCACCAGCATCGGGACACGATCACGCGACTGGATCTCGCCGATCAGCCGGCGGGCGTGCGCCACGCAATCTGCCGCGGACCAGGTCTCTTCCGGGTCCCGGACATCGATCAGGTGATGCGGGACCCGGGTCCGCTCCGTGGCGCTGGGCTTGGCGGTGCCGATGTCCATCCCCCGGTAGACCAGCGCCGAATCGATGCTGATGATCTCGCCCCCGATCCGCTCCGCCAGTTCCAGGGCCAGCGCCGTCTTGCCGGTGGCGGTGGGGCCCATCAACAGGATCACGGCATCGCGCATGCGCTCAACGTCCGCGCAGGAAGAGCCGATCCAGGGCCTGGCGGTCCATTTCGACATAGGTCGGCCGGCCGTGGTTGCATTGACCACTGTTGTCGGTCGCCTCCATGTCGCGCAGAAGACGGTTCATCTCCGGCAGCGTCAGGCGCCGGCCCGCCCGCACCGAGCCGTGGCAGGCCATGGTGCCCAGCACCGCATCCAGCGCGGCCTCGGCCCGGTCGGCGTGGCCGAGGTTGTGCAGGTCGGCCAGCAGGTCCCGCACCAACTGCGCCAGTTCCCGGCCCTGCAGCAGCGCCGGCGCGGCCCGCAGCAGCACCGCCTCGGGGCCTGCCCGGTCCAGTTCGAAACCCAGACCGCGCAGCAGGTCGGCGGAGGTCTCGACCAGTTCCGCCTCGGCGCGGGTGACCGCGATCGTCTCGGGCACCAGCAGCGGCTGGCGGGTCACGCGCGCCTCGCGCCATTCCCGTTTCAACCGCTCGTAGGTGATGCGCTCGTGCGCCGCATGCATGTCCACCAGGACCAGGCCACGGGCGTTCTCGGCCAGGATGAAGATATCCGCGACCTGCCCGATCGCAAAGCCCAGGGGCGGCGCCATCCCCTCGGCGCCCGCCACCGCCCAGGCCCCGGCGGCCGGGGTATCCGACACAGGAGGCGCACCCCCGGCCACCGGTTCGCTGACATGGGGCAACGGCAGTTCCCAGTGCGTGTCCCTGGACCCTCGCCCCCCCGTGAAGTTGACGCCCGGGCGGTTCGCCGACGGGGCGGAAGGGGAATTTCCTGTAGACGGAACCGCCGTGCCGGTGTAATGCGCCGCCGGCTGCTGGCGACCGTCATCACCCGGGCGCAGGCCGGCCAGCGCCCGGTGCAGGGTCTGGAAGATGAAGTCATGCACCAGCCGCCCGTCCCGGAAACGGACTTCATGCTTGGCAGGATGGGCATTGACGTCGACCCCGGCGGGATCCAGGTCGAGGAACAGGATGAACACGGGATGCCGCCCCTGGTACAACACGTCGCGGTAGGCCCGGCGCACCGCCGCCGCCAGCACCTTGTCCCGTACCGGCCGACCATTCACGAAGAAATACTGCTGGTCCGCCTGGGAGCGGGCATGGGTTGGCGCGCCCAGCCAGCCGCACAGGCGCAGCCCGGAACCCGCCTCCTCGACCTCGAGGGCGTGCTCCAGGAAGCCCTCGCCCAGCAACGCTGCGACACGTTCGGAGGCACCCGCCGGCCCCACGGCGGGCAGGTCCAGGGTCTGGCGGCCGTTGTGCCGCAGATCGAAGGCGATCTCCGGCCGCACCGCCGCGTGGGTGCGCACCACGTCCTCGCAGCGCAGGTACTCGGTCCGCTCGGTCCGCAGAAACTTGCGCCGCGCCGGCACGTTGAAGAACAGGTCGCGGATCTCGACCGTGGTTCCCTGCGGGTGGGCCGCCGGTGCCGGCTCGGCGAACGCGTCGGAGCCATCACCACCGAGGCGCCAGCCGCTCCGTGCCCCGGCCACCGCAGAGGTCATGATCAGGCGCGCCACCGAGGCGATCGAGGGCAGCGCCTCGCCGCGAAAACCCAGGGTATGCAGGGACTCGAGGTCAGTCCACTCGGCGACCTTGCTGGTCGCGTGCCGGGACAGGGCCAACGGGATCTCCTCCGGCGGCACGCCGCTGCCGTCGTCGGTGATCCGGATCAGGCGCATCCCGCCCTGCTCCAGTTCCAACCGGATTCGGCGCGCGCCGGCATCGATGCTGTTCTCGATCAGTTCCTTGACCACCGAGGCGGGGCGCTCGATCACCTCGCCGGCGGCGATCTGGCTGATCAGCTGTGGGGGAAGCTTCTGTATCGGCACGTGGCGTCCGGCGCAAAGGATCTGATGGGCCGCGCGGAGGGTCCGGTGCCCATGGAGCACAGCCAGAAGGGCCGGAGCAAGGCGGGCAAGTGCAGGAATAGTGGACCCGTTTCACACTTGCCCAACGCAGCGCCGGCGCTTCTGGCGAAGCGATCGGGTACCGAACCTTCCGCCTGGCCCACTAGACTAGCCCAGAACCGGGATCCGCAGAAAGCTACGCCAGCCGTCGTGGCAGCGCAGCGCCGCAGCGCCCGCCGGATCAACTGCCCCGGGACGGAATCTGCAGGACCTGGCCGGCGAAGATGCGGTCGCTGGGGAGGTCGTTTACCGCCCGCAGTTCGCCGACCGAC
>JAWLFM010000337.1:0-2557 GCA_041685565.1 Thioalkalivibrio sp.
CCGGACGATTTCCTGCGCTTTGCCGAACTCGCGGGTGCGCGCGAGGACGTCGAGATCGGCGACGACGCCCTCGGCCATGCCCGGCGCCTGGCCGAGGATGCGGTAAGGGCCGTGCGTGCCGTCGACATCGGCGAACAGATTCGGGCCGGCGGTGGCCGGTTGCCGGAGATCCGGGCACGCCTGCATCCCTACCAGATCGAGGGGGTCGCCTTCCTGGCGGGGCGCGGTCGGGGTCTGCTGGCCGATGACATGGGCCTGGGCAAGACCCTGCAGGCCATTGCCGCAGCCCACTGGATGCACCGTCACGACGGCGTCGAGCGGGTCCTGGTCGTCTGTCCCGCCTCGCTGAAGCTGCAATGGGCGCGCGAGATCGAGCGATTCACCGGGGCTAGCGTCCAGATCGTGCAGGGTCCCATGGCGGCCCGCGGCACCCAGTACCGACGGGGTCCGGGTTTCTACGTGGTCAACTATGAACTCGTGATGCGCGACCTGACCGTGATCAACCGGGAACTGTGTCCCGATCTGTTGATCGTTGACGAGGCCCAACGCATCAAGAACTGGCGCACCAAGATCGCCAGCGCAGTCAAGCGGATCGGCTCGCGCTATGCATTCGTCCTGACCGGCACACCGCTGGAAAACCGGCTCGAAGACCTGTACAGCCTGATGCAGGTCGTCGATCCGCGCATCCTGGGTCCACTCTGGCGCTACATGGTCGATTTCCACATCACCGACGAACGCGGCAAGGTACTCGGCTACCGCAATCTCTCCCTGCTGCGCCAACGCCTGTCCGGCGTGATGCTGCGCCGCGATCGCAGTCTGGTTCGGGACCAACTGCCGGAACGGATCGTGCAGCGGATCGATGTGCCCATGTCGGAGACCCAGCAGGAGATCCACGATGCGGCGGTCAAGACTGCCGGTCACATCGCCCACATCATGCGGCGCCGGCCGCTCACGCCATCGGAGCAGAACCGCATGATGGCCGCGCTGCAGCAGGCGCGTATGGCGTGTGACGCCGCCGGACTGGTGGACAAGGAGACCGAGGGCGCGCCGAAGCTCGATGAACTCGAGGCGCTGCTGGATGAGCTCTGCCGCTCCGGTGGCCTGAAGGCCGTGGTCTTCTCCCAATGGGAACGGATGACCGAGATGGTGGAACAACGGGTCCGGGGCCTCGGGCTTGGCGCGGTGCGCCTGCATGGCGGAGTGCCAACGCACAAGCGGGGCGCGCTGATGGACCGCTTCCGAGAGGACGATGCGGTGCAGGTCTTCATCTCTACTGACGCCGGCGGCGTCGGGCTGAACCTGCAAAATGCCGCGGTGCTGATCAACCTCGACATTCCCTGGAATCCCGCGGTGCTGGATCAGCGCATCGCGCGCGTGCACCGACTGGGCCAGCAGCAGAAGGTACAGGCGATCCTGCTGGTGGCGCCCGCTTCCTACGAAGAACGGGTGCTTGCACTGGTGCAAGGCAAGCGGCACCTGTTCGACAATGTCGTCGACCCTGACGCCACCGATGATGTGGTCGGCGTCTCCCGGCGGCTGGCAGAGATTCTGGCCGAAGACCTGCGCGCACCCGAACCGGGCGAGCGCGACGAGCCACAGGTCACCGTCCCGGTGGAAGCACAGGCTGCGCCGGAACCGACCGGACCGGAGCCGGTGGCGAAGCCCGCTGCCAGCGGCACCGAGGCGCAGGAAGGGCCGGATGTCGAAGAGACGGTGCGTCGCTGCATCACGGATCTGCAGCAGCGGTTCGGACCCCGCATCGAACGCATCCTCGGGCAGCGCGGCGGTGGAGACGGCGGGTCGAGGGCGAGTCTGGTCCTGGTGCTGGACCAGGTCGATGCCCGCGACGATGAGGCCATCGAGGCCCTGGCGGCAGAGATACCGGTGGCGTTGATCGACCAGCGCACGCTGAGGAGCCTCAATCGGCTGGGCAGCGCGTCGCCCTTGGCCGGGGCCGAATCCGTCTACACAACGGTGTCCACAAACGATGATCAGGAGTCCGAGAGCCCGCTTGCGCGCAAGGCCGTCCGGAACCTGGAGGCCGCCCGGCTACTGCTGCAGCAGTCCTGCCCGGCACCGGCGCTCGACCTTCTGCTGGACGCCATGCTCGCCGCCGCCGCCCTGTTGGCCGGCCGCGCCGATCCGCCAACCGTGCAGCAGGCAGGGGTCTGGCTCTATGGCGAGGCCCTTCCGACCGGCCGCATCAGCCCCGCCCATGCCGGTCTCCTGATGCAGGCCATTGCCCTTGCACAAGCCGGCGACACCATTCCGGCAGACCTCCTCCACCCCCTCCTGGACGATGCCCAAGCCCTCATCCACAGCGCCACCCCGGGGTCGGACCAAGGCAACTGATTGAAATAACTAGAATCTAAGGCCGAAAATGCTGCAATTTTTGGCCTTAGAGGCCCGTTTTTCACCGCGAAAACGCCCCGATAAGAGAAAATAGGGCCCCAGGTAAATGCCGACCGCCACAAGCGGGCATCGTCCGTTCTGCAGAGCGGCTCAGCCGACGACGTCGAGTTCGCGGCGACGGAATCCGGCGTCGAGGCTCGCGGCG
>JAWLFM010000338.1:0-2550 GCA_041685565.1 Thioalkalivibrio sp.
CCGGCCTGTTCCGGCGTATGCCCCGCCTTGTGGTTGTTGCAGCGCTTGCAGGCGGTCACCACGTTGGTCCAGCTGTCCTCGCCCTGCTGGCTGAGCGGGGTCACGTGGTCGCGCGAGAGTTCCCGTTCCGGAAAGTGATTGCCGCAGTACAGGCACATATGGGCGTCACGGCGGAACAGGGTGCTGTTGTTCAGCGGCGGGACGTAGCCGCGGTGGATCGCCCGGTTGGTGCCGTGGGTCGCAATGATCGAGTTCACCTCCACCACGGACTGGCGGCCGGTGAACGAACTGATCCCTCCGCGAACCCGGTATAGCAGGGTGCCGCAGGTGTAGGAGACCTGCCCACCGTGGTAGAGACGAACCGCCTGCTGGTAATCGATCCACTCCAGCGGCATTCCGGCGGCGTCAGTGCGCAGGACCTGCTGTTGCAGCGGTACCATCGCGGGTGCTCCCAGTCTCGCCCGAACTCGCTGGACAATAATCAGCGCGGACCCAGAATGCAATAATCACGCCGCAGAGATTCACGATCTCTGCGCAGAAGAAGCGGCTCCGGCTCGGCCAACCGATGCCACGCGAATTCGGATGCGGGCGGGATTGAGGTGAGGGGCGCAGCCGTGCCCGCATGATGTCCCACGCCGCCACGCCCCGGCCCATGGATTGCGGGAGCCTGCTCCCGCGTCAATCGTCAGGAGTGCTGCATGGCCGACCGCATCACAGTTCGGCTGTTGCGGGCGCGGCAGCGAACCCGCGCCTTCCGGTTTATGCCGTTACCCGATTCGGCTACACTCCCGGTCCATTTTTGGCCGGGCGGCAGCAACGCTGCGCCGACGTGCCGATCAGTGAATATCCGCCAACACGGCCCGGCGACGGATGCCCGTCTCCAGGCTCGGGAGAGAACGAATGCCAGTCAGATTATCGGTTCCGAGGGAAGGCGCGGACGGCGAGCGCCGGGTCGCGCTGGATCCGACGGTGGCGACACGATTCGGAAAGATGGGCCTGAGCGTGCAGCTCGAGAAGGACGCGGGCGCCGCCGCCCGGTTCCCCGACGCGGCCTATCCCGACGCGCAGGTGCTGGACACGGCGGAGGTCTATGCACAGGCCGACATCATGGTTCGCGTCGCCCCGCCGACGGTGGCCGAAGTGGAGCAACTCCCGGAAGGCGCGACCCTGGTCGGCTTCTTCCACGCCCACCGCAGCCCGGAGGTCATGGCGGCGCTGCAGCGCCGGAAGATCCTGAGTTTCGCGATGGAACTGATCCCGCGCATCTCCCGCGCCCAGAGCATGGATGCCCTGTCCTCGCAGGCGGCGGTGGCCGGATACAAGGCCGCGCTGATGGGCGCCGACCTCTCCTGCCGCTTCTTCCCGATGCTGACCACCGCCGCCGGCACCATCCGGCCCTCCAAGGTGATCGTGATCGGCGCTGGCGTCGCCGGTCTGCAGGCCATCGCCACCGCCCGGCGCCTCGGCGCCATGGTCGAGGCCTACGACGTGCGCTCCGCGACCAAGGAGCAGGTGGAGTCGCTGGGTGCGAAATTCCTGGATCTCGGCGTAAAGGCGGAGGGCGAGGGCGGCTACGCCCGCGAACTCACCGAGGACGAGAAGAAGCAGCAGCAGGAGGCCCTGGCGGGCTTCATCGCCAAGGCCGACGTGCTGATCACCACCGCCGCGATCCCGGGCCGGCCGTCGCCGAAGCTGATCCCCGCGGACATGGTCCGGGGCATGAAATCCGGTGCGGTGATCGTGGACCTGGCCGCCGAGGGCGGCGGCAACTGTGAACTCACCGAACCGGGCAAGACCATCGAGCACGGCGACGTGATCATCCACGGGCCGCTGAACGTACCGTCGCAGGTCGCGCTGCACGCCTCGGAGATGTACGCCAAGAACCTGCTGAACTTCCTGAGCCCGATGATCCGGGACGGCGAGTTCAAGCCGGACTGGGACGACGAGGTGATCGCGAAGAGCTGCCTCACCCGGGACGGCGAGATCGTCCACGCCCCCACCCGCGAAGCGATCCAGGGAGACGCATCATGATCGAGGGTTTCGTCGCGCTGTACATCTTCATGCTCGCGGCCTTCACCGGCTACGAGGTCATCTCCAAGGTGCCGGTGATCCTGCACACCCCGCTGATGTCGGGCTCCAACTTCGTCCACGGCATCGTGCTGGTGGGCACCATGGTGGCACTGGGCCACGCGGCCACGCCGCTGGAGCAGCTGGTCGGCTTCATCGCAGTCGTTCTCGCGGCCGGTAACGCGGTGGGTGGCTACGTGGTGACCGAACGCATGCTGGAGATGTTCAAGACCAGCAAGGGAGACAAGTAATGGGCCTGGTCTTCACCCTCATCAACATCGCGTACTTCATCGCCGCGATCCTGTTCATCGTCGGCCTGAAGCAGATGGCCTCGCCGACCACGGCGCGGCGCGGCATCGTCTGGGCCGGCATCGGCATGGTCCTGGCTACCGTGGTGACCTTTGCCCATCCGGAGGTCCAGGGCACCGTCAACTATCTGCTGATCATCCTCGGCATCGCCATCGGCGGCGGTCTGGCCTGGTG
>JAWLFM010000339.1:0-2542 GCA_041685565.1 Thioalkalivibrio sp.
CCGTGTCGCCGGCGGACGCCGATGACCGGTTCCAGACCCGCGAGGCCCGCTACGCCGCGAGCTGGTACGACAACCTGACCGACCAGGGCTTCGGCTGACCGCCGTGATCCACCCTGCCCCCGTAACCACGATGCGGCTGCGGGGGCATGCATGATATCCGGCAGCACGCAGGCCCGGCCATTCGACCCCGGTGGGCCACCCGCATCGGTCGGTTCGAGTCGCGGGCCCGCGCAGGCGTCGGACAGCGGTTTCGGACCACGGCCGGTGCTGCCTTCGACAACGGCTCAAACAGAGGAATACCGTCTGTGAACATTCTACGCAACATTCTGGCGATCATCGGTGCGGTGACCATCATCGCCGGTCTGGCAGGCTTCGTGGCCGCGCAGAACTTTCTGGGAAAACTGGATCCGGAAGCGCCCGCCATGTACACGGAGTTCGCCAAACGCTACATGGAGAACCTCGATCCCGCGGTCGCCATGGTCCGC
This sequence comes from Thioalkalivibrio sp., assembly GCA_041685565.1. Taxonomy (GTDB): domain Bacteria; phylum Pseudomonadota; class Gammaproteobacteria; order Ectothiorhodospirales; family Ectothiorhodospiraceae; genus Thioalkalivibrio. Next base: position 486 of record JAWLFM010000339.1, read on the forward strand.
AAGGTCCGGGTCGAGGATGGACTCAGCATCGATGACGTGATCGATTCGATGAAGAGCCTGGCGGCCGGCCACAACATGCTGTACGTCGGCGACGCCCCCTTCTCCCGGCAGGTGGAGGCGGTCACGGGAGAACCCTATCGTTACGTCAACTTCCTCTCCTTCTGCGACGTCGGCGTGGGCGCGATGATGGCGGACTACGACAATGCCTACACGGCCTTCATGCCCTGTCGCATCGCCCTGGTCGAGGACAATGATGGCACCCTGTGGCTGCAGATGATGGACCTCGACATGATGATTTACGGCGGCAAGCCGCTGCCGCCTGATCTGCGCGAGGGCGCCCTCTGGGTCAGCGCTACCCTGAACGACATCCTGGAGGGCGCCGCCAGAGGAGACTTCTAGAGCAGTGCTGATCAGGCCGTCATCGCGAGGAGCGTAGCGAAGCGGCGATCCATTAGCCGGCCGGTGGCCCCTCAGGGGGCAGGCCGCACCCCTCACCCCCCGTTCGCCGCAGTTGACGGCCGGCGTGACGCCTTCGTTTGGCCAATTACATGCTACATTCAGGGTTGAAAGACATCTGGACGCCCTTCCGCCCCTGTGAAAAGCCTGAACAGCTACCTGCTCATTGCATCGGCGATCCTGTTCCTGGGTGTGGTGACCTTCGGGGCTGTCGCGGTCATGAGCGTGCACGCCGTCAGCGAAAAGGCACGCATGATCGAGACGGAGGCCCGTAACATCGCATTCATCGGTCGCCTGCAGGATCAGGCCCATCAATTGCTGCTGGTCGAGCATCACTACCTGCTCGATCCGCAGGCGCACGCGTTCGCGCGCGATCGGGCCGAATCCATCCGGAACGCCCTCCAGGCCGATCTCTCCGACCACCGCGCATACGAGGCGGCAACCGGCCACCCGGAAAGCCTGGAAGAGGTCCGACTGCTGCACGAACTCGACGCCGTTATTCAAGGCCTGGCGCAGCTCACCTCGCCCGAGGAAGGCCCCCTCACGGGGGCCGGAGCGCGCCAGGTCCTGGCGGAGGAACTCCTGCAACGGGGTGAGCAGATCACAGAACTGCTGACAGCGGTCAACGCGCTGCATTTCGACATCATCGCCCGCAAGATCGGCATGGCTGAAGGACATTTCAGTTTCCTGCTCCAGCTCTTCCTTGGACTGTCCCTCCTCGGGCTGTTGATCGTCTGGCTGGGTTACATGCTTCACTCGCGCTACGTCGTAAGCCCCGTGAAGTCTCTCGCCCGGACGGCCCATCGGCTCGCCGCGGGCGACCTGTCCACGCGCGCCGACACCCACTCCAGGACCGAGATCGGCGTGCTGTACCGTTCCTTCAACGAGATGGCTGAGACCATCCAGCGTCATGAGCGCGATCTCTCCGAACTGACGTACGAGCTGGAGCGACGCGTCGAGGACCGCACCCGAAGCCTCGAACAGGCCTATGCCTCGCTGCAACGCACGCAACAGGACCTGGTTCGGATGGAGCGCATGGCGACCCTCGGCCAGATCGCCACCACCGTCAATCACGAGATCAAGACGCCGTTGAACGCACTGTATATCAACCTGCAGTTGTTGAAACGCAGGGCGCGCGCAATCATGCCCGCAGATTCCGCCCTGCAATCGGAGATTGCCGATCTCGTCTCCGTGATCGATCGTGAGGTGTTGAGAATCAGTTCCTATCTGGACGAATTCGTCAACTATGCACGTTTCCCTCCGTCGCATCCCCAGCGTTCGGATGCGAACCGCATCGTGCGCGAGGTGATGGACATGTTCAGCCAGAAGGCCGAGGAGGCCGGCGTTCGCATGCAGGCGAGCCTGGATCCCCGCCTGCCGCCGTTACTGCTGGACGAGCGCAAGGTCGCCCAGGCCCTGATCAACCTCTGTGCGAACGCGTTCGATGCCATGCCGCGGGGTGGCACGCTCACGCTCGCCACACGGGAAGAGGACCAATGTGGGCTGATCGAGGTCTCGGACACCGGAGCCGGCATCAGCCCCGAGGATCTGGAACGGATCTTCAAGCCCTTCTTTACCCGAAAGGAGACCGGCCTCGGCTT
>JAWLFM010000089.1:0-10386 GCA_041685565.1 Thioalkalivibrio sp.
ACGTGGGTCGAAGCGCGGGCGCCGGGCAAGGCCGGAATCGATCACCGCCGCAATGCCTTCGATCGTCAGGCTGGTCTCGGCGATGTCGGTGGCAAGTACTACCTTGCGCATTCCCCCGGGGGCCGGGCGGATGGCTGCGTCCTGGTGCTCGGGTGGCAATTGCCCGTGCAATGGGGCGATAAGGATGCCCGCGGGCAGGGATTCTGTCAGCCCGGCGGCGGCGCGGTCGATCTCGCGCCGGCCCGGCAGAAACACGAGCAGGCTGCCGGACTGATTGTTGATGGCCTCCAGCACTGCGCGAACGACCACCGGTACCGGATTCGCTGGATCGGGCGCCGGAGCGCGGTGGATCCGGGTGACGGGATGGCTGCGTCCCTCGCTCCTGATCACCGGCGCAGAATCCATCAACCTGGCAATGCGCCCGGCATCCAGCGTCGCGGACATCACCAGCAGACGCAGGTCGGGGCGCAGGAGCTCGCGGCTCTGTAGGCACAGCGCGAGGCCCAGATCGGCCTGAAGGCTGCGTTCGTGAAACTCGTCGAAGATCACCAGGCTGGTGTCCTGCAGCGCCGGATCCCGCTGCAGGCGCCGGGTGAGGATCCCTTCGGTGACCACCTCGATCCGGGTGGTGGGCCCGATCACACGTTCGGTGCGGGTGGTGATGCCGACGGTGGCGCCGGGTTTCTCGTGCAGCAGCGCCGCCATGCGACGGGCGGCCGCACGGGCAGCGAGGCGACGCGGTTCCAACAACAGGATCCGGCCCCGGCACCACATGGCATCGCGCAGGGCCAGTGGCACGATGGTCGTCTTGCCGGCCCCCGGTGGCGCCTGCAGCACCGCCATGCCCGCATCCGCGAGGGCCTCGGCAAGGGCAGGCAGGCAGGTGGCGATCGGAAGCTCGGTGTTCGAACCGGGCGGGTCGGGGCGCGGGTACATGGGCGGGATGATACCGGGTCCCGGACACGGTGACCTGAGCCCGGCCGCTCCAGTAAACTTCTGCAGGAGCCTCACTTGCGCGGAACGCCGAGAGTCGAAGCAGATGAATGAACCCCATGCGGTGCCCGGTAGAGATGGCCCAGGACCCTTGTCGCAGCTGGGGCCCGTGCGGACGTGGATCGTGCGCCATGATCGAAGTCTGGTGTTCGCGACGCTCTACATTACCTTGACTATCGTCCTCAGCGTGTTCATCAGCTATTTCTGGCTGCTGGCCGTGGTCGCCCTGCATATCCTTCTGGAATGGCTGAAAAAGGGCTATCTGGGCTACCGGCCGGGCGCGCATCGGACGGCCTGGACCTTGTGGGATACCAAGTTCGACATCGCGCTGGTGTTTCTGGCCCTCACGCTGCTGAGTTACACCGGTATCAACGCCGGTGTGGCCGGGGCCCAGAGCGCGAGCCGCGCAGGGGTGCTCGGCGCGCGGGTCAGTGCGATGGCGGGGCGGGCGAGTGCGCTGTTCGCGCGCATGGGGCGTTTCCTGCGCCTGGGCAGCGCCTTCCGTATGCTGGGCATCAAGGCGGTCGACGTCTTTTTCTCAGCGCGGGTGTTTCTGTTCCGGAAGGCGGACATGGCTCGCGCAGCCTCCGACGAGACCTATCTGGAGGCGCGCGGCGGCGTTGAGGGGGCACTCGAGACGGAGGAACAGGCCATCGATGCCGAACTCGCATCCATCCCCGAGCACCTGCCGTGGCAACGTCGGCTCGGGGGCGGCGCATGGTTCGTGTTGATCGTGATCACGGTGAACATCACCGCCGTGCTCGTGTCCCCGTGGTTGACCGATCATACCTACCTGACGCTGTTCCAGTCCCTGGGCACGAAGCTGCACCCCTGGCCGGGCTGAGTCTGTCCGACCTCCGGGGTGTCGACGGGGCCGGCCACGGGGTCAGATCTCCTCGAGGAGTTCCGTGCGCAGGGCTGCCTGCTGCTCCGAGGTCAATGCCTCACCATCGCCGTTGGCGAGCAGGAACAGGTCCTCCGCCTGCTCTCCCGCGGTGCTGATGCGTGCGGTGCTCACATTGATGCCCTGTTCGGCGAACACGCAGCCGATGGTCGACAGCAGTCCCGGGCGGTCCAGCGCGCGGACCCGCATGCGGGTGCTGGCCCCCTGCGTGCCGGGCGTGAATTCGATCTGCGTGTCGACATTGAAATGCTTGAGGCGCCGGGGCAGCGCGCGGCTCACCGCAAGGTTGTCATCGCGCGGGTCGAGCAGGCGTTCGCGCAGGGTCTCGCGGATCTCGTCCACACGGAATCCGGGTTCCACGGCATGGCCCATGCTCTCGAGCACCAGGAAGGTATCCAGGGTGTGTCCCCCATGGGTGGTGATGATGCGTGCATCGACGATGTCCAGGCCCAACTGGGTCAGGCTGGTCGTGATCCGGGCGAAGAGACGGGGATGATCCTCCGCGTAGACGAAGATCTCGGTGCTGCCGCGGGCGGTCTCGTGGCGCACCAGCACCAACGGCAGATCGTCGTCCTTGAGGCCGGCCAGCGCACGGGTGTGCCACGCGATCTCGTCCGCGGAGTGACGCACGAAGTATTCGACCTCGAACTCGTCCCAGATCGCTTCGACCGCCTCCTCGTTCAGGCCCCGGTGCGCCAGCAGTTCCAGGGCCTCGCTGCAGGTCTGTCCGATCTGTTCCTCGGGATCGGGGGGGGTCTCGAGGCCCCTCTCGAGCACGCCCAGCGTGGCGTGGTAGAGCGTCTGCAGCAGGGAGTCCTTCCAGTTGTTCCAGAGCTCGGGATTGGTGCCCCGGATGTCGGCGATGGTCAGCAGGTAGAGCAGATCCAGCCGTTCGCGGCTGCGTACCTCCCGGGCGAACGCCAGGACCACATCCGGATCGGAGATGTCCTTGCGCTGGGCGGTCAGGGACATCAGCAGGTGGGAGCGGACCAGCCAGGCGACCAGTGCCGCATCCTCCTCGCTGACGCCGTGGTGCTGGCAGAAGTGCAGGGCGTCCAGGGCACCCAACTCGGAATGATCGCCCCCGCGGCCCTTGGCAATGTCGTGAAAGAGCGCGGCCAGGAGCAGCCGTTCAGGACGTTCGATGCCCTCGGCGATGCCGCTCGCCAGTGGCAGCTCATGGCGGAACTCGGGAATGAACAGGCGCCGCGCATTGCGTACGACGTTGAGCGTGTGTTCGTCCACGGTGAAGGCGTGGAACAGATCGTACTGCATGCGTCCGATGATGCGGCCGAAGGCGGGGATGTAGGCACCAAGCACGCCGTAGCGGTTCATGCGCCGGAGCACGGTGGTGACGCCCTGTGGCGCCCGCAGAATGGCCATGAACAGATTGCGGCAGACCGGGTTGCGCCGGAACTGACCGTCGATCAGATGTCGGTGAGCACGGATCAGACGGATCGTCGAGGCGCGCACACCAACGACCTCGGGGTGGCTCTGGAGCAGATGGAAGGCCTCCAGCAGGGCCGGCGGGTAGATCATGAAGACCTGGTCGTGCACGAGTTCGAGGTAGCCGCCGCGCACCTGGAAGCGCTGATGGATGCGCCGGGGTTCCCTGAGGGTGCCCGGGTCCTGAAGTATGGCCTCGTTGAAGTGCTGCAGCAGCAGTTCGTTCAGACGCTGGAGGTCGCTGATGGTGCGAAAGTAGCGTTGCATGAACTGCTCGACGCCGAGATTCTGGTGCTGATCGGTGAAGCCGAAGGTGCTTGCAAGGGCCCGCTGCAGGTCGAACAGGAGTCGATCCTCGCGACGGCCGGTGAGCATGTGCAGCGCAAAGCGCACCTTCCAGAGGAAGCGTTGGCCCTCGACCAGATCCAGATACTCGCCCTCGCGCAGAAAACCGCGTTCCACCAGTTCCTGCAGGCGCTCGGCAGCAAAATGCCGCTTGCTGACCCAGCCGATCATCTGGATGTCCCTCAGACCGCCCGGGCCCTCCTTCACATTGGGCTCGAGCCGGTAGGCCGTCTCACCGAAGCGGCGATGACGCGCCTGCTGTTCGGCGAGTTTGGCGGCATAAAAGGCGCGCGAGTCCCACAGCCTTTCGGGCTGCATCGCCTGGCGGAATCGGTTGAACAGAATTCCGGAGCCCGAGAGATGACGCGCCTCGAACAGGGTGGTCGCAATGGTGATGTCGTTGCGTGCCTCGTGCAGGCAGTCCTCCAGGCTACGCACGCTGTGCCCGACCTCGAGACCGATGTCCCAGAGAAAGGTCACGAATCCGCTGATGGTATCCGCATGCGCGGATTCGGCCTCCGGCTCGGCGAGGATCAGGATGTCGATGTCGGAACCGGGATGCAGCTCGCCACGACCGTAACCCCCCACTGCGGCCAGGCAGAGGCCGCGCACGTCGGCGAGGCCGCGCTGGCTCCAGATCAGGGTCAGCAGGGTATCGATCAGGGCCGCATGCCCGTGGATGAGGGCATCGATGTCGGCACCCTCGTGAAAGCCCCGGTGGAGGGCCGAGATCAGATCCTTGCGGTAGGCGCGGAACCGGGCGGTGTCGCCGGGGTGCGTGTCCAGATCGGCCAGCCCCGGTGGCGGCAATATCTCCGGCCCGGACCAGGACGAGGCCGGGGCGGCTGCGCTCATGCGGCCAGGGCCTGGGGAGGGGTCTCGCCCGAGCGCAGGGTCAGGATGTCGCAGCCGTCTTCCGTGACCAGGATGGTGTGTTCCCACTGCGCCGAGGGGCTGTGATCCTTGGTCACGGCGGTCCAGCCGTCCGCGAGGAGACGCGTGTGCCTCCGACCGGCGTTGATCATCGGCTCGATGGTGAAGCACATGCCCGGTTCCAGACGCAGCCCGGTCCCTGGCTTGCCGTAATGCAGGACCTGGGGATCCTCGTGGAAGACCTTGCCGATGCCGTGCCCGCAGTACTCTCGCACCACCGAGCAGCGGTTGGCCTCGGCATGCGCCTGGATCGCGTGGCCGATATCACCGAGGGTGGCGCCCGGCCTGACCTGCTGGATGCCCAGGTACAGGCAGGCGCGGGCAATGTCGACCGCGCGCTGGGCCTGGATGCTGGGCTTGCCGATGCAGAACATCTGGCTGGTGTCACCGTGGTATCCGTCCTTGATGACCGTGATGTCGATGTTGATGATGTCGCCGTTCTTCAACTGGCGGTCACCGGGGATGCCGTGGCAGACCTGGTGGTTCACCGAGGTGCAGATCGATTTGGGGAACCCGCGGTAGTTCAGCGGCGCCGGGATCGCCTGCTGGTGGTCGACGATGTAGTCGTGACAGATGCGGTCGAGCTCGTCGGTGGTGACCCCGGCCCGTACGTGCGGGCCGATCATTTCCAGCACCTCGGCCGCCAGCCGTCCGGCCACGCGCATGCGGGCGATCTCTTCGTCGGTCTTGATGGTGACAGCCATGCAGGGATCCTACACGCTGACGCACCGGAATGCGCCGCATGTTTGGTTTGAACCGGCCTCCTATGCTATAAAGCGCGCGCCCTCGGGGCAATGAAAACCCTAAATCCGCACACGTATCGACACGGTCTGTCGGGTGCCCGTCCAACGCGACGGGTTGCAGGCCGGGATACGTGGAGGCCCAACCCTGATCAGGAGAATCAACATGTCACTCGTTACCATGCGTCAGATGCTGGAGGCCGGCGTCCATTTCGGCCACCAGACCCGTTACTGGCATCCCAAGATGGCCCCGTACATCTTCGGGGAGCGCAACAAGATCCACATCATCAACCTCGAAAAGAGCCTGCCGATGTTCAACGAGGCGTTGAACTTCCTGGGCAAGGTCGCCGCGGATGGCGGCAAGGTCCTGTTCGTCGGCACCAAGCGCTCCGCCCGCGATGTCGTCGGCGAAGAGGCCCGGCGCTGCAACATGCCCTTCGTCAACCATCGCTGGCTGGGCGGCATGCTGACCAACTTCAACACCGTGAAGCAGTCCATCAAGCGCCTGAAGGACATCGAGGCCATGCGTGCCGATGGCAGCATCGACCGGCTGAACAAGAAGGAAGGCCTGATGCTGATCCGTGAGCAGGAGAAACTGGAGCGGAGCCTCGGTGGCATCAAGGACATGAACCGCATGCCCGACGCCATGTTCGTCATTGACGTGGGTTACGAGAAGATTGCCGTGGCCGAGGCCAAGAAGCGGGGTATCCCGGTGGTGGCCATCGTCGACTCCAACGCCAGCCCCGAGGGCATCGATTACGTGATCCCCGGCAACGACGACGCGATGCGGGCGATTCAGCTGTACGTGGCTGCGGTCGCGGACAGCATCATCGAGGCCAAGGGCGCCAGCGCCAGCGCGGTGCAGGAAGAGGAATTCGCCCCTGCCGAGGCCGGCGCGGAATCCTAACCCCGTTCTGACCGGCCGCAGCGCCCACTGCGCGCGGCCGGCTTCATATCCAGGAGCTTTTTTCATGCAGATCACTGCTGCTTTAGTCAAAGAACTGCGCGAGCGCACCGGCGCCGGCATGATGGAGTGCAAGCGGGCGCTTACCGAGACCCAGGGCGATATCGAGGCCGCGGTCGAGTTGATGCGCAAGTCCGGGCAGGCCAAGGCGGACAAGAAGGCCGGGCGGATTGCTGCCGAAGGGCGGATCGAGATCGCCGTCGAGGGGGCTTCCGCGGTCATCATCGAGGTCAACTCGGAGACCGACTTCGTCGCCAAGGACGCCAATTTCCAGCAGTTTGCGGCCGAATGCGCACAGGCCGCACTGACCTCCGGGGTGTCCGACGTCGAGGCCCTGATGGCGGTGGAGATCGGCGGTCAGAGCCTGGAGTCGCGGCGCGCGGCCCTGGTGGCAAAGATCGGCGAAAATGTCCAGGTTCGCCGTTTCCAGCGGGTGCAGGGGGAGGGCGCGCTGGGCGCCTACCTGCACGGCAACCGTATCGGCGTGCTGGTGAGCCTCGTCGGAGGCGACGAGGAACTGGCGAAGGACATCGCGATGCACGTGGCAGCCAGCCGGCCGATCTGTGTCGATGCCGATCAGGTACCCTCGGAGACGGTGGAAAAGGAGCGCGAGATCTTCCGTGCCCAGGCCCAGGACTCGGGCAAGCCGCCGGAGATCGTCGAAAAGATGATCGAGGGGCGGATCCGGAAGTATCTGGCCGAGGTCACGTTGGTCGGCCAGCCCTTCGTGAAGAATCCGGACCTGACCGTCGGCCAGTTGCTCAAGGAGAAGGACGCCCGGGTGGCCGGCTTCGTCCGCTATGAGGTTGGCGAGGGCATCGAGAAGAAGGTCGAGAATTTCGCCGAGGAAGTCATGGCCCAGGCGCGCGGCGCCTAGGTCCCGGACAGCCCGGGGGCGGCGCCACTGCCGTCCCCGGGCCGCAGTTACGCGTCCATTCGCCATCGAGGAGTCCCATGAGCCAGTCCGGTCAGCCCGCCTACAAGCGCATCCTTCTGAAGCTGAGCGGCGAGGCCTTCATGGGCGCCCAGGACTACGGTGTTGACCCGAAGGTGCTGGACCAGGTGGCGCGGGAGGTGGCAGAGTTGTCCACCCTCGGGGTGGAGATCGGCATCGTCATCGGCGGCGGCAACATCTTCCGCGGCGCGGGGCTGGCGCAGGGTGGCATGGATCGGGTCACCGGCGATCACATGGGCATGCTGGCCACCGTGATCAACGCACTGGCGCTGCAGGACGCGATCGAGCGTACGGGGCGGTTCTGCCGAGTGATGTCCGCGATCCGCATCAATCAGGTCTGCGAGGATTACATCCGCCGGCGGGCGGTGCGCCATCTGGAGAAGGGGCGTATCGTGGTCTTCGCCGCCGGCACCGGCAATCCCTTCTTTACGACGGATTCCGCGGCCAGTCTCCGGGCGATCGAGATCAATGCCGAGCTGATGATCAAGGCCACCAAGGTCGACGGCGTCTATGATGCCGATCCAATGAAGGAGAGCAGCGCGCGCCGGTTCGAGCGCCTGACCTTCGACGAGGCATTGGAACGGCGGCTCGGCGTGATGGATACCACCGCGCTGGTGATGTGTCGGGACAACGATCTTCCATTGAGAGTCATGAACATGTTTGCCAAGGGTGACCTGCGGCGCCTGGTGATGGGTGAGGCGGTGGGAACCTTGGTGGAGGGGACCAGCAAATGACGGAAGCGATCTTCAAGGACGCCAGCCAGCGCATGGACAAGACGCTGGAGGCCCTGCACTCCGAATTCACCAAGATTCGCACCGGCAGGGCCCACACGAGTCTTCTCGACCACGTGACGGTCGAGTATTACGGCTCCGAGGTACCGATCAACCAGGTCGCGAACGTGAACGTCGAGGACGCCCGCACGCTGACCGTGACCCCGTGGGAGCGGAGCATGGTCGGGAAGGTGGAGAAGGCGATCATGACCTCCGACCTGGGCCTGAATCCCGCGACGGTGGGGACCGTGATCCGGGTACCGCTGCCGGTGTTGACCGAAGAGCGGCGCAGGGATCTGGTCAAGGTGGTACGCGCCGAGGCCGAGAACGCCCGCGTGGCTGTGCGCAACATCCGCCGCGATGCCAACCAGCACCTGAAGCAGATGGTGAAGGACAAGGAGATCTCCGAGGACGATGAGCGTCGTTCCGAGGAACGGGTCCAGAAACTGACCGACGAGCACGTCGCCCGGATCGACAGCATGCTGTCGGAAAAGGAAGCGGAGCTGATGGAGGTTTGACCTCCGTCGTCCCGATGGCCCCCGCATCCTCCCAGACGGACACCGCCGTAACGCCCGCGCATGTCGCCATCATCATGGATGGCAACGGCCGTTGGGCCGAGGCCCGTGGTCTCTCGCGCAGCGAGGGCCACCGGATGGGCCTGCGCGCCACGCGCAGGGCGGTGGAGTTCTTCGCCAACCGCGGGGTGCGCGCGCTGACCCTGTTCGCCTTCAGCAGTGAGAACTGGCAACGGCCCAAGGCCGAGGTCGAGGCGCTGTTCGACCTGTTCGTTGCCGCGATCGAGGACGAATTGCCCGAGTTGCGCGAGAAGGGAATCCGCCTGCGGTTCATCGGGCAGCGCGGGGAATTCCCTGAACAACTGCAGCAGCGCATGGGTGATGCCGAGGCCGTCACCGAGGCCAACGACACCATGACCCTGGTGGTGGCGCTGGGATACGGGGGGCGCTGGGATATCCTGCAGGCGGCGCTGCGCTGGCTGCGTAGCAGTGGCAGCACGGTCCCCGACCCGGAGGCCTTCGAGGCCTTTCTCAGCACCGCCGGCCTGCCCGAACTGGATCTGTTGATCCGCACCGGCGGGGAACAGCGCATCAGCAATTTCCTGCTCTGGCAGGCCGCCTACGCGGAACTCTGCTTCCTGGATGTGCTCTGGCCGGACGTTGACGAGGCCGAACTGCAGGGAACCCTGGAATGCTATGCCCGCCGGCAGCGTCGGTTTGGCGGCGTTTCGGCCCAGAGGGATGCCGTCCGTGCTTAGACAGCGGATCCTCACCGCGCTGGCCATCATCGTGCCGGTCTTCCTGCTGATCGTCTTTGCGCCCACCTGGCTGTTCGGGCTCTTCGTGCTGGCCGTGGTCGGCCTGGGGGCCTGGGAATGGGCACAGTTGGGCGGTCTTCACTCCTCCCCGGAGCGTCTGGCCTACATCGCGTCGGCGCTGGTCCTGTTCGGGGCGCTGCTGGTCCTTTGGCTGGCGGTTGGCTGGTCGGCCTGGCACTGGGCGGTGTTGGCACTGGCTGTTCTGTGGTGGCTCTTCGTCTTCCTGGGACTGGCCTGGTACCGGCAGGGGCTGGGCGCGAGCCGCGGCGGGCGTCTGCTGGTGCAGGCGGCCGGGTATCTGACCCTGGTGCCGGCGGGGTTGGCGCTGGTGTGGCTGCATGCGATCGAGCCGCAGCTGGTGCTCTACCTGATCCTGCTGGTCGCGGCCGCCGATACGGGTGCCTATTTCGCCGGGCGTCAGTTCGGCTGCAGCAAGCTGGCGCCCGAGATCAGTCCCGGCAAGACCCGCGAAGGGCTGTTCGGCGCGCTGTTTGTGGTCATTCCGGTCGGTCTGCTGGGCGCCTGGCTGTTCGGACTCGCGGCGATGGACGCCCTGGTGTTCGGCCTGCTGAGCATTGTTGTGGCGCTGGTGTCGGTGGCGGGGGATCTGCAGGAGAGTGTGCTGAAGCGCGAGGCCGGAGCCAAGGACAGCGGCACCCTGCTGCCGGGGCACGGCGGCGTCCTGGACCGCATCGACAGTCTGACTGCGGCCGCGCCGGTGTTCCTCGCCGGTCTCCTCTGGTCCGCCTTGCTTCCGGGGTCCGTGCACTAGCATGGGTCGGGAACGGGTCACCATCCTCGGCTCCACCGGCAGCATCGGCGTAAGCACGCTCGACGTGCTCGCCCGCCAGCCGGATCGCTTCGAGGTCCACGCCCTGACCGCCCACGCCAATGTGGAGAGGCTTGCCGAGCAGTGCCTGGCGCATCGGCCCGCCGTGGCGGTCATGGTGGACCGCGAGGCCGCGTCCGCGCTGCGCGACCTCCTCGCGCGGGCGGGCAGCGG
>JAWLFM010000340.1:0-2512 GCA_041685565.1 Thioalkalivibrio sp.
CAGGCCGGTATCGCAGTGGACCCTTGATGAACGACATGAACGAAGCCTCCATCGCAATGCTGCATCTACCCAGGGCGACCATCGCAGCGGCGCTCGTCCTGGTCCTTGCCGGCTGCACCACGACCGGTAGCGGCGACGGTCCCCGCTACCAGGCCAGCCGCCAGGTCGATTCCCTGGAGGTGCCGCCCGACCTGGTCGCACCCCGGATGGAAGAAGGCCTGCGCATCCCGGACGGCCCCGGGGAACGTGTCAGCGCGCGCGAACTCGATCGCGATATGCGCGCCGCGCCACGCGGCTCCACGGGAGCGCCGGCCACCGTCCTGCCGGAAACCTCCGATGTGCAGCTACGCCGCGACGGCTCATTGCGCTGGCTTAGCGTCCAGGCCTCTCCGGAGGACCTCTGGCCACAGCTGCGCGCCTTCTGGCGCGAGCAGAACCTGGTCCTGGCACGCGACGAGCCTGCAGTCGGCATCATGGAAACCGAGTGGGCCGAGAATCTGGCAGGCATCCCCCTGGGTGGCACCCGAGGGTTGCTCTCACGCGCCCTCGGCACCATCTATGATGCCGGCACCCGCGACCAATACCGCCTGCGTGTCGAACGGCAGAACGGCGCCACCGAGATCTTCATCAGCCACCGTGGCGCCGTGGAGCGCAGCGATGAGGAAGGACAGGTCGGCCGCTGGGAGATTGCCGGCGCCGATCCGGAGCTGGAAGCCGAAATGCTCAACAGGCTCATGGTCTTCCTCACCACGGGGGAAGTCACTCCCGGGGAGACCCCTGTTCGTGCAGACGACGCCGATTTCGAACGCACTGGCCAGGTGGACCTGACCGAACGGGATGGCCAACTGGTGCTCGTCGTCTGGGGCGAACCCGACGCGCTCTGGCGCCGCCTCGGCCTTGCCCTCGATCGGACGGGCCTGATGATCGACGAACAGGACCGTGCTGCCGGCACCTTCGAGGTCACCTACCGACCCGATGTCGTGGACTCCGCCGAGGAACGCCCCGGATTCTTCAGTCGCATGCTCAATCTCGGGGGCGGAACATCGGGGCGCCAGGATGAGCGCTACCAGATCCGGATGATCGAGAACGGCCGCGACCTTCAGATCGAGGCCCTTTCCATCGAGGGCGAGCCCCTGGATGAACGCGACGCACGCTTCGTGCTGGAGCTCATCCAGCCGCAGCTCCGCTGACCCGGATCCCATCTGCGGCGGTCATGTCGTGGCGCCTGCATGATTCGCTTCGCGTCCCTGGGTAGCGGCAGTGCCGGCAACGCCCTGCTGGTACAGGTGGGCTGTACCAGCGTCCTGATCGACTGCGGATTCTCGGTCCAGGAGACCACCCTTCGCCTCGCCCGCCTGGGCGTTGCACCGACCGATCTCGACGCCATCCTCATCACCCATGAGCATGCCGACCATATCGGCTCCTCCGCCCGGCTGGCCCGTCGCCACCGCGTTCCCGTCTACATGACCCCGGGCACCCGGCTTGCCGCCCGTGACGGGGCCTACCCGCGGCTGGAGGAATTCCAGGCCGGGCATCGGGTCGCCATCGGTGACCTTCAGGTGGAACCGTTCACGGTCCCGCATGACGCCCGCGAGCCCACCCAATTCGTATTTACCGATGGTGCCGTGCGCCTCGCGCTGCTCACCGACGCCGGACATGTCACCGCGCACATGGCCGCTTGCGTCGACGCCGCGGATGGACTCCTGCTCGAATGCAACCACGATCCCGCCATGTTGGCCGGCGGCTCCTACCCTCCCGCCCTGAAGAGGCGCGTCGGCGGGCCGTACGGCCATCTGCCCAACGGTGACGCCGAGCGCCTGCTGCGCATGATCGACTGCAGCCGTTTGCAGCATGTGGTGGGCATGCATCTCTCGGAACGCAACAACCATCCCGACCTCGCCCGCCGCGCCCTCGCCAACGGTCTAGGCTGCAACCCCGAGGAAGCCGTGGTGGCGACACAGGCCGAGGGCTTCACCTGGCGCGAACTACGCTGAGACCCCCGCTCCCTCCGGATGCAGGGTTCCCGGCTTCAGACGCACATAAAAAAACCCGGCCGCCAAACTTGACGACCGGGTTTCGGGTAAATGCCTGGCAGTGACCTACTCTCACATGGGGAGACCCCAAACTACCATCGGCGCTGAACAGTTTCACTTCCGAGTTCGAGATGGGATCGGGTGGTTCCTGTACGCTATTGCCGCCAGACAAACTGGTTGAGATGCACGCAACAGCGCACATCTCGATTCTGGAATGCATTCTAGGCAGTGTGTCAACGATCGAGACCAACCCAACTACTTGGGTGTTATATGGTCAAGCCTCACGGGCAATTAGTACTGGTTAGCTTCACGCGTTGCCACGCTTCCACACCCAGCCTATCAACGTTGTGGTCTTCAACGGCCCTTTAGGGGCATCAAGTGCCCAGGGAGATCTCATCTTCAGGTGGGTTTCCCGCTTAGATGCTTTCAGCGGTTATCCCTTCCGTACATAGCTACCCGGCAGTGCCACTGGCGTGACA
>JAWLFM010000341.1:0-2510 GCA_041685565.1 Thioalkalivibrio sp.
GCCGGCCCTGTTGCAAGCCATGGAAGAACATCGTCCCGCGCTGGTCTTCCTCGCCTTTCCGAACAACCCGACGGGACGTCTCTACGACTCGAGGCTGGTTGCGGAGGTCATTGCCGCCAATCCCGGGGTAACCGTGATCGATGAGGCCTACGCCCCGTTTTCCGGCCACAGTTTCCTGCCGCGGGCCGGTACCCCACCCGGCCTGATGGTGATGCGGACCATGTCGAAGCTGGGGTTGGCCGGGCTCAGGCTGGGCTATCTCGCGGCGAGTCCGGAGTGGATCGATGCCCTGGACCGTCTGCGTCTGCCCTACAACATCAATGCGCTGACGCAGCGTTCGGTTTCGTTTGCGCTGGCCCATGCCAGGGTGCTGGACGAACAGGCGGGTATCCTGCGGGAGCAGCGTGCGCGTGTCTCGGCAGGGCTGGCCAGGTTGCGTGGGGTGCGCCGCGTGATCCCCAGCGATGCCAACTTCATCCTGTTCGAGGTTGCGCGGGGTCGGGGCCATGCAGTGTTCGAGTCGCTGCGGGTCGCCGGTATCCTGATCAAGGACGTCGGACGTGCGGGAGGGCCACTCACGGACCATCTGCGCGTGACGGTTGGAAGACCGGAGGAGAACAGCGCCTTTCTGGCGGCCGTGGCGGAGGCGCTGCGCGCCTGAGGGGCGGCGAAGCGCTGCGGTTCAGATCGGGCGGATGTCCACGGTGGCCTCAAGGCCAATCCGTTCGCCGTCGCGTCGGGCCTCGATGGCGATGGCCTCTCCGGGGCGCTTGCGGGCAATGATGTTGAGGGCGCCACGGGTGGTGTCGACACGCTGGCCATCCAGTCGGACGATCACGTCCCCCGGTTGCAGGCCTGCCTGCGCCGCCGGTCCATCCCGCAGGATGCCGGCGATCAGGACACCCCTGGTATGGTCCATGCCGAAGGATTCCGCCAGTGCCTGGTCCAGGGCCTGCACCTCGATGCCGAGCCAGCCACGTGCCACGCGCCCCTGTTCGATGATCTCGTTCATCACGTCGAGTGCGAGATCGACCGGGATCGCGAAGCCGATGCCGTGCGAGCCGCCCGACCGGGTGAAGATCGCCGTATTGATCCCGACCAGTTCTCCGAGTGCGTTGATCAGCGCGCCTCCCGAGTTGCCCGGATTGATCGCGGCATCGGTCTGGATGAAGTCCTCGAAGAGATTGATGCCGAGTTCGGTGCGCCCGGTGGCGCTGACGATGCCCTGGGTCACGGTCTGCCCGACGCCGAACGGATTGCCGATGGCGAGCACGACGTCGCCCACCTTCAGGTCCCGGGAGCGGCCGATGCTGGCCGCGGTCACCTCGGGAGCGGCGATGCGCAGCACCGCGAGATCGGTGTCGGGATCAATGCCGATGATCTCAGCCGGGTGCGGATCGCCGTTGGCAAGCACCACCGCGATCGCCTCGGCCTTCTCGATCACGTGATGGTTGGTCAGGACGTGGCCCGCCGCAGTCATGATCACGCCGGAACCGAGACTCGCCTGGTTGCGATCCGCTGGCGAGTGCGGGTTGTCGTGAAAGAAGTCGAGCGGATCCGGTTCGCCGGTCCACGGGTGCGGAACCTCGACCACGCGCGAGGTCATGATGTTGACCACGGCCGGCGCTGCGCGCGCCACACCCGATGCATAGGAGACCGGTCCCTCGGCCTCGATCCGTGAAGCGCTTGCATGCGGGGACGCCCCGGCTTCGTTACGGTCCTGTTCCAGCAGGCCCGGAAAGAACAGGGCGATGACCACCGCCACCGCAACGCCGGCCAGGGCCGCTTGCAGAAGGAAACGCGAAAGCTTCACCATGACGCTAATATACCATCGCCATTCAGCTTCTTGCCCATGCCCCGCGTCGCCCGGGCCCAATGGGGCAGCCCTGACCCGGGAGGTCATCATGCCGGCCAGCGTCGACCGCGAAATCCTGCTCGAAGCCCTGGATCAGGAACTGGAACCGGCACGCTTCCAGGATTACTGTCCGAATGGGCTGCAGGTCGAGGGCCGCGCCGAGGTTGCCCGCGTGGTCAGCGGGGTGACCGCCTCCCACGCGCTGATCGCAGCGGCGATCGACCTGGACGCGGACCTCATCCTGGTGCATCACGGCTATTTCTGGCGCGGCGAGCCGCAGCCGATCACCGGCATGAAGCGGCAGCGCCTTCAGGCCCTGTTGCAACACCAGATCAATCTCGTTGCCTACCACCTTCCGCTGGATGCCCATCCCCGGCTGGGCAACAACGCGCAGTTGGGGCAGCGGCTCGGTCTGATCGTGGATGCACCGTTGCGTGACGATGGCGTGGGTCTGGTCGGGCGGCTGCCGCAGGCCCTCAGTGCCCGCGAGTTCGGGGCCGCGATCGCCACGGCCCTGGACCGCGAGCCGCTGTGGATATCCGGGGGCGCGCACCCGGTGCGGCGCGTAGCCTGGTGCACGGGTGGTGCGCAGTCGATGCTTGCGGCCGCGGCGGCGCGAGGTGTCGACACCTTCATCAGTGGCGAAATTTCCGAA
>JAWLFM010000342.1:0-2501 GCA_041685565.1 Thioalkalivibrio sp.
GAGATACTCATCCTCAAAACCTTCGTGTCTTCGCGGTCTTCGCGGTGGAAAGCCCTTTCACCGGGCCGGGCGAGGGCGAGGGCGAGGGCGAGGGCTTCGTGGTGATAAATGATGCTTGGTGGTGTCCATTGAACATGCGTGTATTGGGAATCGAGACGTCTTGTGACGAGACCGGCATCGCCATCGTCGATGCCGAGGCGGGCCTGCTGGCCCACCGGCTGTACAGCCAGGTGGACCTGCATGCGGTGTATGGCGGCGTGGTGCCGGAGCTGGCCTCGCGCGACCACATCCGGCGCATCCTGCCGCTGTTGCGCGAGGTCCTGGACGAGGCCGGGGTGCGCGGTCCGGAGCTGTCGGCGGTGGCCTATACCGCCGGCCCCGGTCTGCTCGGCGCGTTGCTGACCGGGGCCTCGGTGGCGCGCGCGCTGGCCTATGGCTGGGGGGTGCCCGCGCTGGCGGTGCATCACCTGGAAGGGCACCTCCTGGCGCCGTTGCTGGACGACGCCTCGCTGGACTTCCCGTTCCTGGTGCTGCTGGTGTCCGGCGGTCATACGCAGCTGATCCATGCCCGCGGGCTCGGGGACTATGAACTGCTCGGCGAGAGCATCGACGATGCCGCCGGCGAGGCCTTCGACAAGACGGCGAAGCTGCTGGGGCTGGGATATCCGGGTGGGCCGGCGCTGTCCCGGCTGGCCGAGACCGGGGTCTCCGGGGATCTGCGCCTGCCGCGGCCGATGCTGGACCGGCCCGGGCTGGACATGAGCTTCTCCGGGTTGAAGACGGCGGTGCTGACCGTGGTGCAGAAGGGGCAGTACCCGCCCGAGGTCATCGCCCGGGCCTTCGAGGAGGCGGTGACCGACACCCTGGTGGAAAAGACCCGGCGGGCGCTGGATGCGAGCGGCGCGCCGGTGCTGGTGGTCGCGGGCGGTGTCGCTGCCAACCGTCCCCTGCGCGCCGGCCTGCGGGCGATGGGCGAGGCGCAGGGCGTGCCGGTCTTCTTTCCACGTCCCGCCTTCTGTACCGACAACGGTGCGATGATCGCGCTCGCCGGTCTGCGGCGCCTGCAATCCGGGGCGGTCGATCCCGGGCTGGCCATCCGCGCCAGGGCGCGTTGGCCACTGGCGGAGCTGGCTGCATCCTGACGCCGACCGGTACGCAGAGCAGAACGGTCCGCGCGAGGTGCATTGTTTTTCACCACGAGGGGCACGAAGACACGAAGGGTTTCAGGGGGGGCAGCCTAGATGGACGTGGAGGTGGCGTTTACGCCCGTACCATGGTTCATAGCGGATGGACGGCCCGCGGCCGCTTCGCCGCGTTCCAGCCCATGGAGTGGGGCCTTCATTGCCAAGGGCCGTGCATCTGAGGGCGGGAGCATTCACGTGGACGTCGCCCGCGATTTCTCGGCGCCCCCTTCAATCACCACAGATCCCACCCAAGCAATCTTCGTGTCTTCGTGTTCTTCGTGGTGGAAAAAGCCCTTGACCTCGTTGGAGAAGACGTCAGGAGGTGGTCTTCTTGGCGCCGATGCGGGGTTCGGTACCCTGCAGCAGGCGCTGGATGTTGCCGTAGTGGCGTGCATACAGAAAGAGGGTCATCACGCAGAGGGCGGTGACCAGCCAGGGGTCGGGGTACACGAAGGCGAGGTAGACTGGCGCCGCCAGGGCCGCGACCAGGGCCGCGAGGGAGGAATAGCGCAGGATCAGGGCGACCAGCAGCCAGGTGGCGACCACCAGGAGCGCGGTGAGCGGGCTGATCGCGAGGATCACCCCCAGGGCCGTGGCCACGCCCTTGCCGCCCTTGAAGCCGAAGTACAGCGGATACAGGTGCCCCAGGAAGGCGGCCAGGCCGACCAGGCCGATCATCCAGCCCGGGTAGTCACCGAGTTGCATTACGATGAAGACCGGCAGCCAGCCCTTTGCGACGTCGCCGATCAGGGTCAGTGCCGCGCCGAGCTTGCTGCCGGCCCGCAACACGTTGGTCGCGCCCGGATTTCCCGAACCGGTGCCGCGTGGATCGGGTAGCCCGAGCAGATAGCTGACGACAATGGCCGAGGATATCGAGCCCAGCAGGTACGCCACCAGTATGCCCATGATCATGATTCCCATGCCCGTCGTCTCGATGTCAGCGCTGTTTCGAATCCGCCATGATACGCAACCCGGCCCTGCCGCTTCATCATCCGCGCAACCGCGCGCGGTTGTCCGGCCCCACGGTGCGGTCCGTTGACCCCGGCGCCGGAGGCGGGCAGGACCCTGGTCCTGATCCATGGCTGGGGCTTCAGCCGGACGGTCTGGGAACCGGTGGTCGCGGCCCTGGACGGTGTGCCGGTCGTGCTCGCGGAACTGCCGGGGCATGGCGATGGCCCGAATGGCGAGCGGCTTGCGGATGTCCACGAGGCCGCGCGTATGCTGCGCGGGCAGCTGCCCGCGGGGATGGGGGAGCCGGTCTGGGTCGGTTGGTCGCTCGGTGGCCTGGTGGCGCTTGCCGCGGCGGCGCAGTGGCTG
>JAWLFM010000090.1:0-10212 GCA_041685565.1 Thioalkalivibrio sp.
CGCAGACGGGCGCCGGCGCGTGGAAGATCGCCGGCAGCGCAAATGGCGGATTTTTAGCTCTAGCTGGCTTTTTTCTTCTAGCCGCCTTAACCATGGGTCCAGCAATCGGTTTTGTTGGGGCAGCGACTTATGTTTTTGGTGGTACAAAAGGCCTGGTCGTAGTGTATTCACTTTGGGCCTCGCTGGGCCTATATCAGGCCTCGGAGCGTCTAGAAGGGGAGTTGAAACTGGCGGTCCAATGGTGGGCCAGGGCCGAGTTCATGGTCGCGCGCAGTCAATCCTTTATTGTCCGTGTCGCAGATAGCATATATAAGGTTATTGATTTTATAGATTCTAAGGCAGGTGAAAATTGACCAAGCAAGAAATAGTCTACGCAGATTTTCGAAGACAGCGTCTGTTCTATCTTGTGATTGGGGTTGCAGCTATGATCGCCCTTATGTATGTGTTGGATAATGAAAGTCTTATCCTTTATCTCTTGGAGGCCGTTTTTCTGATCTTGGCGTTCGTTCAGATCTATTTGCATTTGCGAGGACAAAGGCGCGATATCTTCATGCGACACGAAAATGGTGAGATAAAAATATACAGGCCCACCCTTAGGGGCTCCCGCTCTATTTCAATTGATGTGAAACAGGTTCGTAATGTAGCCGAAAGGGATTTCGGCGCCGTAGTTTCATTCAAACTTAGGCTTGCAAGTGGGGAAAGATTAATAGTTTCCCCAGAACGTCTGCTTTGGATGTCTTATGACAAAAAGGTAAGGGAAGCGTCTAAAGCATTCTTTAGAAGAATGTTTCGTGAGGATTACACGCACGATTGGAGTTAGATTTGAAGGGCTCGCCGGAGACAGGTGTGTTCCGGCAGAAGTTTTCGATTGCTTAGCCTGCAGTGATATGGTTTTTGGACAATGGCTGTGCTCTGGGGAGTGCGACTCGAGGAGCGATGGTTTGCCGGCGCTCATGGTTTTTGTTCAGCGGCGGGTTGAGCGGCGGTGGGGCGACATGAACCGGCGGATGCGGGAAGGCCTGAGTCGGCGTGAGCTTCTGCGAGCGGTGAGCGCAGGGTGTGTGGCTGTAGGAACCGGAACGCGGTTACGGGCCACTCGGTGGCCGAAGCGCCTTTGAGGAAGGTGGTCCCGGGTTCGGGAGGGACCCCCCGGCGTCGGTATGGGGACATGGATCACGTTCAGCGTGGGTCCATCCGCGAAGCTGCGGGCGGCGCACGGACGGCATGCGGATCCTTCCGGCACACGGTGGCGGGACGGTCGATTCCTCGCCGATGTGTGGGAGGGCGGAGGAGGCCATCGGTCAGTCCGTTTCGCCAAAAGGCCGTGGTCACCCGCTTCGAGCTCCATCGGCTACCTGATTGGGCCGATGAGATGCAATGGGATGCTGCCTCGGAACGCTCGCCGGCTGCCGAGGGCCGCCACTGCACGGGCGGCGTCCGCGGACTGCTGATTGCGGCTTTACGGCTCTATTCGGCCACGGCGGTGACAGTGGCCTGTTCGACCAGTACGGGATAGAAGTAACCGAAACCGAAATCATGATCCACGACCACCGTACCCGTGATCCTGACCTTGTCGCCGACGGCCGCGCTGTCCTGCGTGGTGATGACGAGGTTGTTGGTCTCTTGGAGAGCATCACCAGAGCCGTCCTGAACGTGAATGAAATTGCGCTGCATGACGCCGGCATTCACCTTCACCACCTCGCCCTGGACGGTCACCTGCTGACCTTCGAGCGCCGTGCGCTCCTCATGCAATTCTCCAACGGTCCTTGTGGTTGCATCGTCGGCTTGCAGAGGTGCGGCGGCGCACAGGGTCAGTAGGATGGTCGGGATCAGGGCGCTCGTCTTGGTCATGGGAGTCTCCGGGTGGTTAACGGTGGGCGCGCAGGCCGATAGCGGACCTGTGCACGTGTCATCGTGGGAAGGGTCTGCGCCGTAGACTAGCAGCTTTTTGCCCGTTTCCCGCACATTCGCGAGGCGCGCCATACAGGTTTGGTCGAGCCCTGTGTCCTCCTCGGGATGGAATGGGAACTGCGCCGGAAACCTTTACCCCCGGCCACTCCGCACGCTGGTCACGGATGCTCACCCAGCATCCTCGCGAAGAGGCAGCGTGCCATGCCGTACTAAAATACATCGGAGGGTCTATTTCATATCGCCCGAGTCTGTCTATTATCCTCAACAGTGCGGACTAGGCCTCTCGGGTTTGGGGTTCGGGTCAGACGTGTAATGCATGGGTTTGATGCAGACCTGGTGCCACGTTCCTACCGGTGGAGAAGGTGACGATGGAAGACCATGACGAGGATTGCATTTGGGTGCGGACGGAAGCCTGGCTTGTCATCGATGCCGGTAGGCGAGTCAAGGTCCAGACCAGAAAGATTTGCCGTAGCGGTGTCTTTCTGGAGGGGTCATGGCCAGGGATGCATCAGGTGGTGGAGGTGGTCTTCCCAGACCCGAGCGCGTGCGATGGCGGCCGACGGATTCGTGGGTATGTCGCCCAGAGGGCCACTGACGGTGTCTGGATCCGATTCGCTCGGGAACTGCGCTCGTCGGCGGAGATGCTGATGCGAAGTGGCCTCCCGCGCATGTCGCCACAGCCTGGGCTGGGCGCACGCCCGGTCTCGGCCAATTGTTGAGGCGATTGCGACGCAGCGGGTGCCACGGACGGTGAAGTCCGTTTGGGACTGCGGATATCCTTGTCTTCTTGGAGGGTTCCCGGATCCCGCGGTGCAGGGCCAATTGTAGCCGGTGGCGATTACGGGCGGATGACCACTGATGCTGTGAGGCGTGTGGCTATTCCGGACCTTCCAGGGTGGCGACCGGCGGGATGGGTCCGTGTGGTGATGCGACGTCCCTTCCAGGTTGCCTGGCGGCGTCTGTGACCGCGACCTGTTCCAGCGCCCGCGCGAACGTGGACACGCCTGACGAGCGCAGCAACAAGCAGGGCTTCGCAGATCGCTTGCAGAAGCGTTTGGACCGGTGATAGGCGTCGTGGCTGACGCAGTCGACGGTGCAGATCACCACATCGGCCGAAGAGAGCATCGCGTTCAGTCGCTGGGGCTTATCTTCGATGCCGCCGTCGTGGTGTTCGAACTCGCCGTTGCAGCGCGCGACGATCTCCCGGTAATGCTCGATTACGTGACTGCGTCCTCCGACGCAGAGGATGCGCCGGCCACACAGATTCGGGCAGGCCAGTGACTCCGCAGCGGTGCAGCCGTCACACGCTGAGGCTTCCGGCATCAGGAGTCGCTCGAGTGCCTCGCGTTGTGCGGATTGCTCAAGAGATTCCCGCTCCCAGGCACTGGCGCGTTCCTTGGCGAGGTCGCATGCCTCCCTCCACATCCTGATCTCGGATCGAAGTCGCTCATTGCCCTGCTCGGCAGTGTGCGCGCGCTTTTCGATGTCGGCCAGGCGTTCCTCCAGTTTGTTGCCTTCGAGCCGGTCGAGTCGGTTGGCCAGGTCGGTTTCGCGAGCCTTCGTCATCCGAAGCCGTTCCTGGGTGGTGGCAAGCTCGGTCTGCAGTGTGGCCAGCCGGCGATCGCGGCCATCAATGGCCTGTTGGTAGCGCTGCTGCTGTTCGGTCGATTCCTTCCGCAGCCGCCGAAGCGCGAGCCGGGTGTCCTGCAGTTTCTTCAGATCCGCGCGTTGCCCGGCACCGATCTGGTGCGACAGCATATGAATGTCCTCGTACGCTCGGTTGGTGAGGCCGGTATCGCACAAGGGGTGGGTGACCAAGGCCCAGAAGCCCCCTGGGACTTCGCCCTCATCGAGGATCTGCAGCCATAGCCCCTGAAGCTCTTCCCGCGATCGAGCCCGGGCGAATCGCCGCAGGAGACCTTGGTGGGCGCGATCCAGGGCCTTCTGAGCCGCGATCGAAGATGCGTTGCGTTGGCCGCACGCGCCGACGAAATTGACATGCACCTCGTAGTCGCTCATGTCCTCCACGGCAAAACCCTGTGCTCGGGCCAGGCGTCGCCAGGTGTCAATGTCAAGACAGGTCCCGATCACGGGGCAATGAAGCTGCCGCTTCAATTCCCAAAGCTTGCGGCATTTGCGGGCAGGGGCCTTCGTCCTCTCCGGGGGGTGGACGGTCGGGGGTTTGGGCGCGATGGTCGGCTGCGCTCTACGTTCATCGCCCTGCGGGTCTTGCAGGATCAGTATGGGAACCGTGCCGTGCCCCCCATGTTTGATGCCGCCGCACATTGCGTCCCGGGCTCCTTTACTTGGTCAGGATCAACTTGCCGTTGCGCGTCTTGCGCAGGGTATAGGTAAGCCCCTGGTGGTTGATGTGAAGAATCTCCGCGTTGCCAAACAGAGTTCGGCTGTCGGTCGCCGCCGCTCGGGAATTCCTTCCCGGGTCCGTGGACGGCTGTTCGCGGACATGAGCGCTGGGTTCGGTTTCAGATCGCATGGGTCAAATGGATTCAGAACCGGGTGCGCAGCAGCGTGGACAGGGAATAGCTCACCCCCTTGTTGACCAGCATGTTCAGCGCAACCTTACCAATCTCAGCGGCGATCGGGCGCTGCGCAGCGGCCACGGGTATGCGCTGACGGCTTGGGGGTGTTTCAGGAAAGGTCGCCTGCGGGCACTCACGGCGCAAGGCTTGCAGCAGTTCCGTCCCCGAGGTTTCACCGGCGTCGTAGAACACCGTGACGCTGCCAGCCTTTTCGTTCAGGCGTAGGTTGCGGACAGGAGGCAGGGCCCGCAGCCGCCGCAGCGCTTGAGAGCGTTCGCGGGACTCGCTGCGGAACAGGCGGGCCCGAATGCGAATGCGCCCTGGAACGTGATGCAGATATTCATTCATGGGATGTCTCCGATCAGGTCTGATGACACCGGAAGGCCGACAGAACGGTATGGGCCCTTCGAGAAGATGATTGACATAGTATTGCGAATCGTTACGATTCGCAATACCAGTCATTACGGAGCGTCTGCGGAGTGAATACCACAATCGTCAGCACGGTGAGAGGTCGGGCTCGGATTCGCGCTCGGGTCCTGCGCTCGCCCCAGACTGCCGCGCATCTGGCCACCGAGATCGCAGCCATTCCCGGGATTGTCGATGTCCGCCCCAATCCGGGTGCGGGGTGCCTCGTGGTTACCTTCACGCCGGATGTACTTCCAGTCGAGGTGCTCGAGGAGCGCTCTGAGTCGCTGTGTCAGGCTGTCGAGGGGGCTCCCCGCAAAAACAAGGGCCGTGGCCTTTCACGGCAGATCAACCGGGCCACCAAGTACGGCATGCTGGCGACCCTGACCACCTCACTCGCCTACGGTTACCTGGGCCGAAAAAAGGCCCACATCGGTTTCGGCGCCGCGTTCCTGGTCTTTGCGGGAGCGCACTTGTTCCGCTACCAGGGCAGCCTGTTTCGCTAGTGGGACCTGCGATTGCCGCTGCGAGGCGTGGGCACGCCTCTCAGATGTCTTCGGGGGTCTCTGGCTCGGTGGGCTCGATCGCTCTTTCTGCGCGTCTTCGTGCGGTGGCGCGCGTCGCACTCTTGCGGGCGGCGGGCTTGCGCACCGATGCCCGTGGTTTGGGTGTCGTCCCCTTGACTTCAGGTTCAACGGCACCGGGGGTGGGCACGTCGTCGGTGCGGCCTGGCCCAGCCATGGACGCACGAACCTGGCTGATGCCCGTGGACACCTTGCCCGACACCTGGCCCGCAGTCGCCTGGGCCTTCCGGGAAAGGGCACCAGCGGATTGGCGCAAGTCCCGGCGAAACCGCTTGTCGCCGAAGAGGTAAACCGCCAGACCGCCGACAACCGTGCCGGCTACAAAAGGGATCAAATGATAGGCCATCAGGTAGGTTCTCCATTCAATAGCGTGGTGTGTTCCAACCGGGCGGCACGGCCGAAGGGGACCGCAGCGGCTCCCGGGAGTCCAGTCCGCGCAACGCCCTGACCAGCAGCCCCACAGTGGTTCCGTTGTGCAGCACGGCCGTTGCGACCGGAGATAACCAGCCGAGTGCCGCGCCGATCATGACCCCGGTATTGATTCCGATCGCGGCTCGGTAATTGGTCGAGACCATGGCCATGGTGCGCTTGGAAATGTCGACGGCGTCGAGCAGCAGGCCAAGCCGGTCCTCGAGCAGGACCACGTCCGCGGTGGCGCGCGCGAGCTCCGTGCCGCGGGACATGGCGATGCCGACGTCGGCGGCAGCGAGTGCCGGACCGTCGTTGACGCCGTCGCCGACGAACGCGACCCTGCGGCCCTCGGCACGAAGTTGCTCCAGTACCCGCGCCTTGTCCTCGGGGACCTGTTCCGCGAAGACCTCGTCGATCCCGAGTTCGAGCGCGAGCGCATCGGCCCGGCGGCGGTGATCGCCTGTGAGCATGACCAGATGCCTGACCCCCCGGTGCCGAAGCCCTGCCAGTACGGCCGGCGTATCCTCGCGCAGGGTGTCGCGCAGGGCGATCAACCCAATCGCCTCGTCTTGCGTGCCGACGTAGAGGAGGGTCTTGCCCTCGTTCTGCAGTGCGGCGATGGTGGCCTCGAAGCCATCGAAGCGCACATCGTGGTGTTCTTCGAGAAAATGGCGGCTGCCGATCAGGAGCCGGTCGCCGTTGACCGGACAGGTCATGCCATGAGCGACCAGGTAGTCCACCTCGCCGTGGTCGATGTGGTTGAGTTTTTCCTCGCGGGCCTTGCGCACGATCGCTTCCGCGATCGGGTGGCTGGCGTGCTCCTCGATGGACGCCGTGACTGCCAGAAGCCGGCTCCGCGACCAGCGTTCCGAGTCCAGCACGACCACGTCGCTGACTTCGAGGTCGCTGTGCGTCAGCGTGCCCGTCTTGTCGAATACCACGGTGTCGATCTCGGCCAGGTGCTCGATGGCCTCACCGCCCTTGAGCAGGATGCCTGCGGAGGCGGCACGGTAGATGCCCGAGCGAAACGCCAGCGGAGTGCCGAGCTTGAGCGCACACGAGTAATCGACCAGGAACACCGAGGCCAGGCGCCGCTGGTCGCGGGTGAGCGCATAGACCAGGCCCCCGGTGCCGAGCGTCAGGTAAACGCGCTGGTCCGCCAGCCGGTCCGCCATGCGCTGGGTGTCCGAACCCCTGTGCAGCGACTCGCCAATGAAGCGGGCGATACGCGCGGTGGTCGTCTCATCACCCACATGCCGGGCCTCGATGCGCAGCCGCCCGTCCTCGATCACGGTCCCCGCGATCACCCGGTCCATGACCTCCTTGCGCACGGGCACGGGCTCGCCCGTGATGTTGGCCTGATTGACAAGGGCAGTGCCTTCCAGCACCAGCCCGTCTACCGGAATCCGTTCGCCGGGGCCGACCTCCACCCGTTCCTCCATCTGGATCTGGTCGTCCGGAACCTGAACCAGGACACCGCCACGCTCGACCCAGGCGAGGCCCGGCTCCGGTCGCAGCAGGCGCCGCAGCATCCGGTCCGACTGCCGTTCGGTCCTGTGTTCCAGATAACCGCCCAGCTGCATCAGAAGGTCGGTGACATTGGCCGTAAAATGCTCGCCGCGTCCCGCAGACAGACCGATTGCCATCGCATCCAGGACCTCCATCTTGATGCCGCGATGGATCAGCGTGTCGAGCCCGCGGAAGAGGGTGCCGCTGATGTTCAGGAAGGTGAGCAGGCGTCGGGTCGACCAGGGCAGGAACGGAAGCGTCACGAGCAGGGCAAGGCTTCCGATCAGAGGTGCGACTTCCGTCGCCGGAGTCGGATCGGCCTCGCCGCTGGGGATTCTTCGACGCCGCAACCCCTGCAGACGGGCCAGAATCGCACTGCGAGTGGCCGTTCGGCC
Organism: Thioalkalivibrio sp.; assembly: GCA_041685565.1. Lineage (GTDB taxonomy): Bacteria > Pseudomonadota > Gammaproteobacteria > Ectothiorhodospirales > Ectothiorhodospiraceae > Thioalkalivibrio. The sequence goes on from JAWLFM010000090.1 coordinate 7,756, forward strand.
GTCGTAGTCGAAGATGACCGATGCGGCGTGGCGATTGATGCGCACGGCCTCGACCCCGCGAAGCGATTCCAGCCAGGTCTCGAGCCAGGAAAAGTCGACCAGGGGGTCGACCAGGAGCGGAAGCCGGAAGCGCAACCGTACGGGCGTTTCGTGGAGCAGCCGCAAACCGTTGCGCTGCAAAGGTCTAGTCCTCGTCGTCCTGGCTATGTGCGGCATGCAACTCCGCTTCGGCGTCGCGGAAGCGCTCCTTCACCTCCTCGACACCCCCTTGAACCATGGACCAGGCTCGAACCGCCGTCTTGATGGCGTTTTGCTGTACGGTTTCGTTGGTGAGCAGGTAGGCTGCCAGTGCCCCGAACAATGCGCCCTTGAGAAAACGCGCATTGGTCAAGTGGCTGGTTGCCGTAGCCGCGGCGACCGGTCTCCCGGGGGGTGGTGCGGCTTGGCCGTGGAAGCCGGGTGCGGACCCGGGGTGCCAGGGGGCGTAGCCCTGGGGGTAGGGCGGTGTATGGCCGGTTGGCGGGTATCCGTAGCGATGGGGATCATGCATCTCCGCGCTCCTTTCTTCGGGTGGTCAATGCATACATCACGGCGGCGCCGGTGGTCAGGCTCGCCACTGTTGTCAGGATTGGATTGTGGCCGGCCATGCGACCGACCGCGGTCGCAGCCGCGGTGGCAATGCCTGCATACAGGCCGGCCTGGGCCGTACCGCGCAGGGCCGCCTGCCAGGTGATGCCCCCCTGCTCCATGCGTTGCAGATTCATCGCCACTGCTCCCGCGGTCCCGACCATCGCGCCGGTCCTTCCCGCGTCGAGAAGTGTCTGCCATTCGGATCGCTGTGCCGGCGGGTGGGGGTGCGCGGCGATCTGCGCCCCGCTCCAGGGTGACATCGACGTCGGCTGATGGCTCATCGTGGGGCGTCCTCGGGTTGTGCCTGAGAGGCGTTGTCAAGGTCCGATGGCTCGTCGGCCGCAGCGGAGCCGTTGCCGGTTTCGGCAAGGTTGTCCATGCCCGACTTCACGGCTTCGGCCGTCCTCGCCGCGCCGCCGATCAGGGCATCGCGCAAGCCCTCGTTAGTGAGCAGCAGCACGACCGCCGCACCGACCATCGCGCCCTTCCAGAACTCTCCATCATCGAATCGCAAAAAGTCCTTGAGCATGCCGAGACCGGCCTGGTCGGCAATGTTTTCGATCGCAGCGCCAAACCCGGCCGCTTCCGCACCCGGAGACGGGGCGCCCGGTGCGGCGGAGGTTGCCGCATGCCCGAACGGTGGACCTCCGTATCCAGCCGGACCGTACGGACCATATCCGTAGGGGGGTAAACCCGTGCCGTAACCCGGCGGCGGGTACCAGGGTCCGGCGGGCCCTCCCGGCCAACCCATTGCGTGATAGTGAGGCCATGTTCCCGGCGGGCCGTAGCCGTGTCCTGACATCGCATCCGCTCCCGGCGGCGGACCCATGTTTCCTGTTGGTGTGGCGGTGGCGCTGGCAGCGGGGTCGGCGCCAGGGGCCGCACCCGTGTTGTGCCACCCGTGCTCGGGGTGATTCATGTGGTCTCCTTGTCGGACGGACGCCTGAAGTCCGCATGGATGGAGTGATCTGACGCGGGCGCCTGGGGCAGTCCGAGGAGTGCCTCCAGACTTGCGCGAGCCGCATCCGTGTCGCCGTTGAGCAGCACATCCCAGGTTTCAGGGGCGACCCGGCTGGGGAGGTATTCGACGACCACGGAGCCAGCCGCGGGATTGACCCGGACTCCGCCGATCCCGCGAATGGAACGCAGCGCCTGTTCGATACGGTTTCGGTCCACGCGCCACGCGTTTTTAACCAGCGTGGGAGCGATGCGCAGGCGAATCCGGCCCGGGACATGGTGAGCGACGTGAACATGTCCCCGCATCGCCAGGAGGGTGTCGAGATCGGGGGCGCTCATAGGGATACCAAGGCGAGCGGTGGTACGTGCCTTGTCTCAGCGGGCACCAGGACGCGTGCAAACCGCGGCGACGGGCGCAGTGGATCCGAGGGGGTGTCAAGGGCGAAGGGTCTGTGGTTCCGCATGTCCAGTTGCCGTGCGTGGCCGCTCGGGGCGGCGGTGGCTGGCTGGCTGGCGGACCCGAGGCAGGAGCCTGCAGGTTGGCTGGCTGGCTGATACTCCGGTGCCGGAGTGATTGCGGTTAAGCATAGGGGGAGGCATGCCGGTTCGGCAAGACCCCGAGAGACAAACGTGCCGGTAACAGGGGCGGTTGCGGAGAGTGGGGCATGCGGAACCGGGGGCAAACTTGACAACAGACACGACAATGGGAATCATTCGCATTAATTGGCGTGCCAATGGTGCGTTCCATGTCCACCAGCCAGCCAGCGCGACCCGGGAAGCCCCGGTGACCGCAGCGCCAGCCAAGTCATCCTTTGGGATCATCATAAGGAGAGTCCATGTACGGCAAGAGCGCCTTGAACAATCCTGTCC
>JAWLFM010000091.1:0-10194 GCA_041685565.1 Thioalkalivibrio sp.
TTCGGCGAATACCGTCTTATTTCCTCCGCTTCGAATAACCAGCCGTTCATCCTGGGGGCGCCGGTTGCCAATACCTGGCAGAACATCGTAATCCAGAAGGTGGGGGGTAACGATGCGCAGCTGTTCTTCGATGGTGGCTTCGTCGGCAGCACGGGCTCGAATCCGGGTGGGCTCCAGAACTTCCGGCTGGGCGTGAACCGCAACACCAATCGCTCGTTCACCGGCTTTATTGATAACGTGCAGATCTGGGACGACAGCAACGTATCGGCGCGCCAGATCTACGCGGACGGGGTCGGGTTCAATACCGTCCCCCTGCCCGGGACGATCGCGCTGCTGGGGCTTGGCCTGCTGGGCCTGGGTGCGGTTGCGCGCCGGGGCCGGTCCCGCGGGTAACCCGGGAGCGGGCGACCCTTCGGGCCCGCTTACCAGCGGGGACTGCATACTTGGCGAAAGGGGGCTTCAGCCCCCTTTTTGCTTTTGTGCCGTCAGCTCTACTAAGCGACTTGCTGGACGGCGGACTTGGCCGTGTCCGCCTTTCCGCGCCCTGATTCCTGTTGGAGGCGCGCCGCGATTTCGTGGCACTGGGAGAAACTGAGCACCAGGGGCGGTACGATCTTCTTATGGGTAACGGCCAGTACAAGCGCAGCCTGGGGAATGGCCAGGGCGAAATGCTGCAGGTGCGGTTGCAACGGCCGCGCTGGCGGTTTCGTCTGGAGCGGATTCTGCGGCGTCTTGTGCGCCGATGAACATCTCTTCCCTCGCAGCGCGGGTGCCATGGTCCCGGAATGCCTGCGGGGTTGGCGTCTTCGTGGCGTTGGCGATTGCGCTTTATGCAACGTTGCTGCCGTTTCAGTTTGGTGATCGCAGCCTCTCGCAGGCCTGGGCGACGTATCGCAGTATGACCCTGGCCGCGCCGGGGACCGGTGCGCGCCAGCAGTTTGTGTCCAACGTGTTGCTGTTTCTGCCGCTGGGCTTCTTTCTGGCCGCGTGGATTGGGTATGCCGCCACGCGCTTTCGAACCGTGGTGCTCTCGGTACTGGTGGCGGCTGCGCTCGGGCTGCTGGTCACGGCTACGGTGGAGTTCCTGCAGGTCTGGTTGCCCTACCGGCATCCGGCGGGGGCCGACATCCTTGGCAATTTTTCGGGTGCCCTGCTGGGTGCCATCGGCTGGTTTGTGCTCCGGGAGCGGTTGACCATGGTTCTGCGCGCGCTGGGGCAGGCGGGGGCGCGGGCGTTGCAACTGGCGCTTCTGGGATATGCCGTGGCCTATGTCTTAATCGGACTGCTGCCGTTCGATCTGGTGCTCTCGGTCGACGAGCTGGCGACCCGCCTGGCGTCGGATGCATGGGGCTGGTGGACGGCCAGTGGCGCTTGTTCGGGTGGCTTCGAGTGCCTGGCGCTACTGTCCGCGATGCTGCTGCTAAGTCTGCCCGTCGGGCTTCTGGTGGGCCTCTGGGCCCGGCGCACTGGGCGCAGCATGACGCTGGCACTGTTGCTGGTGGTGACCCTCGCGGTGTTGCTGGAGGCGGCGAATCTGTTGACCTGGTCGGGTATTGTCGAGGGCCGTTCGGCCTTTGCCCGAGCCCTGGGTATGGCGGGTGGTCTGCTCCTGGCTCGGGCGCTGCCGATTCATCCGCACGGATTGTTCCGCTCGCTGCAGACGGTGCGTCTGCCCGTGTTGCTGGTTGCCGTGCCGCTGTACGGCGCGCTGCTGGTGGGTGCCAATCATGGGTTCGGGCCGTACGAGCTGGATGTCGAAGCGGCGTTCGAGCGGCTGGCAGGCCTGCGGCTGTTGCCCTTTTTCTACCACTATCAGGTAGCGGAAGCGGCCGCCCTACGCAGCGTTGTGCTGCATCTGGCGATGTATGCCCCGGTGGGTGCGTTGTGGTGGCTGGCCTGGGTGGATCGTGCTCCGCGCTGGCCGGTGCTGGTGCGCCGAGCGGCTTTGACCGGACTGGTCGTGGCCCTGGTGGTCGAGGCCGGCAAGCTGCTGGTGGTGGATGGCGCGCGACCCGACACCACCACGTTGTTGCTGGCGGCCTTGGCGGCGGGCGTGACCGCGGGCGCGCTGTTCTGGCTGCAACGGGCGCTTACCGCGGCCCCGAGCGGCGAGGCGCGCGAAACTGCCCCGGGAGCACCCACCGCAGAGGCACCACAGGATGGCGTTGCCGGATGGCGTCCTGGCGGGCTGCAGGCGCTGATGTTGTTGCCGGGCCTTTTGGCACTTTGGCTGGCGGCGGGCTGGCCGGTGGGTGCGGCCTATTTGGTGTTGGGCCTGCTGGCCTATGCGGCGTTGCTGGCTTGGAAGCCGCAAGCGTGGTTGCTGGTGGTGCCTGCGGTGATCCCACTGCTGGATCTGTCCCTCTATACCGGACCGTTGCGGGTATCGGAGCTGGATTTGGTCCTGCTGGTGACCGCGGTGGTGGTGCTGGCGCGTGGGATGTCGCTGCGGCAGCCGGTCCCATTGCCGCCCGCTGTGCGCTGGGCCTGGCGGTTATTGATTGTTTCGACGGCGCTGGCGTTGGTGATCGCCTGGTGGCCCTGGCCGTCGCTGGGGCCATTGACGATCGCCCCCTACCTGACTGACTGGGATGCGCTTCGGGTGGCGCGCGGGGTCTTCTGGGCGGCGGTCCTGCTGTGGCTCCTGCAATGGGGTCCGGAGTCGCCCCGTGCGGCGGTGCGGCGCTGGTTTGCCTCCGGGGTGGTACTGGGGCTGGCGGGTACCTTGCTGGTGGTGCTGAGGGAACGCGCGGTGTATCCGGGGCTGCTGGATTTCGACAGCCGGTATCGTATCTCCGGATGGTTCACCGACATGCAGGTGGGTGGTCCGAGCATCGAGACCTTCCTGGTGCTGGCGTTGCCGCTGGCGTTGGTCGGGTGCTGGACGCGGCGTTCCTTTCCGGCCTGGATTGCTGGGGGGTTGATCCTGCTGGGCGGATTTTATGCGGTCGCGATGACTTACTCCCGCGGGGGGTATGCCGGTCTGGCCGTTGCGCTGGTGCTGCTACTGCTTATCGGGATGCTGGCGGCCTGGCGCGCCCGTCTGTCGTTTCCGTGGTCGGCTGCGCTCGCGGGCGGGGTGGTGCTGGTGCTGGCTGCGGTTGCGCTTCCGCCCATGCTGGGCGGGTTCGCGGAACAGCGCCTGGGGCAGGTCAGCCAGGGGCTGGAGGCGCGTGCCGACCATTGGCGTTTCGCGCTGGATCTGCCCGGCGGGCATGCGGCGAGCCCGCTGGCAGGTCGGGGTCTGGGCTCGTTTGCCGGGGCCTACCGCGACGGAAATCCGGAGGGCCGATTGCCGGCGAATTTCGCCTTCGCGGACGGGCAGCTGCGCCTGGGGCCGGGCGATTCGTATTACATCAATCAGCGCGTTTCGCCGGATCGCAGGGTGCGCCACGATCTGGAAGTGCGCCTGCGCGGCGCCGCCCGTGGACAGCTGGGCTTTTATTTGTGCGAAAAGCCGGTGCGCCACTCGTTCCGATGTGCCTCCACTTCCGTTTCGGTTGAGCCCGGCGACGATTGGCAGGAGTTCAGCGCCATGCTGGATCTGGAGGGGATGGACACGCGGCCGTGGCCCCTTCGCCGGGGGTTGGTCCTGTCCATTGCGCATGCGGGGGGCGAGGAGGTCATCGAGGTGGATGCCGTGCGTCTGACGGCCCCCGATGGCCGCGAGCATCTGCGCAACGGTGATTTCGAATCAGGTGCCCGGCACTGGTATTTCACGACCGACCATCTGTGGCCGTGGCGGGTCGAGAATCAGTGGTTGGAGCTGTACTTCGAGCAGGGGTTGCTGGGCGTGGTCGCATTTGTCTGGCTGACGCTGGTGGCCGGTTGGATGTTGCTGGTGCGGGCCTGGCGCGGGGATGCTCTGGCGCTGGGAAGCGTGGCCGGGGTGGCTGGCGCCCTGATGGTTGGCGTTTTCGGCACTGTGCTGTTTACCCCGTCGATCGCGCTGCTGTTCTATTTGGTTCTGTTGCTGGGGTTGGTGGGTTCCTCGCCCGAGGAACGCCCCGCACGCGGCTCCGAGTCCAGCGCGGGGCCCGCATAAGGGGGCGCCTGATCCGCAACGAGCGTCAGCCAGGCTCAAGGGCCGGCCAGCCCCAGGCTCACATCCGACCACCTCCGTTGTCCCATATCTTCAACAGACAATCCCGGAAACCGCGTAGCGGTTATCCGGGATCTCCACGGTATGGAGTAACCGTACGTTGGGGCTGGATCGGCGTGTGGAGATCCTGGCTGTCCGCTGCGCTCCGGCCGGGATGACGGGGAGGGGGTAAGGGCCCCGGGATGGTGACATTCCCAGGAAGGCCTGGATCAACGCAATTCGGGGCGGGCCATGCACGTCCCCGAATGGGTCCCGCCACTGGCTGACGCTCGTTGATAATCAGGATAAGGAAAGGAACTGGCTAGCTTGAGGTCTTCGGAGCGTGAGGAGGGTGTAGCGTGATACTCGGTGGCTGCCCTCCGGGACGGCTGAACGCCACGAAGGGCGGGCGGCCGGCCAGCATGACTTCCAGCGCCCCTAGTTGCAGGAAGTACAGGCTTCCAATGCGTCGGGCGCCGAGGCGCTCGTGGGCGCGCAGGGAACTGGCGTTGTATGCCGATATGCGGCTCAGGCTCCAGGCGATGCCGCGGGCCTGCAGGGCGCGATCCGCGGCCAGCCAGAGCTCCGCGAACACCCGCCCGCCGCGCGCCTCCGGGAATACGTAGACGTCGACATCCAGTGCACTGGGTGGGTGCCCGGCGGGGCGCAGAACGCAGCGGTGCTCGTCCTCGTGATCGGGCCCGAACAGGAGCCAGATAAAACCGAGCATCCGGTCTTCCCCGTCGGCGAAGGCCGCCAGGCAGATACCACCTTGATCCAGGCGATACCGGACCTGTGTTGGCGTGCGCGGCAAGCTCTCCAGGGTATCCGGTTCGTCCGTGATGTCGCGGACCTGCAGACGCCCGTGTCGCGAAGCGGGGGCTCGCAATTGCCCTACCGGTTGTGCCAGCAGGTAGTAGCGAGCGAGGCCCAGGCGGTCGCTCATCTGCTTCAGGGCCCCGTGTAGCCCGAGGAGCAGGGCGTTGGCCAGGCCCAGTTCGCGGCGGCGGCTGCGGAATCGATCGAGGAAGGTGGTCACGGGCGTACGGCTCGTCCGATTGGGCGCAGGTCGGGGTCGGCCCGCGTCGAGGCTTCTCCAGAAGACTAGTCCGCGCTTCGGGCGGCGGCAACCGGACGAACTCACGCCCGGCTCGGCTTCGCGGTGGAGGCGCCGTAGAATGCGCTCACGGAGCTTGGACAATACAGGTATGGTCAGGACGGCCGACCGGAATGGACATCTTATGCATACGCTTCCCGCGCTGGATGAAGTCACCATTGGGGTAATCGGTCTTGGGTACGTCGGCCTGCCGCTGGCCGTCGAATTCGGCCATCACTGGTCCACCATCGGATTCGATATCGACCCGGAACGGGTGCGGCAGCTGCAGGCCGGGGTGGATCGCACGCGCGAGGTGGAGCCGGACAAGCTCGCGGCCACGCCGAAGCTGACGTACACGGCGGATCTGGAGGTCATGCGCCAATGCAACGTGTTCGTGGTGACGGTGCCGACGCCGATCGATCAGCACAAGCGCCCCGATCTGGGCCCGCTTCTGGGCGCCAGCCGCAGTGTCGGGCGGGTGCTCAAGCCGGGTGACACGGTGATCTACGAATCCACCGTGTATCCGGGCGCCACGGAGGAGGACTGCGTGCCGATCCTCGAGGCGGAGTCCGGCCTGGTACACAACCAGGATTTCTTTACCGGCTACAGCCCCGAGCGCATCAACCCGGGTGACAAGGAGCACGGGGTGACCTCCATCATGAAGGTCACGTCCGGCTCCACGCCGGAGGTGGCTGACTTCGTCGACGCGCTGTACGCGCGGGTGATCACCGCCGGCACGCACAAGGCCGAGAGCATCCGCGTGGCCGAGGCAGCCAAGGTGATCGAGAACACCCAGCGTGATGTGAACATCGCGCTGATCAACGAGCTGGCGTTGCTGTTCGAGCGCCTGGGGCTGGATACGGAAGCCGTGCTGAAGGCGGCCGGGACCAAGTGGAACTTCCTGCCGTTCCGGCCGGGCCTGGTGGGCGGCCACTGCATCGGCGTGGATCCCTACTACCTGACGCACAAGGCGCAGGCGGTGGGGCATCACCCGGAAATGATCCTGGCCGGGCGGCGGGTGAATGACTCCATGGGTGCCTACATCGCGGACAACACGGTGCGGGCCCTGGTGCGCAAGGGCATCAACCCGGTGGGTGCGCGGATCCTGGTGATGGGGCTGACCTTCAAGGAGAACTGCCCGGACCTGCGTAACACCCGGGTGATCGATATCCACGCTACCCTGGCCGGCTATAACGCCGAGGTAACCGTCTTCGACCCCTGGGTGGACCCGACCGAGGCCGAGCACGAGTACGGCATCACGCCGGTGACCACGGTGCCCGAGCCGGGGCAATTCGATGCGATCATCGTGGCCGTGCCACACCGCGAATTCCTGCAGATGGGAATCGAGGCGATCCGCGAACTGGCCCGGCCGGAGTCGGTGATCTTCGACGTGAAATCGGTTTTCCCCCGAGCCGCGGTGGATCTGAGGCTTTAGGCGGCGGATCGAACGAGCAATGACATGAGTCATTCCTTCCGGGACTTTGACGAGCGCTTGACGGGGCTGGCCTGCTTTGTGGAAGAGGCCGAGTCGCTGGAAAAGGGACTGGCCCGCCTGGCGGCATTGGTGGCGCATGCGATGGAGTGCGAACGCTGCTCGATCATGTTGCTCAAGCAGGATCCGGAAGGTGGTGCGGCGCGCCTGCGGGTGCAGGCACATCATGGGCATCTGCCAGATCAGGCATATGATATGCGCCAGCCCCTGGGTTCGGGGATCGCGGGACGGGTCGCGGAGTCACGCAAGGGACTGTTGATCCGTGATCTGCACGCCTCCGAATTTGCGGCGGACGCCCGACACGCTGGTAGTGCGCATGTGGTTGACGTGATTGCGGTCCCCGTAATCCTGGAGGGCGAGCTGATTGGCGTTATCAATATGGCCTCGCCCGCGGGCCGGGAACGACTCGCCGAGGAGGATCTGCGCATGGCAACGATCCTGTCTCTGGTAGTGGCCCGGTCGATTCTTGTGCTACGCCTGAAGGGGTTGTTGCGCACGAGCTTTGCGCAGGTGGCGCTGGCGCGCGAAAGTCAGGGTGGCCAGGGGCCGATCACGCATGCGCCGGAGGCGGTGGCACGCCTCCTGGCTCGCAGTCTGTTCGATGAAATGATGCGGGCCGGGCTCGCGCGCGATCACGTGCTGGTCGCGGCCGCGGAATTGATTGGCTGCGTGGGCGGGAACAAGCTGGAATGACGGATTCCGATTTCGAACAGCGCTGGCGGCGTCGCTTTCTCGAACGCGGGGCGCAGTGGGATGACGATGCCAGTATCGCGGGCTGGACGCCGACGGGCCTGAATAGCCGGGTCCGCCAGTTCCGGTACTGGTGGAAACGGACGAGTCGACCCCCAGGGCGCTGGCTGGATATCGGCTGTGGCGCCGGGACCTATACCCGGATGCTTCACGCTGAGGGGCATCAGGCCGTGGGCCTGGACTACTCCGCGCCCTCGGTGCGCAAGGCGCACGATCGCAGCCCGCCTGGTATCGACTGGATGGCGGCGGACATTCATCACCTGCCGTTCCCGGATGCTTGCGCCGACGGCATCCTCTGCTTTGGAGTCATGCAGGCGCTCGCGGGTCCCGAGGCGGCGCTGGTCGAGATGGCCCGGGTCCTGAGTCCGGGCGGCGAACTCTGGGTGGATGCGCTGAATGCCGATTGCCTGCCGACCCGGATCCAGGAGGTCCGGCGGCGGCGTGCGGGCCGTGCGCCCCATCTGCGCTACGACACCCGGTCGGGCTTGCTGAGCGCGGCCCGGAATGCAGGTCTGGAGCCGGTGGCCTGCCACTGGATGCCGCTGGTGCCCGGGCGCGTGGCCCGGCTGCAGCCGGCGTTCGAGAGTGCTCCGGTCCGTGGGCTTCTGCGTGTACTTCCCCCGGTCGGCTCCGCTCTGAGCCATTCGTTCATCCTTCGCGTCCGCCGCGTGTGAGCTTCTCACCAAGCAGGGCTTTTGCACCACAGGAAGCATGGAGAAGGGCCTGGTCAAGGGCGGTTCACAGGAAGATGGGAAGCCAGTAAGGGGGGGGTACGGTCGCGAATGGTGGTAGCCCCATGAATCGCCAGGAAGCCCAGTTTCCACACATAACAGTCCCTGCATTCCTTCGTATCTTCCCATCTTCCTGTAGGCCGCCGTTGACCAGGCCCTTCCCTGTCCCGTCCGTGGTGGGTCTTCAAAGGACGATTTCGGCGGGGAGTGGGTGGTCGAGGAAGGCGACGGGGCTGGCCGTCAGGCCGTAGGCGCCGGACTGGAAGATGGCGATCAGGTCGCCGGGTTCGGCATGTGGCAGGCGTACGCGGTCCGCCAGGCGGTCGAGCGGCGTGCATAGCGGCCCGACAATGCTGACGGTCTCGGTTTCCGGGTTGTTCAGTCGCGTCGCGATGGCGACCGGGAAGTTGCGCCGCACCACCTGGCCCAGGTTGCCAGAGGCCGCCAGGTGGTGATTCATTCCGCCGTCGGTGACCAGGAAGGTCTCGCCGCGCGAGACCTTGCGGTCGACGACTCGCGTCAGATACACGCCAGATTCCCCGACCAGGTAGCGCCCCAGTTCCAGCACCAGCCGGGTTTCGGGCCAACGCTCCTGGAGCTGTTCCTGCAGGGTTGCCAGGCCCTCCGCGACGGGGGCGATGTCCAGTGGTCGGTCCCCCGGGAAGTACGGGATGCCGAACCCGCCGCCGAGGTTCACGAACTCCGGCATGATACTGGCCGGGCACAGTTCCAGGATGAGTGCGAGGGAGCGCGATTGCGCCTCCACGATGGCGTCGGCCTGCAGGTTTTGCGAACCGGCATAGATCTGAAAACCGGCGACGTACACCGGCAGGTGCCGGGCCTCTTCCAGGATCTCCGGCACGCTTTCGGCATCGACCCCGAACGGCGAGGCACCTCCCCCCATGTGCATGCCCGAGGACTTCAGCCGGAAATCGGGGTTGATGCGGATGCTGATGGGGGCACGGTGCCCGTATTCGCGCGCCTGGTCGGCGATCCGGTGCAATTGCCCGAAGGACTCGACGCCGATCACGCATCCGGCATTGAGTGCGGCTTGCAGGTCCGCATCGGTCTTTCCAGGGCCGGCAAGCGAGATGTCGCGGGCGCCGATGCCGGCCTGCCGCGCGCGCAGGAGTTCGCCGGCGGAAGCGACATCCATGCCGTCCAGCCAGGGCGCCAGCCGGCGTAACAGTTGCGAGTGCGGGTTGGCCTTGACGGCGTAATGCAGGCGAATACCGTCCGGGAGTTGGCTGCGAAGGGCCTGGATGCGCTCGCCCGCGTCGTCCGCGTCGTACACATACAGCGGCGTGCCATGCTGGGTGGCGAGAACATGCGCGGGTTGGCCGGCGATTCGCAGTTCGCCGTGATCGTCGCGTTCCAGGCCAGGGGGCCAGTAGTGCGGGCCGGATTCAGGTTCGCGTGCCATGGGGGTCCGCCGCTGGTTGGAGGGTGCCGTCCTCCAGCTCGCGCCGCAGACGGTCCCGATCGATCTTGCCGTGTGCCGTGTGGGGGAGTCCATCGGGTAGCGTTATCCAGGCGCGAGGCTGCATGTACCCGGGCAGGGTCTGCCGGCACCAGCGTTGCAAGGTTTCCGGTCCGGAGGCTGTCCGGGAGGTCTGGTAGATGACGGTGATCGCCTGACCCAGCACTTCGTCGGGCAGACCAATGGCTGCGGCCTCGGCCACCTCGCCGAACTCCAGTAAAGCCGCTTCCACTTCGGTGGGACTGACCCGATAGCCCGAAGTCTCGATCACGTCATCTTCCTATCGTGATAAGCATAAGGAAGCTGTGCCACTCTGGAAATTAGTCTTGGTTGGAGTATCCCAATGCGTGTCCACGAGGGTTTCTGACCCAGTGCGGCCGTGGAGATTAGTTTGTTGCGCGAACTCGTTACTGTCTTTGGGCGCGATACTCGTCCAGCAAGGGGCGGATTCGGTCGGAGGGGATGGCGTAGGTGATGCCGCTGGGCTGGCCGATCGCGGCCTCGCGTCCGCCCTGCACGAACACCTGGTTGATCACTCCGATCACCTCGCCCGAACCCTTGCGG
>JAWLFM010000092.1:0-10171 GCA_041685565.1 Thioalkalivibrio sp.
GTGACGCCCATCGGTCTTGCCCTGTTGGCGATGGTGATCGCCTACTTCTGGCTCCTCGGCCGCTGGGTCCTGCCGAAGGCCCCGGATACCTCCAGGGATGCATCCAGGGCGCGCAGCACCTCCGACTACTTCAAGGATCTCTACGGCATCGATTATGCGATTCGCGAGGTGCGTGTCGGTGACCGAAGTCGGCTGGCCGGCACCTCCATCGGGGCGTTCGAGAAGGAATACGGCGTGTTCGTGATCGGCCTGGATGACGGCGACGAATTGCTGATCGAACCGCCCCGCGATGCCGAGATCGCGGCGGGTGGCAATCTCGCAATCCTTGGCCCCATCAGGGACATCGAAACGGCCAGCGACCGGAACCATACCGAACTCCGGGACGGGCTCGACGCGTTCGCCCGCAGCATGTCGCCGCGCCACTCCGGCATTGCCGAACTGATCATCCCGCCCGGTTCAGCGCTGATCGGGGAGAGCATCGGCGAACTGCACATACGTCAGACCTACGGGCTGACCGTGCTGCGCATCCAGCGCGGCAACGACGTCCTCCGCGACGATCTCAGCGAGGTCGAATTCCAGGCCGGTGACACCCTGGTCGTGCATACGCGCTGGGAACGCCTGATGGAACTGGAGGAGGATCGCGATTTCATCGTGATGACCAGCCGGTATCCGAAACCGAAGGTACCCGAGGCCCCGTGCAAGGTCTGGCCTGCGCTGGCATCGACGGCCGTGGCCCTGGGTCTGGTGCTGTTCTCGGATCTGTCCCTTGCCCTGGCCCTGCTCGGTGGCGCGCTGGGGATGGTCCTCACCGGTGTACTCAGCATGGATGATGCTTACCGAGCGGTGAGCTGGAAGACGGTCTTCCTGCTCGCCGGGCTGATTCCCCTGGGCCTCGCGGCACAGCATTCCGGCGCGGCGGAGTGGATTGCCGTCAACGGAATGAACCTGATCGGCGACGTTCCGGTTTGGGTCATGCAGGCCCTGCTGTTCCTGCTGGTCACCTTCTTCACGCTGTTCATCTCCAACATCGGGGCAACCGTACTCCTGGTGCCGCTGTCCGTGAGCTTCGCCCTGGTCGCCCAAGGCAACGGAATCGATGCGGACCCGCGCGTCTTCGCGCTGATCGTCGCCATCGCCGCCTCCAATGCCTTTCTGCTCCCAACCCATCAGGTCAATGCCTTGATACTGGACCCGGGCGGCTACCGCGTGATCGACTTCCTGCGCGCCGGCGGCGTCCTGACGCTGCTTTATCTTGTCGTCGCATTGCTGGTAATCAATCTCCTGTTCTGAACCTGAGTGCCGCCACGCTGCGCTCGCGGCCGAATGGACATTCCTCGCGACCACGCCGTGAAACCGCAGCGAGCCCGCGGTCCATGCGGACAAGGGCTTGGCCGCGAGACAGGGCGTAGTGACCCGCATTTCACACCGGCGCCACGCTTGCTACGGTGGAAAGGGTTTCTGTACATGGAGAGAGGAGAGTCGTCATGAGAAAAGGCAATGCCAATCCGACGCGCCGCCGGCTGTTGCGCATGGGGCTCGCCGGTATCGTCGCGATACCCGCCGCACCGCTGATCTTCGCTCCGGTCGCGGCACAGGAACGCGTCAGCGAGGACGGCCCTCAGGCCAAGGCCCTGCACTATCGGCACGACGCGGCGGACGTGGACCACGACGCCTACGAGGAAGGCCAGAACTGCGCCAATTGCGCACTGTTCAGCGATCCGGAGGCCTCCGATTGGGGACCCTGTGAGGCCTTCGGAGGCAGGCACGTGGCAGCAGCAGGCTGGTGTAGCGCCTGGGTTCCGCGTAGCTGATCGCAACGGATCGAGCCGAACGAATGGCTCTCTCTCTGTCGGTGGAGCCTGCCAGCCCCGAGGTCGGTGAGGACGACTGCCCGCCGACCTGCGGCCTGGATCACGAGCCCCAAACCGATGGGGCCAGTGACTCCACCCGCGCGACCCTTCACCCTTGGAACAGGAGGCACCCATCATGATTCAGGGAATCAAGAAAGGCGCAGCCCTGGCCATCAACAAATCAGCGGTTGTGAACGACCCAAGCACCTTTGAGAAGATGTCGAAGATCGGGCCGAAGGTCTGCCTGACCACGGCCAATGAACCGGGATTCCTGGGCTTTCATGCCTTTCTGCAAACCGGTACGCACCCGCTGGGTGGACGCTACGGAGCCGCCCAGGTGGTGACTGCGGATAGCCTGGAGGCCGTAATGGCTTCACCCACCAACCTGCGGCTCAATCCACTCAACCTTTGGCAGTACACGGTGTGGGAAGACGCGGAGTCGCATGAACGCATGCACTACGAACAGTTCGATCGGATCTTCGAACTCTGCGCGGGTTGCCTCGACATGGTCGTCGATGGCCCCAGTGAGCCCGTCTACACCATCGTCGAGGCGGACATGCCACGACTGGTCGGGTTGACCGACGTGCCGCAGGTCATGGGCGCTGCATTCGCGCAGCAGAAACCGGTGCCAAAGGTGCGTCTTGCGATGAAGCGCCTGGTGGCACTCGGGGAGCACCACGTCCGGGAAGGCCGGGAACAGGCCTTCCTGGAGGGCACCATCCGCACCCTGGAGATGCTGAAGGAGAGCGCGCCCGGCATGATCGGCTGGATGATCCTGGAGAAGCAGGGCGAGGCCGCGCTGAGCACCTTTCAACTGGCACCGCCGGCCTTCTGGGAGTCCCTGCAGACACTGGGCGCCAACCCGCCGAAGTCCCGTCAAACCAATTACGGGGAATTCGGCAAGGATTATACGGGGCCGCCGATCCCGACCGGCGGGCCGAAGGAGTATCTGGTGCACATGGAGTGGGAGAGTCCGGATACGCTATCCTTTGGCCTGGCCCTGACCGGGGTAAACCCGGAGCTCCGGAAGGTCCATGACGAAGGCGTGCTGGCGCACCTGGCGCGGCTGCCACCCTACTACCGGGTATTTGCCCCCGCCATGGAGGACATGGTCTTCTTCCACTGAAGTCCGGGCCAACCCATGGATGCGTCTGCGGCAGCGTTCCTGAACCTCCTGCACGCCCGAAACGAGGCGGCCCGAGGGTCCTGCGCCCGCGCGCAGGAGGGATTGGGTCCATTCGCCCGGCCGGTACGTGGCGCATGCGCCCTGCCCCGCCTGGGGATCTCCGCCCGGATCGCCCCCGCCCTGGAGGGCGCATCCGGCCAGCTCGGAGGATTCGTGAAGGCACAGCTCTTGCCAATGGCCCTTGCAGCGTTCGGGCTGAGCATGCTTCTGGTCACGGCCAGCGCGGCCGCGGATCCGCTTGCGCACGGCAGGCTTTCGTTGGAAGACGCGCTGGATCGGGCCCGGGCGGAGAGCCCGGAGCTGCTGATCAACCGGGCACGCATCGCACGCGCCGAGGCGGTACAGCGGCAGACCCTGCAGGGCGTGCTTCCGACGGTCAGCGTCGATGCCACCTACCTGCGTCTGGACACCTCGCTGCTTGACGACATTCCCGTACTGGAACCGGGTCTGCCTCCCCTCCTGACCCGCCAGGACCTCGGCCCGGCCGAGGCCCGCGTCGCCTCCATCCAGGTCGTCCAGCCGCTGGTCAATGTCGGTGCCTGGAACGCAAGGCGGCAGGCGGGAAGTCAGGCCGATGCGGCACGCCTGGTATTGCGCCGTGCCCAGGATGAAGTCACGCTCGCGGTCATCGAGGCCTACTTCGGTGCGCGCACCGCCGAGCGCCGGGTGGCGGCCGAACAGCGGGGCCTGGCAACCGCCGAGCGTGCCCTGCGTCAGGCCGAGGCAGGCTTCGACGAGGGTCTGATCCCCCCGGTGGATGTGCTTCGTGCGCGATCGCGGGTCCTGGACATGGAGGCGCGCATCGCCACGGCCGAGAGCCAGGTCGTCGCGGCGCACGCCCTGCTGCGGCAGGTGCTTGGCATCGAGGGCGGCGGCAGGCTGCAACTCGCCGATCCCGTCCCGAAACCGCCCCGCTCGCTTCCACCAACCCCGTCCGATGCCGAGATGCTGGCGCGTCGCAGTGACGTCCGGGCGCTGCAGGAAACGGTCAGCGCCGCCCGCTACGGCATTCAGCGCTCCCAGTCCGCCTACGTGCCCGACGTCAACCTGTTGCTGCGTTACCAAAGGGTCGAGACGGACCAGCCACTGGATCTCACGGAGAGCGGCTGGCTCGTCGGCGTGAATCTCCGCTGGACGCTGTTTGCCGGTTTCGCGCAGGCGGGCGCGATCGACGAGGCCAAGGCCGCTGAAGAGGAGGCGCGCACCGAGCTGCACGCCCTGCGCTTGCTCGCACGCAGTGAGGTCGTGGAGGCACGCGCCCAATGGGAGGCCGAACTGCTCGGCTGGGAACGGGCATCCAGCAGGATCGAAGACGCCGAAGCCGCACTGGCGCTCACCGAGGCTCGCTACGCCGAGGGGCTGGACGACATGACCAGCCTCCTGCAGGCCCAGGCAGAGGAGCTGGGGGCAGTGACGCGGGAGGTCAACGCCCGCTTCAACGCGCTGGTCGCCGCACAACGCTATCACCTTGCGATCGAGACCGGCGAAGCAGGGGCACTCGCGCGATGACTGCTCCGCTCGGATGGTGGTTTCTGCTTGCGGGGGCGGTCACCCTCCTCCTCCCCGGATGCGCCGAGGCACCCGACGACGTTGAACCGCTACCGACCCGGACCGTGACCGTGGCACAGGTGGAGACCCGGGAACACCAGCCGGTGGTGCGCGTGGCCGGAGTGGTGCAGCCGGATCGGCGCGCACAGATGGGTACGCGACAGGCCGGAACGGTCGAATCGGTCCTGGTCGAGGCGGGGGACCGCGTGGCGGCGGATCAGCCCATACTGCGCGTTGACGCACGGGATCTGGAGGCGGCACGCACCGCGGCCCGCCTGCAACGCAATGCGGCCCGCGCCGCATGGGAACAGGCCGCGCAGAATGAAGGCCGCTTCCGACGGCTGTACGAACAGGAACTCGTGGCCCGCGTTCGCATGGAGGAGGCCGAGGTCAAGGCGGAACAGGCGCGGGGGCTGCTGCAGCAGGCGGAAGCCGAACTGGCCGCCGCGGAGATCAATCTCGACTATGCCACCCTCCGGGCGCCCTTTACCGGTGTCGTCAGCGAGATCCTCGCTGAGGAAGGCAGCTTCGTTGCGCCCGGCCCTCCCCTGGTGATCTTCGAGGATCGCAGCCAACTCCGGGTCGATGCGGGAGTCGATGCCGCCAGCGCCATGCAGGTCCGTGACGGGCAGGCCCTGTCCATGGGCTTCATCGGCATCGACGGCGTCGTCGAGGGCCGTGTGCAGGCGGTGCTCCCGGCCCTCGAGGATACCGGTGTCGGCCTGCGCCTGCGCCTGACCATCACCGACCCTCCTCCCGAACTGGAACCCGGCATGGTGGCCGAGGTCGCCATCCCCACCGCTCACGCGTCACGAACGCGCGTCTCGATACCCGAGGCCGCATTGGTCCGGCGCGGCCAGATGGATGGCGTGTTCGTGGTGGAACCCGATACCGAGGGCCAACTCAGGGCCCGGCTGCGCTGGATTGTGCTGACGGCCGGGGCACGGGACGCGCCCGGCCGGGTGGACGTGGAACGCGGCCTGTCCGGTGGTGAACGGGTCGTGGTCGGCGATCGGCTGGATGATCTCAGCGACAACCAACCCGTCACCGTGGACGATGCGGTGCGCGACTGATGGACAGACCGGGCCTTGCCGGCCGTCTGGCCGATCGTCTGATCGACTCGCCGCTGGTCCCGCTGATCGTCCTGGCTGCCCTGGTCATGGGTGCCTACGGACTGACCATGACCCCGCGCGAGGATCGACCGGACATCGAGGTGCCGACGGCGCTGATCACGATTCCGTTTCCCGGCGCCGGCGTGGAGCGGGTGGACGAACTGGTGGCCAGACCGGTGGGCAGTTGGGCCGGGCAACTCGAACGCGTCGTGGAGGTGAACACGGTTGCCTCGGACGACGCAGCCCTGATCGAGGTCGAGTTCGCAGCCGGCATCAGCGATGCAACGGCCTATGCCGAGCTCAGGGAACTCATGGAACGGAACCGGAGCAGGCTGCCGCCGGGTACCGAACGCGAGTCGATCCGTACGGTAGGCGAGGAACTGTTCACCGGCCTGATGCTCACCCTCTCGAGTGCCGAGCTGGGAACCTACCAGCTGCGGCGGCTGGCCACGGAACTGGCGGCACGGCTGGAGGCAGTGGAAGGCGTGCGGGCCGTCACGGTGCATGGAGGTCAGCCGCGCGAGCTTCAGGTGCTGCCCCGCGCCCAAGACCTGGCCGCCCACGGCATCGGCCTGGTGCAGGTCTTCGAGGCCATCGAAGCCGCCAGCCTGCGTCTCCCGACGGAACCGCTGCGCGGCGACCGGACCCGCCAGGTCCGTGTTGGCGCCTGGCCAGGCTCCGTTACCGACCTCGAAGGCATCCAGGTGGGCATGGGCCCGGCGGGGGTCATCCATCTCTCCGACGTCGCGAACGTGGTCGACGGACCCGCACCCGATGACGCCTACAGCACCCACTGGCAACGCGGTGAAACGACCGAGGTGGCGGCGGTCAGCCTCGCGGTGACCAGCATCCCCAACCGCAACATCAGCGCGGTGACCACCCGCACCCTGGAGCGTCTCGAGGCACTGAGGCCGCAAATGCTTCCCGCGGAAGTGCAGGTGAGCATCGCGTACGACGCCGGCCGGGCCGCTACCGAGACGGTGATGAGTGTGCTGGAGAATTTCTTCATCGCCACGGTGGTGGTGGTGATCATCATCCTGATCGGACTCGGCTGGCGCGCGGCAGCGGGGGTCTCGCTGCTGATCCCCGCCATCCTGTCGATCGTTCCGTTTGCCTACTTCTGGATCGGCTTCAGCCTCAATCCGGTCTCCATCGCCGCCATGATCCTCGCCATCGGTCTGGTCGCCGACGACACCGTCATCATCATGGAAAACATCCGCCGGCACTTTCAGGAGGCCGGCGAACGCAGTCGCGAACTGGTGATCCGCGCGGTGGACGAGGTGGGCAACCCCACCATCCTGGCCGTGTTTCTGATCGTCGCCACGCTCCTGCCCACCGCGTTCATCTCGGGCGAAATGGGCCAATACACACGCGCCATCCCCGTTGGTGCCTCGCTGGCCATCCTGTTCTCACTCACCATTGCCCTTACCGTCACGCCCTTTGTCGCGTACCGTCTGCTCCGCGTACCTCGACGGGGAAAGGGCCGGGACCGCCACGATGCGCAGGCCGAGGCACCGGGCCAGGACCCGGCCGCAGGCCAAGGCTCGGCGCGGATGCCGACGGGGCCACTGGCAGATTCGTACCGGTGGCTGCTGCAGCCCTTCTTCCGCCATGCGTGGGTCCGCTGGAGCCTCTATGCCGCCCTTGTAGCCCTGCTGGTGGGGAGCATCGCGATGGTCGCCTTCCGGGCGGTGCAACTGACGCTGGTGCCCTTTCTCGATCGTGAGGTCTTCGTGGTCGAGATCGAGCTGCCACCAGGCAGCCCACTGGAGAACACCCTGCAGGCGAGTGCATCCGTGGGCCGGGCATTGCGTCAATACCCGGAGATCGAGGCCTACACGGTCTTTGCCGGGAGCGAAGGCCCGCTGTTGATGCCGAGGCCCGGCCCCCCCGATCTGCCAAGCGCCTCCTCGCATCGTGCGTCCATCTATGCGCTGTTGCCCCACGAAGACGAGCGGGTGCGCCTGAGCTACCAGATCGGCCGTGAACTGGCAGACCAGCTTCCCACCTTGTTATCGCCCTTCGCGGGACGCGCCTGGATCCGGCACATTCCCTCCGGACCCTCCAACGACAATGGCCTGCAGGCCGAAATCTATGGCCCGGACCCCGAGCGCCAGCGGGCTGTGGCCGACACGATTGCAGGACTTCTCGAGAAGCATGAAGCCGCCCATGGCATCGAACGATTCCCCAAGCCTGCCGCTCCCGAACTCCGTCTGACGGTCGATCAGACCCGAGCCTCGGCGCAGGGCGTTCTGCCCGCCCGCGCGGCTGCCGCGGTGCAAATGGGCCTCACCGGCCGTACCGCCACCGGGCTCGATCTGCCCCGGGAACGTCGCCCGGTGCCGGTGGTCGTGCGGCTGCCCGAGTCGGAACGACAATGGCGCGAGGACCTCGCGGGCCTGTATATCCAGAACGAGGCGGGCGAACCGGTACCGCTGCGCGACATCCTGGATTTCGACGCGGGCGAGACCACCCCGCATCGCCACCGCAAGAACCAGCTCCCGGTCGTCTATGTCGCCGCCGCGATCAACCGCGATCGCAGCCAGCCCGTGTCGGTCCAGCGCGACATTGTTGCGGCATTGCAGGATCAGGACATCGAACCGCCCGCTATCCGCTGGCTTGGTCTGCCCGAGAGCGGGTCGCCCACCACGCTGTTCTGGGGCGGCGAGTGGCAGATGACCCAGGAGGTCTATCGTGACCTGGCCCTGGCCGGCGTCGGCGTGCTCTTGGTGATCTATACGCTGCTGGCGGCCTGGTTCGGTTCGTATGTCATTCCCCTGCTGATCATGATGCCCATCCCGCTGGTCTTCATCGGGGTGATCCCGGCCCACTGGGCAATGGGGCTGGA
This sequence comes from Thioalkalivibrio sp., assembly GCA_041685565.1. GTDB lineage: Bacteria > Pseudomonadota > Gammaproteobacteria > Ectothiorhodospirales > Ectothiorhodospiraceae > Thioalkalivibrio. The sequence goes on from JAWLFM010000092.1 coordinate 8,545, forward strand.
CATCGCCGGTCTCGGCGTCCTGGGCATCATCGCACTGGCCGGAATCGTGGTACGCAATGCAGTGCTCCTGGTGGACTTCGCCCAGCAGCGCATCGAAAGCGGCATGGGGATCCAGGACGCCCTGATCAGTGCGGGCGCACTGCGTACCCGGCCCATCCTCCTCACCGCCGGGACGGTCGCATTCGGCAGCGGCGCCCTGATCTTCGAACCGGCGCTGAAGCCCCTCGGGCTGACCCTGGTCAGCGGCGTCGTTGTCGCCACGGTGCTCACGCTGATCCTGATCCCGAGCCTCTACTTCCACGTATTCGGAACCGCGTCCGGCCCGGCACGGGACCCGGAACACAGGGAGGATACGCGCCAATGAGCCTGAACAAATACCGCGATAAACGCGACTTTCGCAAGACCGGCGAGCCGCGCGGCCGGGGATCGGACGCTGATCCGGGGGCAAAATCCATCTTCGTCATCCAGGAACATGACGCCTCCTCCCACCACTTCGATCTGAGGCTCGAGATCGACGGCGTCCTCAAGTCCTGGAGCGTGCCCAAGGGGCCTTCAACGGACCCCGGTGACAAGCGTATGGCGATCGCCACAGAGGACCACCCGCTGGATTACGCCGACTTCGAGGGCAGGATTCCCGAGGGCCAGTATGGCGCCGGCACGGTCCTGATCTGGGATCGCGGCACCTGGACCAATATCACCGAAAAGGACGGAAGGACACGATCCGCCAAGGAGGCCCTCGAACAGGGCCACCTGCTGGCGTGGCTTGACGGCAAGAAGATCCGGGGCGGGTACGCCCTCCATCGCACCGGAGGCAGCGACGGCAACTGGTTGCTGATCAAGATGGACGACGACGAGGCGGACCGCCGCCGAAACCCCGTGAACACGGAACCGAAGTCGGTCAAGAGCGGGCGCACGCTCAAGCAGGTCGCGGCGGAGGAATCCTGATGGAACCGGCCTGGGTGAAGAAACTCGACGGGGACCTCAGAAAGCGGGTCCAGCGGGCGGATATGCCCGCCGGTAGCGACCTGATGAAGGCAACGCTCACCCACGAGCCGTTTGCAGACCCCGACTGGCTCTACGAACGCAAGCTGGACGGGGAACGGATCCTTGCGATCAAGGATCGCGACCGTGTCCGTCTGTTGACACGCAACGACAAGGACGCCGGCGACACCTATCCCGAACTGATTGATGCGCTGGGCCAGCAACAGACGGAAAGATTCGCCGTCGACGGGGAGGTCGTTGCCTTCGAGGGCTCACTGACATCGTTCTCCCGATTGCAGCAGCGCATGCAGGTCAATGATGCCGAGCAGGCGCGCGAGAGCCGGATCGCCGTGTTCTTCTACTTGTTCGACATCCTCAATCTCGACGGCTTCGCCGTGACCGCCGTCCCGTTGCGCCAGCGCAAGCAGTTGCTGCGCGCGGCCCTGCAGTTCGAAGATCCCCTGCGCCTTCTGCCCCATCGCAACCGTGACGGGAAGGCGCTCCTGCGCGAGGCCTGCGACAAGGGCTGGGAGGGACTGATCGCCAAGGATGCGAACGCGCGCTATCAACACACTCGGTCGCGCAAATGGCTCAAGTTCAAGTGCACCCGAGGGCAGGAGATGGTCATTGGCGGCTTCACCGATCC
>JAWLFM010000007.1:0-38375 GCA_041685565.1 Thioalkalivibrio sp.
GGCGATCACGAAGGCCAGAAGGCCCTGGTGGGGGATGCTGTCCACCGGGAACAGGAAGTAGCCGGCGCTGCCCCAGCCGAGTGCGGACAGGAACACGCCAGCCTGCGCCGCCCTGGCCCATGGCGCGACCGCCTCCGGGCTGGGGGCCGCGCGGCGGAAGCCGAATGTGACCGCCAGGCGAAATGCGATGATCAGATAGATCGCCAGGACCCAGGTGAGGATGATGGTATGGTCGACCACCGGCCATAGAAAGCCCGCGAGCAGGGTGCTGACGACGAAGCCGGAGAACTGCGAGAACAACGATGCCTCGAAGATCATCCGTACCTGCTCGGCACGGACCTGAGTCATCACCCGGACATCGGTGTCATTCGTCATCGCGTCCCCAGATCCTTGTTCCGTCACGCAACGAAAGAATAGAGGAAATCGCGCGCCTGGCAACGCCTCGGCGCGAGGCTGGCGCTCGCAGGCCCGTGGGACCGCGGTTGACGGGTGCAAGGTTGGGGCAGGACACTTCATGGGCGGCGGTTCGGATTCAGGGCCGTCCGACGCCCCGCCGGCATCATCTCCGCGCGCGAAGGCCTGGGGTTCCGACGGCCGGGGCGACAACAAACGTTATCTGGAGAAGAAGAGATGTCTGTCGGGGAGATCTGTAACAGAGATGTCGTGGTCATCGACCGCAAGGCCTCGGTGTACGAGGCCGCTCGCATGATGCGCAATCAGCACGTTGGCAGTGTCGTGGTCGTCGACCAGGACTCGGCCACGCCGATGAGGCCCGTGGGTATCGTCACGGACCGGGACCTGGTGGTGGAAATCATGGCCCGCGAGGTCCCCGAGGAGGTGTTGGCCACGGGCGACATCATCGCGCCCGAACTCCTGACCGCACGGGAGGCGGACGGTGTCTGGGAGACGATCATGCGGATGCGCGCCATGGGCGTGCGGCGTCTGCCGGTCATCGATGGCGGCGGCAACCTGAGCGGCATGCTCACCATGGACGATCTTCTGAAGTTCATCTCCGACGAGATGAGCGATCTTGTCCGCTTGATCCGGCGGGAGCAGAAGCGCGAGAAGGACAGCCGCCCGCCGGCCTGATGTTGGCGGCACGCGCGGCAAGCGCGGCAAGGGCGGGTTCCGTACCGATACCCTCCCGCCGCGCAGGTGGGCTTCACCGGGAAGACGAGCGCTGTTGGCGATCCATGGCGGAGTTCGGAGGCGTGACACCGAGCATTGAAGGTGGCGGGGCCAATGGAGTGGGGCGGCCTTCCGTCGCTGTGCGGAACGGGGTGATCGCCAATGCCGGAAGGTGTGCGGGCGACCGCACTCCCTGCTTGGCGAGGGCGGGAGGGACCACGGGCGGTCTCTCCGCCGTCAGGTCATCCCGCGCTACGCAGATAGATCCGGATGACGATCCAGTCGTACAGGGCATGGGCGAGCACCACCACCAGCAGATTGCCGGTCAGGTGGTAGACCACCCCCAGCCAGATGCCGATCAGGGTCGCAAACAGGAAGTAGAACCCACTGATGAAATGGGCCAGCCCGAAGACCAGGGCGGTCAGGAGGATGGCCCACTCGATGGGCAGATGGCCGGCCAGCCAGCCCTGCAGCACGCCGCGCATCAGCAGTTCCTCGCCCAGTCCGGCGAACAGGGCCACCAGCGCCACGGCGCCCGGGGGCGCGCCGTGGAAGAGGCGCCACAGGAAGTCCCGGATCTGTTCCGCCAGCGCCTGATAGGCGCGAAGGTCGCTGAGCGCGAGCAGGCCGAGCAGGCCCAGCATGGGCAGAGTGGCGGCGATCCCCGTGATCATCGCCCCGCCAGTCCACTGGAACCGCGCGAGCAGGGGGACCTCGAGCCATGCCGCCAGCAGGAAGGCGAGCGGGATCAGGGCGCCCTGAAAGACGATCGCCGCCCGAAGCGGATGCCGCGCCGTCGCTTCACGCAGGTTCATTGGGGGTCCCCCAGAACAGGAAGAACCCTCACTCTAGCGCAGGCACGGTCCCGCTTCAGGCCCGCGGTTCGGTGATTTCACCACGAACGGAATCACCCAGCTGCCGATCGTCCTGAGCCTGTCGAAGCACCTTGAACAGCACTTGCTCAGGGCATCGCCTTGCATGCGAGCGGGCGGACTGGTTCGCGGGTAGAGGTTTCGGCCGGGGGGCTGGATGGTTATTCTGGCAGATGAACGCAGGGAGAGGGCAGGCGCATGGGGTGGATCGGTCGCTTTTCCGTAGTGGGTCTGCTGCTGGGTACGCTGTTCTTCGCGCTCTCCCTGACACCCAGCCTGGTGCCGCGGCCACCGCTGGTTCAGGGGCTGATTGCCGGGATCTCCTTCAGCGCCGGGTACGCGGTGGGATTCTTCGGCCGCTGGCTGTGGGACTACCTGGAGTTTCCGGTCCCGGGTCCCCGGGTCGGCTGGATCATCAAGTTGCTGGCCGCCGTGGGCTGCGCGGTCGTGGCCGTCACCTTCCTCTTTCAGGCCACCGAGTGGCAGAACTCGGTGCGGACCCTGATGGGCATGGAGGAAATCGGTGGCGTGCAGCCGGTCACCGTGGCGGTGATGACCCTGCTCATCTTCGCCCTCATGCTGTTTATCGCACGGCTGTTCAGGCGTACATTCCGGTTCCTGTCGAAGCGATTCCAGCGCTTCGTGGCGCCGCGTGTGTCCCACCTGGTGGGAATCGTGATTGCCGCGGTGCTGTTCTGGTCGGTCATCGACGGGGTCGTCTTCACCCTCGCCCTGCGTGTGGCGGACAACTCCTACCAGCATCTCGATGCGCTGATCGAGGACGACCTGCCGCGCCCGGCGGATCCCCTCCAGGTGGGAAGTGCTTCCTCCTTCATCGATTGGCAGGATCTGGGTCGGCAGGGTCGCAACTTCATTTCCACGGGGCCGACGGCCGCCGAGTTGACGGCCTTTCACGGCGCGCCCGCACCCACGCCGATCCGCGTCTACGTGGGCCTCAATGCCGCCGCAACCCCCGACGCGCGCGCGCACCTGGCGCTGGAGGAACTGAAACGGGTGGGCGCCTTCGAGCGTTCCGTCCTGCTCCTGGTCACACCCACGGGCACCGGTTGGGTCGATCCGGCCGCCCTGGACACCGTGGAATACCTGCAGCGCGGCGACATCGCCTCCGTGGCGGCGCAGTATTCCTATCTGCCCAGCCCGCTGTCTCTGATCGTCGAGGGCGATTACGGGGTCGAAACCGCGCGTGCGCTGTTCGGCAAGGTCTACGATTACTGGTCTTCGCTGCCGCGCGACAGTCGTCCACGGCTCTATCTGCACGGGCTGAGTCTCGGTGCACTCAACTCGGATCGTTCCTTCGATGTGTACGACATCATCAACGACCCCTTCCGGGGTGCATTGTGGAGTGGCCCGCCGTTTCGCAGCGACACCTGGCGCAGCGTGACCCGGGAGCGCGATTCGGGCTCGCCGGCCTGGCTGCCGCGCTTTCGCGACGGGGCCGTGGTCCGCTTCATGAACCAGGAACAGGGCCTCGACGCCGCCGGTCCCGGCTGGGGTCCGTTCCGGATCGCCTACCTGCAGTATGCCAGTGACCCGGTGACCTTCTTCGATCCACAGTCGCTCTACAGCCGGCCGGCGTGGATGCAGGAACCCCGTGGTCCGGATGTCTCCCCGGACCTGCGCTGGTACCCGATCGTGACCATGCTGCAGCTGGCCGCCGACATGGCCGCCGGCGAAGCGCCGCCGGGGTTCGGGCACACCTACGCCGCCGAGCACTACATCGAGGCCTGGTACGGGTTGATGGAGCCCGAAGGCTGGACCGACGCGGATCTGCGGCGGCTGCGGGCGCGGTTCGCGCAGTAAGGGGCCTGGAGCCGCGCAGCGCCTGCGCCTGCGCCTGGCCGAGTGAACCATGCGGATCGAGCCCAGCCCTGCTATAGATGGGGGGTGGCAGCCGTACTCGGTGTCCGGGCTCGAACCCGACCCTTGGTGCCGCTGCCAGGTTTCAGGGAGGCGGGGATACGGCTTGAATCGAGGCGGGCAGGGCGCACCAGGCGGCCCGCCGGATCACTCACGAAAGGAGGGACACATGAAACTCGACATCTACCAATCCACCGCCACCGATAACCGCCACTTCGTCGTGCCCTCGGGCTCGGACACCGCCAAGATACCGGAGCCTGTGGAAGAACTTCCCGTCACCTCGATCGATATCGAGGAGGGGCAGGCAAGGCTCTACGTATCGGGTACGCAGGCGATCGCGGATATCAAGGACCACGGATATCACGTGATCGATGTGCCCGCCGACTTCACCTAGTGGGCCCTGCGCATGGTTCGGGTTCCGGGTGCCAGCCGGCGAACGACGCCGGCCCTCGGTCCAGCCCATCCCCGACGCGCGCTTACTCGCAGGGAATCAGCACTCGCCGGGTGCTGAAGTCCGCGCGCGTGGGGCCGGTGGGTACCGACACCATCTCGTAGGGCTGGGTGAATGCCTGGGTGGTCATGCATTCAGGCCCCGGCGCCTGGAGTACCACCTCGACGAGCAATTCGCCATCACTGCGTGTGACCGAGTCCACCTGAATGGCATAGCCACCGGTGGGGCGCTCGCCCATGAACACCGCGATGGCAGTCTGCCGGGTGAAGTCCAGGACGGGCGGCGAGCCCGAATCGAACCGGCTCCACAGCTCCCGGAACTGGGACTGCCCGGTGATGACCTCGAACTTCTGTTCCGTCTGCAGGCTGTGCTGACCCTTGGCCAGCCGGGTCATCGGCAGTTCCTCGGACGGAACCGGACCCATGCAGGCGACGGAGAGAGAGGCGAGCACAAGGATGGGAATGGTTCGCATGCTGGGCTCCTCGACGAATGTATGCCCGCGGCTGGTCTGTGAGAAGGCGCCTACAGACCAACCGCGGGCGACCGGTCACCCGAAGCCTGATGACCTCGCTCCCGGTGTCCCGCCGAGTATACCGCTCCGGTCTCCAGGGGGGATCCCGGTGCGCCTTGATGTGCGTTCCGCAGTCGGTATTGCGGCACGGTGTGTCGGGCAGTGGTCTCCCGCCAAGGCATTGGTCTAGTCTCAGGGAATGGATGTGGCCCGCAATGACGTCAAGCTTGCGTCGGGGCCCGTTGATTGCGTTGGCCGCGAACCATTCGAAGCAGCATCGATCCCCCAGGAGGTGTGTCGCAATGCCCGAACCGAGCGATCTTCTACAAGTCAATCCGGATATCATCCAGCGTCTCATCGACCTGGCCCGGCAGATCGACAGCCGGGAACTCACGGAGATTCCCGATGACCCGGAGGTGCAGGCGGGCAGCGCGGAGGTGGTGGCCCTGTCCGCTCAGGAATTCGACAGCACGGTCGACGAGTTTCGGTCCATCATCGATGATCTCGATCCCGAGCAGCAGCAGCAGGTAGTGGCGCTGTTCCGGCTCGGCCGGGGTGATTATGCCTACGAGGAATGGGACGATGCCCTGCACGAGGCGCGCGACGACTGGAACCCGAGTACCGCGGATTACCTGCTCGGTCACCCCATGCTTGCGGATGGCCTTGCCAACGGGATGATCCTGCACGGTTACAATCTCGAGTAGCGCCGCCGTACGGGCACCCCACCCCGAGGTGCAGGTGCACTGCGTTCCTGTGGGAGGTCCCGTACTCCATGGCCCACTACGGGGGACCGCAAGCCGCCATCCGCGGTGGCAGCGTCAGTGTCCGTCATGATGCGGACGCAGTCGTGCCTTTCGGGTTAACGTAGGGGCATCCGGCCCGCGCCACGGAGGCCCGCTCCCCCCGGAATCCGGATGCCCACGCAGGAGGCAAGAACGACATGCGCAAGCGAATCATCCCGGACGAATCCGCATCCGGCTCGGTACCGGAAGGCGACTGGCTGGATCTGGACTCACTGGCAGAGGTCGAGATCACCTCCGAGGACCCGGATCATCCCATCGAGCATGCGCTGCTCCCCGGAAGCACCTCCGGCTGGCGCGCAGGGCAGCCCGGCGAGCAGACCATCCGCCTCGTCTTCCACACACCGCAGCCCATCGAGCGGATCCGGCTCCACTTCAAGGAAACGCAGATCGAGCGTACCCAGCAGTTCGTGCTGCGCTGGTCCCCGGACCATGGCCAGACCCACCACGAAATCATCCGCCAGCAATGGACCTTCAGCCCCGGCGGCTCGCACGAACAGATCGAAGACATCGATGTCACCCTCTCCGCCGTCACCCGGCTCGAACTCACCATCATCCCCGACATCAGCGGCGGACCCACCCCCGCCTCCCTCGCCCAGCTCCACCTCGGGGGTCGGACCAAGCCAAGTCATTGAAAAGTAAATAATCGATGCCGAAAAGCCGGGCCTTTTTCGGCCTTAGAACGGGCTTTTTGGGCATCAAAAGGGGGGTCTAAGGCAAAAGACCACCCATCGGGCGCCGCGACCTGCGGTCGGGCGGTTGCCGCGGTCATCCGCGCGATGGTTGACCCGCCCCGGCCGTCGTCAGGCGGACTGTGAACAGCGGGCGGCTTTGCCTATCATGCCCGGCGCCACCACGCTTCCTCAGGGATACACAACCAGCCATGCCTACGCCAACCCGCAGCCTCGAACAGACCATTGCCGCCGAGATCGATTGCCGCGTCGAGCAGGTCAGGGCGGCCATTGCACTCCTGGATGAGGGTGCGACCGTGCCCTTCATCGCCCGGTATCGAAAGGAGGTCACCGGCGGGCTGGATGACACCCAGTTGCGCAACCTGGAGGAGCGTCTGGGCTATCTGCGCGAACTGGAGGAACGACGCACCGCCATCCTCAAGAGCATCACCGAACAGGACAAGCTCACACCCGTGCTCGAGGCACAGATCCGCGATGCGGACAGCAAGACGCGGCTGGAGGATCTCTATCTCCCCTACAAGCCCAAGCGGCGAACCAAGGCACAGAGCGCACGCGAGGCCGGTCTGGAACCGCTGGCTGATGCGTTGCTGGGGGACCCGACCCTGGATCCGCAGGTCACCGCCTCCGGCTACCTGAACGCCGAACACAAGATCGAGTCGGCGCAAGACGCCCTCGACGGTGCCAAGCAGATCCTGATGGAACGCCTCGCCGAGAATGCCGACTTGCTCACTCGGATGCGTACCTGGCTCTGGCAGCACGCGCTGGTTCGCTCTCAGGTCGCGGAGGGCAAGGGCGACGAAGGCAGCAAATTCCGCGATTACTTCGACCATTTCGAACGGCTCGCCGACATCCCGTCGCATCGGGTCCTGGCGCTCTTTCGCGGGCGTAAGGAGGGCGTCCTGCGCGTCTCCATGGCCCTGCCCGAGGAATTGGAGAAGGCCGAGCCGCACCCCTGCGCGGCGATGGTGGCGCAAAGCGTCGGCTGGAGCCACGGCGGCCGAGCCGCGGATGACTGGCTGCGCGAGACGGTGCGCTGGACCTGGCGCGTGAAGCTTGCCGTGCACCTGGAGACCGAACTGCTCGGTCGCGTACGGGAGATGGCCGAGCTCGATGCGATCACCGTCTTCGCGCGCAACATGCAGTCCCTGCTGATGGCGCCGCCGGCCGGCATGCGTGCCACGCTTGGCCTGGATCCGGGCCTGCGCACCGGCGTCAAGGCCGTCGTGGTGGATCCCACCGGCAAGCTGCTCGACCACGTCACGGTCTTTCCGCACGCCCCACAGAAGCGCTGGGACGAATCTCTGGCCGCACTGGGTGCCCTTTGTGCGAAGCACCGGGTCGAGCTGATCGCCATCGGCAACGGCACGGCCGGCCGTGAAACCGATAAGCTCGCCGGCGAACTGGTGCGCGCGTTGCCCGACCTCAGGATGCACAAGATCATGGTCAACGAGTCCGGCGCGTCCATCTACTCCGCATCGGCGCTGGCCGCGCGGGAATTCCCGACGCTCGATGTGTCGTATCGGGGCGCCGTGTCGATCGCCCGCCGGCTACAGGATCCACTCGCAGAACTGGTGAAGATCGATCCGGAGGCCATCGGGGTTGGCCAGTACCAGCACGACGTCAGCCAGGTGAAGCTGGCGCGAAGCCTGGACGCCGTGGTCGAGGATTGCGTGAACGCGGTCGGCGTCGACGTGAACACCGCCTCCGCTCCGTTACTGGCCCGTATCGCTGGCCTGAATGCCACCCTGGCCGGGAACATCGTCGAGTTCCGCGAGCAGAATGGCCGGTTCCAGAGTCGCAAGGCGCTGAAGAAGGTGCCGCGCCTCGGTGAGAAGACCTTCGAGCAGGCTGCTGGCTTCCTGCGCGTGACGCGCGGCGAGAACCCGCTGGACGGCTCGGCAGTGCACCCCGAGGCCTATGTGGTGGTGGAGCGGATCGCCGCGAAGCACCACCGCCGGGTGGAGGACCTGATCGGTGACGTCAACTTCCTGCGCACCCTGAACCCGGCCGATTACATCTGTGAACGCTTCGGAGTGCCCACGGTGCGTGACATCATCGGCGAATTGGAGAAGCCCGGCCGCGACCCACGCCCCGAGTTTCGGGCGGTGGAATTCCGCGAGGGTGTCGAGGACCTCAAGGATCTGAAGCCCGGGATGATCCTCGAGGGGGCGGTGACCAACGTCACCAACTTCGGGGCCTTTGTCGACGTCGGCGTGCACCAGGACGGGCTGGTGCACATCTCGGCGCTCGCGGACCGCTTCGTGAAGGACCCGCACGAGGTCGTGGCCCCGGGCGATATCGTCAGGGTCAAGGTGCTGGAGGTAGACCTGGCGCGCAAACGCATTGCACTGACCATGCGCCTTCAGGACCCGTCGGAGGCCCGTCCCAAGCCCACCGAGCCAGCTGAACGCTCCTCCGGCCGGCGGGCGGACCGCTCCTCCCGCAAGGCCCAACCGGAATCCGCTCCGGCCCCCACAGGCGGCATGGCAGCACTCTTCGCCGAGGCCCAACAAAAGAACCTCCGGGGTCGGACCAAGCGAAGCCATTGAAAAATAACGATGCCATCCTAAGAATCGGCCCGATTTCAGTCTTAGAGACGCATTTTTGGCCCTGAAAACGCACGTCCAAGGGCAAGGGCGCGGAGGTCGGCTCCGGGCAGAGAGATTCGCGGGTCAAACCGTCGTTTAGTGCGGTCTCGCCCGAGTCTCCGGGTTGTCGGGTTGGTTGCGCATGTGGTCGGCGAGGCCGGCAAAGGCCTTGCGGACCCCTTCGCGAATTTCGGGGTCCATCGGTTGTTCATCCAGGGCCTGGTTCATACAGAGCAACCATTGGTCACGCGCCGCTGAGTCGATGGGAAACGGCAGGTGCCGGCGCCGGAGCATCGGGTGTCCGTATTCCTGTTGGTACAAGGGTGGCCCGCCGAGCCAGCCGGAAAGAAACTTGAACAGCTTGTCGCGGGATCCGGACAGGTCCTGCGGATGCAACTTTCGAATGTCCCAGGCCTCGGGGAGCGTGTCCATCAGGTCGTAAAAGCGATCCACGAGGGCCCTGACGGCTGTCTCGCCGCCGATGTGCTCGTAGGGGGTCTGAGGGGAGGTCGAGGTCGGCATGTGCTCTGGAAGGCCCACTAGGTGGAGAAATGGCGGTGCAGGAAGGCCTCATCGGTAGGTGATAAATCGAACCGGCGTGCCGCCTCGGCGATGGCGGCGTGGTCGTGGCGACCCTGTTCGGAAAGCCAGCGTATCGCGCGCCGCAAGGCCTCGCCCTTCGGGAACAAGCCTTCGCCTCTGCTCATGGCGTCGAGTCCAACAGAGGTAAGGGGGGAAGTCAATCGGAAGACGGCCGGCCAGGTACGGACCAGCGGCGCAGGCGTGCCGTTGTGGGGCTGACGGGACGGTGTGCGGGCACCGGGCGGTTGATGGTGGCTGCCGGTCCTTGAGTGGAGTCGGCTCTGATGGTGCAAGGCGCAGGCGGGCGGACCGATGCCCGGACGCCGCGGCTTATGGGGATGTTTTGGGGTATGGAAATGGGCCTCTAAGAGTCTTGAGGCAGGCGGAAATGGGGCATAAGCATGTGGAAACAATTGCTTAGCTTGGTCCGACCCCAGGGGTGAGGGGGAAGAGGATGATGGTTTCCTCCAGGAGGTCGATCGGATCGGGGCCATAGAGGGCGGTGGTGAGTCTGCGGTCGCCGAGCGGCATCGCGGTGCACAGGGCCGAGGCCTGGATGCGGACCGTTGCGCCTGCGCGGACTGTGATTGCCCGCAGCGGAATGATCTCTTCGGTCTGCGTACCCTCGCAGTCGGAATCGAAGGTGGCGGAGACGTGTCCGTTCCAGGTGACATCTCCGGGGTTGCTTACGGAGATGAGCACTTCCAATTCCTCGTCACGCTGCACCGACTCGCCCTGGAGTACGACGGTGGGCACTCGCGCATCCCCGAGAAACTCGTCAGCGGCTTCCAGAGCAGCGTCCGGCAGCTCCCGACACGCGTCGAAGCGCTCCACGTTGCGGATGTCCGCACACACAATCTCGGCGCTGTCGGGATCCTCTGAAGGCCACCAAATCTCCCATTCGCATGCGCTCAGTATCAGCGACGCAGCGAGCAGGATGACTGTCGTACCGATCGTCTTGTTCACGCTACCTCTGGATTCGTGACCTGACTCCATCCTATCCAACGCGGGATGGCACCGCCATCTTCAGGTATTCGTTTTCGGTATCCGGTGGGGTCCCACCGAATGACCTGCCTTGCCCCAATGGGCTTGCCAAGCGGCATGATGCACTGTATATTAGAAATCGCTTATTCAAAAAACCATTAAATCTTAATCCGGCTAATCCGGAAGGAGAAATTTCCATGATCAAGAACTTGACGCTGAAGACATTGACCTTCGCCGCGGCGCTTGCCGTCGCCGGAAGCCTGCAGGCCTCCGAGATGAACACGCCGGCGAACCTGGGCTACGAGGTCGGCATGAGCGGCGAAGTCTCCTACAGCGGTCGCTTCCCCACACAGGCCATGGAAGACCAGTACAACGCGTACCTGGCCTGGGTCGACTCCAATGGTCTCGACGTCACCCACGCAGTCGCCCCTGAAGTCCGTCCGGTCGCATCCCTGGATGGCGTACTGAACGGAAATGTCTCGGCCACCGGCCGTTTTCCGACCCAGGCGATGGAAGACCAGTTCAACGCATACCTGAGTTGGGTAGAGCAGGCTGGTCTGGACCAGGACTACGCCTTCAGGCTGAATGGCGTCAACTAGGTCTCACCAACGAACCGAAAGGTTCTCCAAACGAACCCGAAGGTATTCGCGCAGGGATGCGCGAGCCTTCGGGTTTCGCGTTTTGACGGGCCCCTCGGGAACCCTCCGCTTTATCGCAACCCCCAAGGCACAGTGGCCCGGTGGCCATACCGCGTAAGGCTGGGAAAGGCCTGGCCGACGGGAAGGGGTCCCCGGCTGCATTTGCCCTGGCCGCCGGCCGTTGGTCGCTGTGATGCTGGCGTGGAGAAGGGTGCTCCCAGGCTCCGTAGCTTAGGGCCGCATTTTTTGCCGAAAAAATGGCCTTCTAAGGCGCTTTTATGGGCCTCTTACGGGGTCTTTATGTAATGGAATCATCGGGTTGTCTTGGTCCGACCCCCGGGGGGTTAGGCGAGGTAGCGTTCGCCGTGTTTGAGGAGCAGGGCCCAGCGGGGATCGCGCAGGAGTTCTTCGCGTTCGGGGGTTCGTACCCGCCGGATGGGGTGGGTGCCGCCCTCAGTCACCTGGGTCGCGAGCATTTCCAGCCGTTCGGCATTGGCTCCATAGCGTTCGACGAGGTGCTGGCGCAGGCCTTGGTCCAGGGGCAACTTGTACATTGTGGCCAGTTGGGTCGCGAGCTTCTCGGCCATACGTCCGAGGTCGTGGCGCACATCCTTGACCACGGCCGCCCCCAATCCCGCCCGTGCATCGGCGCTCAGTCCGGTCTGCAGGCCGCCCAACCACGCTGCAGGCGCGGCCTGAATCGCGCGCTGGATCGCCAGGTCGCTGAGATCCAGTGAGTCCTGCAGCAGGGTCAGCAGGTACAGGCCCAGGCGACGGATCTCGCCCCGGTCCATCGGGTGCCCGGCAATCAGCACGCCGCGTTCGTCCACCTGCATGTCGAGTTCATCCACGAAGCGGCAGAAATCCCGCGAGAAGGCGAGCTTGCGCTCGTCACTCAGGGCGATCACGTCTTCCTGGATGTGCAGCCCGGGTCTGCGCACGCGGTTCCACCAACGCTGACGCACCGGCTGTACCCGTTGCTGCAGTTCTTCCCACTGCTCCAAGGCGGCGTCGAAGTCGTAGCCGGCCTGAAGCCATCGGCCATGGTCTTCGCGCAGCCGCCGCACCCCGCGCAGCAGCCGGATCAGGCGCTTGGCATTGGCAGAGCCGCGCGGCGGGCGCGAAGCCACCAATCCTTCCAGGGCTGCGAGCACGCGGCGGCCAAGCTCGCTGGTGCTTCCGTGGATTTCACTGCGTTGTATCAGACTGCCGGGGGCGCCCGCCAGTATCAAGGCCAACCCGCGCAGATGCCCGTCGACCCGAGCCTGCGCCAGACGGTACCGGCTGCGCATGGTTTCGACCTCGGTCAGGGCACGCGCGATATCCCAACGGCCCTTCCAGGAAACCAGGAGGTAACGGATCTCACGGCCGTTGATCAATTCGAAGAGCAGCACCAGCAGTTCCTGCACATCGGCCAGCGGCAGGGTTTCCGGGGCGTCCTCTTCGGCTGCGGCCAGCAGTCGTTGCAGGAAGTTTTCGCGGCGGGGCACGCCGCTGTCCTGGTCCGGCGCTCGTCCCATCAGGCGATCTCGGAGCAGATCCGCCAGTTCCGGGACCTCGGCGTGAACCCGCTCCAGGGCCGCAAGCCGCGCCTCGGTCGAGGTCTCGACCAGGTCCCGGACGCGCGAATGCAGGCCGAGGCGCCGGTACACCTCGATCTGTTGGGCAAGCTGGGCCAGGCCGGTATCGCCGCAGAGTTCGCGCACCGCGAGCGCGAGCGTATCCGGCCCCAGGTCGAATTCCTGCAGCAGCGCTCCAGCGGCCAGGGTACGCCGACGCTCCAGCGGCTCTGCGGCGAGATCCGCATCGCGGATCGCAAACAGCAGGTCGGGCAGCAGATCGATGGTGCGGCGCAACTGCTGAGCCGCCTGCTCCGCCCGGCGCTCGATCACTGCCACGGAGATGAATTTGCTGCCCAGGCCGATCACCCCGAGAAACAGGGTGAAAAAGACGAAATAGATCACGTTGCGCGCAGGTGCGAACTCACCGAACCCGAGCCAGTATCCGCCCTGCATGGCGAGGAAGGTCGCAGGACCGGCGACCCAGAGCACCTGTAGCAGGTTCCAGACCCAGGGGACCCGTCGTGCGCTGGCGCTGATTTCGGCGATGCGCCCGCGCCCTTCGGTCTCGATCTGCAGCGCATTCGCATCTTCGTCGGGATGGCTTGTTTTATCGGCCGACCGCCACATCTCCCCTCCCGAACCTTCGCCTTCGGAACACGCCACGGGTGGCGTCCGAAGGACAGGTTACACCGGAGGCCGGGGGCCAACCCACCCCCATCCCTCGGGTCGACGCCAGGGCGATGGCGCCTTGGCCCGTGGCGGGGCGCTGCGCTGTTCGCGGTACGCGGCGAGGATCGCAGTGAGGGTCAGGACAGGACGATCATCTTGTGGATCTGCATGTCACGCAGGGTATAGGGAATGCCGCCCACGCCGAGCCCGGACTGGCGCAGGCCGGCGAAGGGCATCCAGTCGACCCGAAAGGCGGTGTGCTCGTTGACCATCACCGCCGAGGCGTCGAGGGCGTGGCAGACATGCATCACCGTGGCCATGTCACCGCTGAACACGGCGGCCTGGAAGGCCCAGGGCAGGGCGTTGGCCCGCGTCACGGCGTCATCCAGAGCGTCGTACGCGTACACGCAGACCACGGGACCGAAGATCTCCTCGGTGCTGACGCGGCTGTCTGCTGGAGGGTCCAGCAGCACCGTGCAGGCGTAGCTGCGTTCCGACACCGCCTCGCCCCCGGCGAGCAGGCGCGCTCCGCCGGCCACGGCCTCGCTTACCCAGCGGCCCACCCGCGCGACCTCCGCCGCGCGAATCAGCGGCCCGACCTCGGTCTCCTCCGACGTGGGATCGCCGATGCGCAGGCGCCCGGCGCCCTCCGCCAGCCGTGCCGCGAGTTCCTCGACCACCGAGCGGTGGGCGTACACGCGCTGCACCGACACGCAGACCTGGCCGGCGTGGTAGAAGCCGCCCTTCAGCAGCTTGGGCACGACCAGGTCAAGATCCGCATCGGCCGCGACGATCACCGGGGCCGCGCCGCCGTGCTCGAGGGCGCAGCGGGTACCCAGTGCCAGCTGGGAACGAAGCCTCCAGCCGACCTTCGCGCTCCCGATGAAGCTGAAGAAGCCGACGCGCGGATCGGTGACCAGCTGGGTGGCGACCTCGAGATCGGCCGTCAGCAGGGCCTGGCACCAGGCATCGGGCAAGCCCGCCTCGCGCAGGATCTGCACGAACCGGAAACACGACAGCGGCGTGTCCTCCGCGGGCTTCACGATCACCGGGCAGCCGGCAGCAATGGCCGGACCGACCTGGTGGGCGATCAGGTTCAGGGGATGGTTGAAGGCGCTGACGGCCACCACCACGCCCATGGGTTCGGCCACGGTGAAGGCCTGTTTGCCGGCCGAGGCGGCGTTGATCCCCATGGGGATGGCGTCGCCGCCGTCGCTGCGCAGGCAATCCACGCAGAGTCGGATGCTGTCGATGCTGCGCGCCACCTCCACCCGCGAGTCCACGAGCGGCTTGCCACCCTCGCGCGCCGCCGCGACCGCCAGCGCCTCCGCCCGTTCCGCCAGCAGGGCCGCCGTCCGCTCCAGGATCGCGATCCGCCGAGGCAGCGACAGCCAGCCGCTGCGGTCGCGAAACAGGCGGTAGGCCGTCTCCAGGGCCTGCTCGACTCCGGCCCCATCCACGGTCTCGACCTCGGCGATCAGGGCCCCGTCGAAGGGGGCGAAGACCTGCCGTTGACCTGCCGGCGGATGCGCACCAACGGTCAGGGAATGAAAGCGTTCGGTCATGGCCACCTCCGTGCTTCCTGGGATGAAACGGGATGCCAGGCTCAGATCCCGCGGCTCTTCGCCTTGATTTCCTGGTTCAGGATGCGGTCGTTGTCGCTGTAGTCCACCGGGACATCGACCACGTGGACCCCGGGATCGCGGAGGCAGGCCCGCAGCAGGGGAACCAGTTCTCCGGTCGATTCGAGCCGGTGGCCGTGGGCGCCGTAGCTGCGGGCATACTGCACGAAGTCGGGATTGCCGTAGGTGAGCCCGTAATCGCCAAAGCCCATGGCCGCCTGCTTCCACCGGATCATGCCGTAGGCGTCATCGCGCAGGACCAGGACCACCAGGTTCAGGCCCAGCCGGACGGCGGTCTCCAGTTCCTGGGAATTCATCATGAAGCCGCCGTCGCCGCAGATGGCCATCACCGGCCGGTCCGGATGCACTATCCTGGCGGCCATGGCCGACGGCAGCCCGGCCCCCATCGAGGCCAGGGCGTTGTCCAGCAGCACGGTGTTGGGCTGGCGTGCCCGGTAGTTGCGGGCGAACCAGATCTTGTAGATGCCGTTGTCGAGGGCAATGATGCCGTCGTCCGGCATGACCTCGCGCACGTCGGCGACCAGGCGCTGGGGATAGACCGGAAAGCGGTCGTCGTCGATGCCCTCCAGCAGGTGCGCGTCGAGATGGCGCTTCACCTCCATGAACCGCGAGAAATCCCAGTGCGCCTGCGGCCTGAGTCGATCGGTCAGGCATTCCAGGCTGTGCGTGATGTCGCCGATGACGCCCTGGTCCGGGTGATAGACCGCGTCGATGGCGGCCGTGATGTAGTTCACGTGGATGACCTCGGCGGCGCCGGCGTGCGGGGCCTCTTCGACGTGAGGCGGTGCATTCTCCGGCCGGCCCATGATGAACGGCGGCTTTTCCACCACATCGTGGCCGACGTTGATGATCAGGTCCGCCGCCTCCACCGCGCGGTGCAGGAAGTCGTCGCCGGAAAGGGCCGCATTGCCCAGAAACAGCGGGTGGCGCTCGTCGATCACGCCCTTGCCCATCTGCGTGCTGAAGAACGGGATGCCGGTCTTTTCCACCAGGGCCGGCAGCGCCCGACAGGTGTGGCGGCGATTAGCGCCGGCGCCGATCAGCAGCAGCGGCTGCCGGGCCGATTCGATCATCGCCACCGCCGCCGCGATGGAGCCGTCGCTGGCCCAGGGGGTCTCGAAACGGCTGCGCGGGATGACCGGGGCGTCGGTCGTTTCCCGGGCGATGTCCTCCGGCAATTCCAGGTGTGCCGCGCCGGGGCGTTCGTCCTCGGCGCGACGGAAGGCCTCGCGCACCCGTGCGGGGATGTTGGCGCCACTGCTGATCTGGCGCGTGTACTTGGTGATGGGGTGCATCATGCCCACGATGTCCAGGATCTGGAACTCGCCCTGTTTGCTGGCCTTGATCGGCTTCTGCCCGGTGATCATCAGCATCGGCATCGCGCCCAGCTGGGCATAGGCGGCGGCCGTGACCAGATTGGTGGCGCCGGGTCCCAGGGTCGCCAGGCAGACCCCGGTGCGCCCGGTCAGGCGTCCGTAGGTGGCGGCCATGAAGCCCGCGGCCTGTTCGTGACGGGTCAGGACGAGATGGATCGAGGACGCCCGGAGGGATTCGAGCAGGTCGAGATTTTCCTCTCCCGGAATCCCGAACAGGTATTCGACCCCCTCGGATTCCAATGCCTTTACAAATAGATCGGACGCCTTCATCAAGCGATTCCTCCATCAGGTTGCCTGGGTGTGCAAGGACGGTGCGGATCCTGGCAGGGATCCTCCGTGGTGGTCAGGCAGTAGCGTGGCATGAACCGCTCGGGGTCCGCCTCCTCGAGGTGCACCGAAAATGCCGCCGGAGCGGTTGCGCTCTGGCGCAGGGCCCCTGCCGAGACATAGGGGAAGATCTCATCGTAGCGCCGGATCTGGGCCTGGTCGACGCGCCGGTAGATGTGGGTGCGGGTCAGTTCCGAGGTGTGGAACAGGCCCGCCGAGGCGATCAGGTCGGCTGTGGCGTGCACCGTCTTGGCGTGGAACTGCGCCACCCGCCGGGCCTTGTCCGGCACCACGAGGCCACGATACAGGGACGGGTCCTGGGTCGCCACGCCGGACGGGCAGTGGTTCGTGTTGCAGATCAGCGAATGCACGCAACCCAGCGCGAGCATCATGCCTCGGGCGCTATTGCAGAGATCGGCCCCCAGAGCAAGGTTCTTCACCACATGGAAGGCGGTGAGGATCTTGCCCGAGGCGATCACCCGGACCTGGCGGCGCAGGCCGAAGCCGCTCAGGCAGTCGTCCACGAAGGCCACGGCCTCGCGCAGGGGCATGCCCACCGAGTTGGCGTATTCCAGGGGGGCCGCCCCGGTACCGCCCTCACCGCCGTCGACCGTCACGAAGTCCGGCGTGATGCCGGTCTCGACCATGGCCTTGCAGATGGCGATGAATTCGCTCTTGCGGCCGATGGCGAGCTTGAAGCCAATCGGCTTGCCCCCGGACAGTTCGCGCAGACGGGCCACGAACTCCAGCAGGCCGAGCGGCGAATCGAAGGCGCTGTGACTGGGCGGCGAGTCGACCTGGGTGC
Source organism: Thioalkalivibrio sp. (assembly GCA_041685565.1). Lineage (GTDB taxonomy): Bacteria > Pseudomonadota > Gammaproteobacteria > Ectothiorhodospirales > Ectothiorhodospiraceae > Thioalkalivibrio. The sequence goes on from JAWLFM010000007.1 coordinate 17,507, forward strand.
CCGGTACCACCCCGCGGATCGCGGCGATCTCGGGGGTGTTCTTCTCCGCCGGAAGGATGCCCCCGTGCCCCGGTTTCGCGCCCTGGGAGAGCTTGATCTCGATCATCCGCACCGTTTCGATGGCAGACTTCTCCCGGAAGGTCTCGGGTGCGAAATTGCCGTGGATGTCGCGGCAGCCGAAATAGCCGGTGCCGATCTGCCAGACCAGGTCGCCGCCGTGCTCCAGGTGAAAGGGGGTCAACCCGCCCTCGCCGGTGTTGTGGGCGAAGCCCCCCATCCGGGCGCCCCGGTTCAGCGCCAGGATGGCGTTGCGACTCAGGGCGCCAAAGCTCATCGCCGAGATGTTCAGGATGCTGGCCCGGTAGGGTTTGCTGCAGTCGGGGCCGCCGACCGTCACCCGCAGATCCAGCACGTCCGAGGCCCGGATCGCCGACACCGAGTGACCGATCCATTCGTAGCCGTCGCGATAGACGTTCACCCGGGTGCCAAAGGGCACGCTCTCCAGTTCACCCTTGGCGCGCTGGTAGACGATGCTGCGAAACATGCGGTTGATCGGGGCGCCGTCGGTATCGGACTCGACGAAGTACTGGCGCATGAAGGGGCGCAGCGCCTCCATCAGCCAGCGGGCGCGGCCGAACAGCGGGAAATTGCGCCGGATCGAGTGGCGCGTCTGGAGCATATCGTGGAATCCCAGGGCCACCAGCGGCAGCACGACAGCGGCGGCCCAGAGCAGTGGCGGCCATAACCATGGCCCGAGGGCCAGGAGCAGCAGCCCGGTGCCCGCAACCGCCAGAAACCCCATCCGCATCGCTTCCTCCGAAGTCATCGCCATGGCGCGACCGCCCCGCATCCTGGCCTCAGACTAGGGCGAGGGGCCGTAGCTGCCTATACGGGTTTTCACGAGGAGCCGCTTGCGGGGTCGGGTCAGGGAACCGCTGATTGCTCTGTCCACGGGCGGAGCGCAGCCCTTGGCCGCGAGCGCAGCGTGGTGGGACGTGGCGATCCAAAGGGGGGTCCGTGGTGGCGGGATTTGCGGCGGGGGCAGGTCGGGTCACGCCCTGCTGGCTAACCCGATCTGCAGGTTGTGGTGGCGTGTGGGCGCAGCGAACCCGATGGGGAGTTACAGGTCGTCGGAGACGTCGAGGTCGTCGGTGTCGGGCTCTACGGCCTCGAGCTGTTCCATCAGGGCGATGGCGACGCTGAGGAAGTCCGAGTCCGTCACGATACCGCGCAGTTCTCCGTCGCGGGTGACGGGCAGACAGCTCCGCTTGCGCCGGAACATCAGCAGGGCGGCATGACGGACGTTGTTGCGTTCATCCACGGTGTCGGGATCACGCACCATGATCTCCTGCGCCAGGCGCGGGCTGCCGTTGCCGGCGACCAGCACATCGGTCTGGGACACCAGCCCGACCAGGGTGCCGAGGTCGTCCAGCACCGGCAGGTGACGGATCTTGTGGGCGGCCATGACACGCCGGACTTCATCGACGGTCGACTCGGGGCGGACGCTCACGAGGCTCTGCCTCGGCGTCATGATATCTTTGATGTCCAGCATGTTTTCGGGCTTCCATCCAGTGTGGGTCCAATATCGCGCGGGCGCGTCGGGGCGTATTGATATGCCTCACAAGTCCCGCGTCTGACCGCATTCTAATCCGATCCGGCGAAGCGCGCCGGGCGGGATGGAGTGCTGGCTGCAGTCCGGGCGGGGGGCGGTTCTGCCCATCGCGCAGCCGGTCGATTCCGTTCCTGGTTCGACAGGCTCACCACGCACGGAATCTCCCTCCATGCTCAGACAATCCGCCACTCCGTGCCTTGCGGCGCCCGGCCACCCAGCGCCGTTCGTCCTGAGCCTGTCGAAGGACCTTCCCGGATGCCGCCCCAGCCCACCCACCGCCGTTCGTCCTGAGCCGGTCGAAGGACGCTGCCGGACACCTCGAAACGGCACCGTGCTCGTGCCGCCGTGACCTACATCAATGCTTGCGTCACCCCAACGCCCCTACCATGAAGAGGTCGGGTTGCCCTGGGCCGGCCCGTCGCGCTGCAACCGAACCTCAAACCACGGGTGGGCTGATGGGCAATTCGAACGAACTGGCGGTGGGAGCGGCATTGACCGGACGCCGGGAGGGCAGGCTCTGGCCAGCCCGGCTGGACTTCATGCAGAGTGTATCGGGCCTGTTCCTGGCCCTGTTCCTGTGGGTGCACCTGTTCGCCGAGGCCTCGATCCTGCTCGGCAAGGACGCGATGTACCGCGTCACGATGTTCTTCGAGGGCTACTACGTCTTCGGTGAACCCTATCCGATCATCATCACCCTGTTCTCTGCGTTCATTTCCGCAATCGTGATCCTTCACGCGGTGCTGGCCGTGCGCAAGATCCCGGTGACCTACCGCCAGTACCGCGTCTATCGGGACCACCGCAAGGTCCTGCGCCACGAGGACACCAGCCTCTGGTGGGTCCAGGTCTATACGGGCTTCGCCCTGTTCTTCCTCGCCTCCGTGCACCTGTATGGCATGATGTCGCAGCCCGCCAACATCGGCCCCTACGCCTCCGCAGACCGGGTGGTCAGCGAATGGATGTGGCCGCTGTACCTGCTGCTGCTGGTCACCGCCGTGGTCCACGCGGCCGTGGGTTCGTACCGGGTCGGTGTCAAGTGGGGCTGGCTGCCGGCGCGTGACCCGGCGCTGGGCCGCCAGCGCCTGAAATGGCTGATGCGCGGCTTCATCGTCTTCTTCCTGGTGCTCGGCCTGGCCTCCCTCGCCACCTATGTCCGCATCGGCCTTGAGCACCGGGATCACTACGGGGAGCGTTACGTGCCCACCTGGCTGCAGGAATCTCCGCCACAGACGGCCATCCCGGAGGAAGCCCCATGAAGGTGGTGTACACAGACGTACTGGTGATCGGCGGCGGGCTGGCGGGACTGCGCACGGCGGTGGGTGTCCGCCGGCGCGGGCTGGATGTCCTGGTGCTCAGCCTGGTGCCGGCCAAGCGCTCGCACTCGGCCGCCGCGCAGGGGGGCATGCAGGCGAGCCTCGGCAACAGCGCGATGGGCGCGGGCGACAACGAGGACATTCACTTCGAGGACACGGTGCGCGGCAGCGATTGGGGTGCGGACCAGCGCGTGGTGCGCATGTTCGTGAACACCGCCCCCAAGGCGATCCGCGAACTCGCGGCCTGGGGCGTGCCCTGGAGCCGGGTGGCCCGGGGCAGCCGCGAGTCGGTGGTGAACGCCGAGAAGATCACCATCACGGAGGCCGATGAGGCACACGGGCTGATCACCGCCCGCGACTTCGGCGGCACCAAGAAGTGGCGCACCTGCTACACCTCCGACGGCACCGGGCACACCATGCTCTATGCCCTCGGCGACCAGACCATCGCCCACGACATCCCCGTGCTCGAGCGGCAGGAGGCCCTGGCGCTGCTGCACGAGGGCGATCGCTGCCACGGCGCGGTGGTGCGCGACCTGATCACCGGGGAACTCACCGCCTATGTCGCGAAGGCGACCACCATCGCCACCGGCGGCTATGGGCGCATCTACAAGGTCTCGACCAACGCCATCATCTGCGAGGGCACCGGCATTGCGCTGGCCCTGGAGACCGGTGTGGCGACGCTCGGCAACATGGAGGCGGTGCAGTTCCACCCCACGGCCATCATCACCGCCGGCATCCTCACCACCGAGGGCTGTCGCGGCGACGGCGGCGTGCTGCGGGACGTCGACGGTCACCGGTTCATGCCCGACTACGAGCCGGAGAAGAAGGAACTCGCCTCGCGCGACGTGGTGTCGCGGCGCATGACCGAACACATGCGCAAGGGCAAAGGGGTACCGTCGCGCTACGGCGACCACCTGTGGCTGGACATCACCGGCCTGGGCCGCGCGCACATCGAGAAGAACCTGCGCGAGGTCAAGGACATCTGCGAATACTTCCTGGGCATCGACCCGGTGGAGCAGTGGATTCCGGTCCGGCCCACCCAGCACTACTCCATGGGCGGCATCCGTACCGACCACACCGGCCAGAGCCCGACCCTGAAGGGCCTGTTCTCCTGCGGCGAGTCCGCCTGCTGGGATCTGCACGGCTTCAACCGCCTCGGCGGCAACTCGGTGGCCGAGACGGTGGTCTCGGGCATGATCGTGGCCGAGTTCATCGCCGACTACTGCGAGACCGAGGGCGGCGAGCTGAGCATCGGCACCGGGCTCGTGCGCGAGTTCCTGGAGCGCGAGCGGCAGCGACTGGATGCCTTGCTGGAGGGCGCCGGCGGCGAGAGCGCCACCGCCCTGCGCGAGCGCATGGAGGCGGTGATGATGGACAAGGTCGGCATCTTCCGCACCGGCGAGGAACTCGAGGCCGCCGTGCAGGAGTTGCAGGAGCTGCTGCGCCGCAGCCGCAATATCACCGTGCGCACCAAGGCGCTCGGGGCGAACCCGGAACTGGTCGCCGCCTACCGGGTGCAGAAGATGCTGAAGATCGCCCTGTGCGTCGCCCAGGGCGCGCTGCTGCGCACCGAGAGCCGGGGCGCGCACTTCCGCGAGGATTACCCGCAGCGCAACGACCGCGACTGGCTCAAGCGCACGCTGGCCACCTGGGACGACGAGGCGGACGACCTCCCCACCATCCGCTACGAGGAGATTCCGGTGACGGACATGGAACTGCCGCCCGGCTTCCGCGGCTACGGCACCCGCAACCACGTCGACCATCCCGACACCGCGGCACGGGTGGCCGAGGTCGAAAGGACGCTGGCCGAACTGCCCGAGGCGGACCGCTTCGCCCGGCAACAGGCCCTGATGGACTACGAATCGCTGCTGCCCGAGAAGTACCGTGGTCGCAACGAACGCCTGACGGAGAGGCTGTGATGAGCACCCGGATGCAGGCCAGCCCCGCTGATTCGGCCCCCACGCGACGCCTGAAGCTCCACATCCTGCGCTACAACCCCCAGGACCCGGCAAGCAAGCCGCACCTGCAACTGTTCGAGGTGGACGAGGCCCCGAGCATGACCCTGTTCGTGGCCCTGAACGATATCCGCGACCACCAGGATCCGTCGCTGCAGTTCGACTTCGTCTGCCGCGCGGGCATCTGCGGCAGCTGTGCGATGCTGATCAACGGCCGCCCGGGGCTGGCCTGTCGCACCCTGACCAGCAGCCTCGGCGAGCGGATCACGCTGGCGCCGCTGCCGTTCTTCGAGCTGATCGGCGATCTCTCGGTAAACACCGGCAAGTGGATGCGCGGCATGAGCGAGCGGCTCGAGGCCTGGATCCACAGCGCCAGCGAGGTGGATCTGCGCCGGCTCGAGGAGCGCATGGAGCCCGAGCTCGCCGAGCAGATCTATGAACTCGAGCGCTGCATCGAGTGCGGCTGCTGTCTGGCGGCCTGCGGCACGGCGCGCATGCGCCAGGACTTCGTGGGGGCGGTGGGTCTGAACAAGATCGCGCGACTGCGTCTGGACCCGCGCGATCAGCGCACCGATGCCGACTACTACGAACTCATCGGCGACGATGACGGCGTCTTCGGCTGCATGTCGCTGCTGGGCTGCCAGGACGTCTGCCCGAAGGACCTGACGCTGCAGACGCAGATCGCCTACATGCGCAGGAAGATGCTGCGGGCAGCGGTGTTTTCCGGAACCTGAACGGGTGGGGAGGCCGTCAGCCCCGCGCCGGGTTCAGTCCCAGACCAGCACGTAGAGCGACACCAGGATCGGTGCGCCGGCGACCAACGCGAGGGTCACGACGCAGAGCGTGCACTCCTTGAGGCTTCGCAGGGTAAGGCGTGGCATGGGGGGTGGCCCAGGGTTGGTGAATATCAGGAAAGTGCCATATTTGGGAGCGATCCGGCAGATACCCTTTATCCCACTCGGTGTGTTTGCAATCCGTTGGTTCGTCCCGTCCGGTCAGGGCGCAGAGGCAGACACGCCTCCTGTTCCCTGTATCGGCAGCGACGGGAAGGACTTGAACCTTGGGCGTACGGCTCCCGACCTTGATGTAATCCGTCATCGCGAGCAGCGCAGCGACGTGGCGAACCATAAGGTCCTCCGACAGGCTCAGGACGCACGGGGGCGGGGGGCGGAATCGCGGAGGGTCCTTCGACAGGCTCAGGACGAACAGGGGGCCTTTGCTTGCGCGGGTCAGGAACGCGCGAGCTGGAGAAGGTACTGGCCGTAGCGGTTCTTCTCCAGCGCCTCGCCGAGGCGGATCAGGGCCTCGCGGTCGATCCAGCCGCTCATGTAGGCGATCTCCTCCGGCACCGCGATGCGCTGGGCCTGCCGCTTTTCGATGGTCTGCACGAAGCTCGCGGCCTCCACCAGGCTGTCGTGGGTGCCAGTGTCGAACCACGCGAAGCCGCGCCCCAGCCGCTCCACGTGCAGCTGGCCGCGTTCCAGGTAGCGGTTGTTGACGTCGGTGATCTCCAACTCGCCGCGGGCGCTGGGCTTGATCTCCCGGGCGATGTCCAGCACGTCCTGATCGTAGAAGTACACGCCCGTGACCGCCCAGGAAGACTTCGGCAGCTTCGGCTTCTCCTCGATCGAGGTCGCGCGCCCGGTCTCGTCGAAGGCCACCACGCCGTAGCGCTCCGGGTCCAGCACGTGGTAGCCGAACACCGTCGCCCCGGTCTCCCGGTTCACCGCGCTCTTCAGCCGCTCGGTCAGGCCATGGCCGAAGAACATGTTGTCGCCGAGGATCAGCGCGCAGCGATCGTTGCCGACAAAGGACGCGCCGATCAGGAAGGCCTGCGCCAGCCCCTCCGGGCGTGGCTGCACCGCATAGCTCAGGTTCACGCCCCACTGGCTGCCGTCGCCCAGCACCAGCCGGAAGCTCTCGGCATCGTGCGGCGTGGTGATCACCAGGATGTCCCGGATCCCGGCGAGCATCAGGGTGCTCAGCGGGTAATACACCATGGGCTTGTCGTACACGGGCAGCAGCTGCTTGGACACGGCCCGGGTGATGGGATAGAGGCGGGTGCCGGAGCCTCCGGCGAGGATGATCCCCTTCATTCAGTCTCCGTTCTGCGCAAGTGTGGCATCGAGCATCTCCGTCAGGGCCGGCCGCCAGTCGCGCAGGCGAATACCGTACGCGTGTTCCAGCCGGGAGCAGTCCAGCACCGAGTTCGCCGGCCGGCGCGCGGGGGTAGGGTAGTCCGAACTGGCGATGCCCTGCACCTCGGGAATACGATCCCAGCGGGACGCGACCTGGGCGAAGATCTCCCGGGCGAAGCCGCACCAGCTGGTATGTCCCGACCCGGTGCAGTGGAAGGTGCCCCAGCCCTGCGCCGGTAGGTCCCCGGCGCGCAGGCGTGCGGCGATCGCCAGCACCGCATCGGCGAGATCCCCGGCGAAGGTCGGGCAGCCGTGCTGGTCGTCCACCACCCGCAGGCTGTCGCGCTCGCGTCCCAGGCGCAGCATGGTCTTCACGAAGTTGTGGCCGTGTACGCCATAGACCCAGGCCGTGCGCAGGATCACGTGCTGCGGGCAGGCCGCGCGCACGGCCTCCTCACCGGCGAACTTGCTAATCCCGTACACCCCGAGCGGGGCCACCGGGTCATCCTCGCGGTAGGCGCCGGGGCGCGAGCCGTCGAAGACGTAGTCGGTGGAGACGTGGATCAGGGGAATGGCATGCTCCGCGCAGGCGCCGGCGAGGTTCGCCGGCCCGTCCCGGTTCACCGCAAAGGCCGCCTCGCGGTCGCTCTCCGCCTTGTCCACCGCCGTGTACGCCGCCGCGTTCACCACCAGTGCGGGCCGCACGGCCGCCATGCGCGCGCGCACCGAACCCGCGTCGGTGATGTCCAGATCGTCGCGGTCGCTGGCGTCCACCGTCAGCCCCGCCGCCAGCGCCCGGCGCTGCAGCTCCCAACCCAGCTGTCCCTGCGCCCCCGTCAACAAAATGTCCGCCGTCATCGCACCCCCAAACCAAAATTCATCACCCCGCCCCATCCCCGGTAGGGGGCGAGCCGCCTCGCCGATCCGGGGCCGGAAAAACCCATCGGCCAGAGGCTGGCCTCCTGCGGGTCTATGCAGCCTCGGGGCCCAGGCCCAGGCGCTCCCCGGCGTAGCGGCCGGAACGCACGGCCTCCCACCAGGGCCGGTTGTCCAGGTACCACTGCACCGTCTTGCGCAACCCGCTGTCGAAGGTCTCGCGCGGCGCCCACTGCAGCTCCCGCCGGATCCTCGCGATGTCCATCGCGTAGCGGGCATCGTGCCCCGGCCGGTCGGTGACGTAGGTGATCAGCTCCCGGCGCGGTGCCGCGGCCGGGACCATCTCATCCAGCAGGTCGCAGACCGCGTGCACCACCTCGAGGTTGGTGCGCTCGGCCTCGCCGCCGATGTTGTACACCTCGCCCGGCGTGCCCTTGGTCAGGGCCGTCCACAGGGCGCGGGCGTGGTCTTCCACGTACAACCAGTCGCGCACGTTCGCGCCGGTGCCGTACACCGGCAGCGGCTTGCCTTCCAGCCCGTTCAGGATGATCAGCGGGATCAGCTTCTCCGGGAACTGGCAGGGGCCGTAGTTGTTGGAGCAGTTGGTGGTGACCACCGGCAGCCCGTAGGTGTGGTGCCAGGCCCGCGCCAGGTGATCCGAGGCCGCCTTCGAGGCGGAATAGGGCGAGTTCGGGGCATACGGGGTGGTCTCCGTGAACAGCCCCTCGGGGCCGAGCGAGCCGTACACCTCGTCGGTGGACACATGGTGGAAGCGGAAGGCCTCCCGGCGCGCCGGCGGCAGCCCGTTCCAGTAGCCGCGGGCCGCCTCCAGCAGGGTGTAGGTGCCGTTGATGTTGGTATCGATGAAGGCGGCCGGGCCGTCGATGGAACGGTCCACGTGGCTCTCCGCCGCCAGGTGCATGATCGCATCCGGCTGTTCCGCCGCGAACAGCTCAGCCATCGCCGGGGCGTCGCGGATGTCCGCACGCACGAAGCGGTAGCCCGGCCGCTCGGCCACCGCGACCAGGGAGTCCAGGTTGCCAGCGTAGGTGAGGGCATCCAGGTTCACCACCTCGACCCCGATCTCCTCCACCAGCAGCCGCACCACGGCCGAGCCGATGAAGCCCGCGCCGCCCGTCACGATCACCTTCATGATGCCCCCGTCAGTCCTGTCCATAGTGAAAATAGGCCGGCAACTCCGCCAGCCCCGGTTGCGCCCGATCCTTGTCCGAGAGCAGCGGCGCAGTGCCCTGCAACGGCCAGGCGATCCCCAGCGCCGGATCGTCCCACAGCAGGCCCTTGTCGTGCTCGGGCGCGTAGTGGGCCGAGACCTTGTACAGGACCTCGGTATCCGGCTCCAGCGTGAGTAGCCCGTGCGCAAACCCCACCGGCACCAGGATCTGGTTCCACGCCTCGGCGGAGATCACCGCCGAGACATGCTGCCCGTAGGTGGGCGAGCCCGTGCGCAGGTCCACCGCGACATCGAAGATCGCCCCGCGCACCACGCGCACCAGCTTGTGCTGGGCGAAGGGCGGCGTCTGGAAGTGCAACCCGCGCAGGGTGCCCGGCTGCGCCGAGTAGGCGTGGTTGTCCTGCACGAAGTCGATCGCGATGCCCGCATCCAGCAGGGCCTGCCGGTGGTAGGTCTCGGAGAAGAAGCCGCGCGCATCGCCGTGCTTCTTCGGCGACAGCAGCTTCACTTCGGGAATGTCGAGATTGCGAACCCAACCCATTGATAAAAAACCTTTGTTAAGCCGGTCTGTAGATAAGCCTACGCAGCCGCATTGCAAGGATAATCGCAATGCCATCGGACCGCGAACCCTGGGCTTGGCCCTCGCGCCAAGCCCTATCGATCGCGATGCATTCCTGCCCCGATCGTACTGCCAGGCAGAAACGGTGGGGTCGCAATGCCAAGCCCCGGCGCGAGATGATCCCTGACGCACGCACGTGTGACATAGGCCGTCCTTGCCGCGCATCTGAATGGCAGGGATGAAATGGTCGCCGCGAAGCAGTGGAACAACATTTCCCATCGTCCCACCATGACGCGGGGGCGGCTGCGAGAATGCGGGCCGAGCCTATCATGAGTCGAGCCTTCGGGATTCCGTTCGCCCTGAGGCTGGCGAAGGATGCACGAGGGTTCGAAAAATCCTGACTGCCGCGCCCCGAGGTGGAAGGGATGCAATAATCGACACCTTGAGTGCAATCCCCGAATCCATCTGTTGCCGAGAGGCCCATGCCCATGTTCGATCCCAATGACGTGATCCGCCTGGCCAGGAACGCGGGTGACGCCGTGATGGCCGTCTACCGCCGCGACTTCGCCGTCGACGAAAAGGCCGACAAGAGCCCGCTGACGGAGGCGGACCTTGCCTCCCACCGGTTGCTGGCGGCCGGCCTGGACCGGCTGACGCCGGGTCTGCCCGTGCTCTCGGAGGAATCGGTCGAGAGCCAGGGCAGCCAGCGCCTGGAGTGGACGCGGTACTGGCTGGTGGATCCGCTGGACGGGACCAAGGAGTTCGTCAAGAAGAACGGCGAGTTCACCGTGAACGTGGCATTGATCGAGGCGGGCCGGCCGGTGTTCGGTGTGGTGCATGCGCCGGCGCTGGACGTGACCTACTGGGGCCAGGCGGGTCAGGGCGCCTGGAAGCGGACGGGCACCAGCGATCCCGAACCGATCGCCGTGGCCCCGGTGCCGCAGGGCAGCAGCGGGTGGCGCGTGGTCGGCAGCCGCTCGCATCAGTCCGAGGCCTTCCAGTCCTTTCTCGAGCGCCTGCCGGATGCCGAGATCGTGGCCATGGGCAGTTCCCTGAAGCTCTGCCTGGTGGCGGAGGGCGCCGCCGATCTGTACCCGCGCCTGGGCCTCACCAGTGAATGGGATACGGCGGCGGCGCAGGCCGTGGTCGAGGCGGCGGGCGGGCAGGTGCTGGAATACCCCACGCTGCAGCCGCTGCGCTACAACACCCGCCCCGAGACCCTGCTGAACCCGCACTTCATCGTCTGCGCCCGGCCAGCCGAGGTCTGGGCCGCGGGGGCCTCGGGCTCCTGAAGGCGCGCCGGGGCGCCGGGTTCGGACCGCTCGGGCGTCAGTGCGCCGGGCCGGCTCCGGCGCTCCCGGCACCCGGGGCCATCACGCTGGACCGGCGCCGCACGCTGTAGACGTTGGGCAGGGACTGGATCCGGTCGAACAGGCCGCTGAGCTGGCTCAGGCTCTCGACCTCGGCCGTCAGGTCCATGTGCACCGTGCGGTCGACCGGGTCGGTGCGCGTCTGCACCGTGAGCAGGTTCACGTTGGCGTTGGCGAAGATGTTGCTGATGTCGCGCAGCAGGCCGGGCCGGTCCTGGGCCTCCAGCATCATGTCCACCGCCTGCGTGGGGGCCTCCTCGCCCCAACTCACCGAGATCAGCCGCGAACGCTTCTCGTCGGGCAGCCGCAGGATGTTCACGCAGTCGCGGCGGTGTACCGACACCCCCTTGCCGCGGGTGATGAAACCGATGATGGCGTCGCCCGGGACCGGGTTGCAGCAGTTGGCCAGCGTGCTCAGCAGGCCGCCCACGCCGCGGATGTGGATGTCGCCACCGCCGACCGGGGTGCCATCGTTGATGGGCCGTTTGCGGGCCCGCAGCACGGGTATCGGGGTCGCGGCCTCGACCTGCAGCTTCTGCGCGACCTGCGAGGTGTTGAGATCGCCGGCCCCGAGCGCGATCAGCATGTCCTCCGAGCGGCGGTAGCCGAGCTTGGCGGCAAGGTCGTCGTGGTCCACCTGGCTTACGCCGAGGCGCTGGCATTCCCGGTCGAGCAGGTTGCGCCCGGCGGAGAGGTGTTCCTCCTGGTTCTGCTGGCGGAACCAGCTGCGGGCCTTGTTGCGGGCGCGGGTGGTGCGCAGGTAGCCAAGGCTCGGGTTGAGCCAGTCGCGGCTGGGACCGCCCTGGCGGGTGGTCAGGATCTCGACCCGCTGCCCGGAGCGAAGGCGGTAGGTCAGGGGCACGATGCGCCCGTCCACCTTGGCGCCGCGGCAGCGATGGCCGACCTCGGTATGGACGCCGTAGGCGAAGTCCAGCGGCGTGGCCCCTGCCGGCAGGTCAAGCACCTCGCCCTGGGGGGTCAGCACGAAGACCCGCTGGTGCAGCACCTCGCTCTGGAATTCCTCCATCAGGTTCTGATCGTCGCCGTCGGATTCGAGCAGCTGGCGCAGGGAGGCAATGGCGCGGTTCAGCGCCTGGTCCTCGCGGCCGCCCTCCTTGTAGCGCCAGTGCGCCGCCACCCCCAGTTCCGCGAATTCATGCATGGCCCGGGTGCGGATCTGCACCTCGACCACCTTCCCCTCCGGGCCGAGCACCGCGGTGTGCAGGGACTGGTAGCCGTTGTCCTTGGGGTTGGCGATATAGTCGTCGAACTCGCGCGGCAGGTGCGGCCAGCGGTTGTGCACGATGCCGAGCACGGTGTAGCAGGCGGAGAGTTCGTCGACGATGACCCGTGTGGCGCGCAGGTCGGTCAGATCCTCCAGTGCCAGGCGCTTCTTCTGCATCTTGCGCCAGATGCTGTAGATGTGTTTCGGGCGTCCCGAGACGCGCGCATTCCTGACGCCCTCCGCCCGGATGGCCGCCTCGAGATCGTGGGTGAAGGTGTCGATGTACGCCTCGCGCGCGCGGCGGTTGGCGTCCAGGCCGTTGGCGATGCTGCGGTAGCTCTCGGGATCGAGGATACGCAGCGATAGGTCTTCCATCTCCCACTTCAGCGAGCCGATCCCCAGCCGGTTGGCCAGCGGCGAGATGACGTCGAGCGTCTCCTGGGCCAGCAGCTGTGCATCCGAGTCCGGATTCTTGGCCGCCAGGCGCAGGTTCTGGAGTCGGAAGGCCAGCTTGATCAGCACGGCACGCACGTCGTCGACCATCGCCAGCAGCATGCGGCGCAGGCGTTCGGCCTGTTCCGGCCGCCGGGTGGGCATCTCGAAGCGTCGGCGCACGAGCTCGCTGACGTTCTCGGTGAGCCGCGCGATCACCTCTCCGAACTCCTGGCTCATCTGCTCATGGGTCAGGCGGCGCGCGAACACCGCGGGGATGAGCAGGGTGGCGATCAGGGTCTGGCGGTCGACGTTGAGACGCCGCAGGATCTCCGCGACGTCCAGCGGGTGCGTCTGCAGGCCCGAGGCGTCGACCGCGTCCAGGGCGTAGTCGATGGCCGCGGCGATCCGGGCATCGGGCACCTCCGCGCCGGAGAAGTGCCGGCACAGGGCCTCGCGTTCCATGCCCTGCAGCTTCTGGTCGGTCAGCAGTGAGTGACGCATGGCCCAAGTATATCCGGGCGGCCCCCGAAATGATCCGGCCGCCGGCTCATTCGGGGCCGCGCAGGACCTTCAGCGGGGCCTGGTCCAGCACCCGGCGCGTGCCCAGCCAGCCGGCCAGGCCGATGCCCAGGGTCCCACCCCCGATGCCGAAGACGAAGGTCATCGGGTTCACCGAGTACTCGAAGCCGAAGACCTGCCAGGCCAGCACGCCTCCGACCGCGCTTGCGATCAAGGCCGCGAGGAGTCCTGACAACAGTCCGAGCGTGCCGAACTCCGCGAGCAGGCCGTTGCGGATCTGCTGGCGGCGCGCCCCGAGCGTGCGCAGCAGCGCGGTCTCGCGGCGACGCACGTCGCGGGTCGCCTGGACCGCGGCATAGAGCACGGTGAGGCCGGCGAACAGGGTGAACAGGAAGACGTACTCCACGGCCCGCGTTGCCTGGTCGATCACGCTGCGCACCTGTGCCAGCAGGGCCGCGACGTCGATGGCCGTGACCGCGGGGAACTCGCGCAGCCAGCGGTTCTTTTCCCGCTCCAGGTCGTCGGGCAGGTACAGGCTGGTGATGTAGGTCTGCGGCTGGTCTTCGAGCAGCACGGGGGGGCCGATGACGAAGAAGTTGACCTTGAAGCTGTCCCAGTCGACGCTGCGGATGCTGGTGATCCGGCCGCTGACCGGCGCCCCGGCGATGTTGAAGGTCAACTCGTCGTCGAGGCTGAGGTCGAAGCGTTCCATCAATCCGGCCTCCACCGACCACTCCCCGTCCGCGGCACGCTCCGGGTCGAACCAGCGGCCGGCGACGATGCGATTGTGCGCGGGCGGCACGTCGGCGTACGAGAGGTTGAATTCGCGTTCCAGCAGGCGCCGGGCGCGGTCGTCCTCGAAGTCGGTCGCCGAGACCGGCTCGCCGTTGATGGCCACCAGCCGGCCCCGGATCATCGGTTCCATCTCGGGGCGCTCCAGCCCGGCCGCGCTGATCCGCTCCGCTAGCTCCTGTTCCTGCCCGGGCTGAATGTTGATGAGGAAGAGGTTCGGGGCGTCCGCGGGGATGTTCTGCTCCCAGGCCGAGAGCAGGTCCACGCGGACGATGGCGAGCAGCAGCAGGGCCAGGATGCCGATGCTGAAGGCCACCATCTGGATTGCGCTCAGTCCGCCGCGGCGCGACAGGTTCGCCAGGCCGAAGCGCAGTGCCATGCCGCCGCGGTCGCGCAAAGGCCGCAGCAGGACGATCAGCAGCAGGCCGAGCGCACCGAGCACGACCAGCGCGAGCGCCGTGCCCAGCAGCACCCAGGTCGCGAGTCCGGGATCCGCCGACTGCCAGTACAGCAGGGCGCCGAAGGTCACCAGCGCCAGTGTCGTGGACAGCCACACCGAGACCGGCGGCAGGCCGAGATTGCGCTGCAGCACCCGCAGCGGCGGGACCTGGCCGATGCGCAGCAGCGCCGGCAGTGCGAAGCCGGTGGCCGTGATCAGGCCCACCCCCAGGCCCGCGACGACCGGCCGCCAGCCGGGCGGCGGCAGATCCGTCGCCAGCCAGTCGCCAAGCAGGCTGCTCAGCACGAACTGGGCCGCGAAGCCCAGGCCCAGGCCCACGCCGCTGGCAATGGCGGCGATGACCAGCACGCGCAGAAAGTAGATGCGCAGGACCCGGTGCCGGCTGGCTCCGAGCGCGCGCATCACGGCGGCGCCGTCGGCCCGCTGGTTGGCATAGTGGTGGGCCGCGACGGCGATGGCCGCACCCGCGAGCAGTACCGCCATCAGCGAGGCCAGGCCCAGGAAGCGCTGCGCGCGATTGACCGCCTCGCGCAGTTCCGGGTTGGCGTCCTCGAGATCGATCAGGCGCTGGCCCGGCTGCATTTCGGCCTCCAGCCAGGTGCGCAGGCCCGCGACGGCGCCAGGGTCGCCGGCCGCGAGGAACTGGTAGCGGACCCGGCTGCCCGGTCCGATCAGCCCGGTTTCCTCCAGATCCTCGAAGTCGATCAGCAGGCGGGGGGCGATGTCGAACAGGTTGCTGCCGCGGTCCGGCTCGACCAGGAGTTGCCCGGTCAGGTCGAGGCTCAGGTACCCGAGTTCGACCGTGGCGCCGGGACGCAGCTGCAGCGACTCCAGCAGGGCGCCGTCGCCCCAGGCCTGGCCCGGCTCCGGACCCCGGCGGCGAATCTCCGGATCCGGATCGCCGGCCAGCTGCACCTCGCCGCGCAGTGGCCAGTCGTCGTCCACCGCGCGCACGGAGACCAGCTGCGAGTCATCGTCGGGGGTGAACAGCACGCTGGGCAGGGTCGCGCTGCGTGTCGCCGTGAGCCCGCGCCGGCGCGCCTCGCGCAGCCAGTCTTGCGGAATCGCGGCATTGGAGACCACGGCGACGTCCCCGCCGAGCAGGGTGGCGGCCTGCTGGGTCATGCCGCGGTCCACGCGGTCGGTGAAGAAGCCCACCGCCGCCACCGCGGCCACCGCGATCACCAGTGCCGAGGCGAGCACCCGGAGCTCCGGGCTGCGCCACTCGCGCAGGGTGTCGCGCAGGAATGCCAGTCCCCGTGAGCGCCGGGGGCTCACGTGAGCACCCCGTCGCGGATGTGCACGACGCGGTCGCAGCGTTCCGCGAGGGCCGGGTCGTGGGTCACCAGGAGCAAAGCGGTGCCATCGGTGGGATCCGTGTCGCCGGCGCCGGCGAGATCGAACAACAGATCGATGATGCGGGCGCCGGTCTCGGCGTCCAGGTTGCCGGTGGGCTCGTCCGCGAACAGCACGGCGGGCCGGTCGACGATGGCGCGGGCCACGGCCACGCGCTGCTGTTCGCCGCCCGAGAGCTGGTGCGGGTAGTGCCGCGCGCGCGCCTGCAGGCCCACCTGCTCCAGGGCGGCGCGGGCCCGGGCGGTGAGCGCGCTGCTCGAGAGTCCGTCGTGCGCCGGGTTCAGCTCCAGTGGCAGCAGCACGTTCTCCAGCGCGGTCAGCGCCGGCAGGAGCTGGAAGGACTGGAACACGAAACCCACGCGGCCGGCGCGCAACGCGGCCCGCCCATCCTCGTCCAGTTGACCGATATTCTCGCCGAGGAGCCGAACTTCACCGGCACTTGGGGCGTCCAGACCTGCAAGCAGACCGAGAAGGGTCGACTTGCCGGAACCCGAGGCGCCGAGGATCGCGACGCTCTCGCCGGGGTGGACCGACAGGGTGATGCCGCGCAGGATCTCCAGGGCGCCACTGGGTCCGTCGATCCGTTTTTCCAGTCCGGTGGTTTCCAGTACGGGTTCAGAGGATGCATCCATGTTTCGTTTCCTGATGGCAGTGGTTCTGGCGTTGCTATGGAGTGTTTCGAGCGCCAGTAATTCCCCGGATCCGCATCGGATCCTGATCTTCGGCGATTCCCTCAGTGCCGCGCACGGTATTGCCGGCGACGCCGGCTGGGTCTCGCTGCTGGAGCAGCGCCTCGCCGATCGCGACGCCCACTGGCAGGTACGCAATGCCTCCGTGGGCGGCGAGACCACGGCGGGGGGCCGGACGCGGCTACCCGCGCTGCTGGAGGAGTTCCCCCCGGACGTCGTGATCCTCGAGCTGGGAGGCAACGACGGCCTCCGGGGCCTGTCGCTGCGGGCGATGCGGGAGAACCTCGCCGCCATGCTGGATGCCAGCGACGCGGCGGGGGCTGAGGTGCTGCTTGCCGGCATCCGGATTCCACCGAATTACGGCCCGGTGTACACGGAACGATTCGAGGCCGTGTTTGCCGACCTCGCGGCCGAGCGCGACCTGGCCTTCGTGCCCTTTCTGCTGGAGGGTATCGCGCTGGAGCCGGAGATGATGCTCGCGGACGGCATTCATCCCGCCGCGGAGGCCCAGGCGCGGATCCTGCAGAACGTCTGGGATGAGCTCGAGGCCCTCGTCGCGCGCGTGGAGCAGGGGGCGTAGCCGGCATCGGTTGGAAGCCCGCAGTGTGATCCGCCCGGGGAGGCCGCGGGGCGGGTCCTGTGGATCAGCCCCTGTCATTGCGGTGGGCATGGATCAAGGCCCGCAGGTTCTCGAGGACGGACTCCGGCAGCAGCGAGCGCAGGACCGGGTGCGCATCCGGCTCGATCTCGCTGAACACGGGGATGGTCAGGATCCTGGAATGGCGCGTCAGCGGATCCCCGAACTGATTGGTCTGGATACGGGGGGAGGCGCTCGCGTCCAGTAGCGCGACCATTGGCCCCTCCTCGAGGACCTCGACCAGTTCCAGCGTCTGACTGGCGTGACGGCCGCGGATGCCGATCAAGGGTTGCAGCAGGCGCACCGCTGCCTCGGCCAGTGTGGATGCGCTCATCGGGCGGGGCGCTCCGGCCGCGCGGCCTGCCTCTGCTGGAGTGGGCATGGATGCATCGCCTGTATCGTCCCTTCGGTTGAGTGCAGTGGATGCCATTCTCGCGAAACCGGTGCCGTCGTCGGCATAACCCTTCCGCGAGGGGGTAAGCATACATGAGCCGCAGCGTCGGGCCGATCAGGGCTCCGAGGGAGACGTTGGGCATTGCCAGGCCAAGGCCGGGACTTCCTTGCCGGGGCGGGCTGCGGGTTATACTGGGGCCCACGTCCCCGTAGCTCAGCTGGATAGAGTGGCCCCCTCCTAAGGGGCAGGTCGCAGGTTCGAATCCTGCCGGGGACGCCAGTCTCTTTGCTGGGCCGCGCCCGCTGCCCCGCTTCGCGCGCGGAGGAATGTCGACATGCCGCGACCGAGTCTCGTCCTGCCCATGGCCCTGTTGGTGGGCATTCTGTCCGGGTCGCCGGCCGCCTTCGCCGAGGGTATCTACCAGTGGGTCGACCCGGCGGGTCGGGTGATCTACGGGGACCAGCCCCCGCCGGATCGCGCCACCCGCAGGCTCGAGCTGCCGCCCGCCCCGTCGCCCGAGGCGGCACAGGCGGCGCGCGAGCGAGCGGAGGCCGTGCAGCGTCTCGCCGATGCGCTTGCTGCGGAACGCCGGCGCCGGGAGGCAGAGGCGGCCGCCGCCGAGGCCTTTTGGCGAGAGCGTCCGCCGGCGCCGGCCGCCGCCCGGGATGCCCCGGAACCGCCTTTCCATTCCCGGTACCGGGACCCCCGCTGGCCTCCCGCCTGGGGCTGGCCTCCGCGGCCTCGTCCTCCCGGCTGGTATCCGCGGCCGCCCCATCTGCAGCCGGACCCACCGCCGGACGTCTGGCCACCCGACCGGGCGCCTGAATTCATCCAACCGCGCCGGGCCCCCGAGTTCACCCAACACTTGCAGACGCCCGGATCCGCACGCCAGTGAGCCTGCGGTGGACGACCCTGTGGGGCCCAGCGTAACCCGTCGTGGGCTCTGGGCGGCTCACCCTTCCAGCCCGGTGCCCGTCTCCCCGAGCAGGGCGATGAAGGCGTTCTCCGCGCGTGACTGATGACGGGCGCCGTGCCGGACCCAGCCAAGGCTGCGGGTGATGTCGAGTCCGGGCAGGTCGGGGCAGGCAAGCCCGGGGGCGCCGAGCGAGCGTGGCAGGACACCGATGCCCAGTCCGGCACGGGTCAGGACCCGGATCACCTCCAGGTACGGGCTTTCGTGTCGTGCCTCCAGGTGCAGGCCGATCCGGTGCAGGGCGCGGTCGATGCGAACCCGCGTGGCACTGCCTGCCGGCGGCAGGATCGCGGGCTGCGCTTCGAGCCAGCCCGTAAAGGCGTCGGCGGTCGGGTCCGGAGCGTCCCGCAGCAATGCCTCGTGCAGCATCAGTGTGAGTCGATCGGTCCAGAGGGTGCCGGCCTCCAGGGCGTCCGGGAGCTGATCGGGCAGGGTCGCCAGGGCCAGGTCCACCTGCCGCCGCGCCACCGCCTCGATGCCTGCCTCGGAATCCAGGAACACGAACTCGAGTTCGATGTCCGGATAGCGGCGCCGGCAGTCGCTCAGGGCGGCCGGGAGCCGGTGCAATGCGATATGGTGCGAGGTCGCCAGCCGCAGCACGCCCCCGATGTGCTCGCCGCGATCGCGCAGGCTGCGCTCGATGTCTGCCAGGCGGGCGAGGATCTCACGGGCCTGCGGGAGCACGATGGTCGCCGCCTCGAGGGGGCGCGTCTGGCGGCCCTGGCGCTCGAACAATGGCTCTCCCAGCGTCTGTTCCAGTGTCTGGATGCGTTTGGTGACCGCGGGCTGGGTCAGGTGCAGCTTCTCGGCAGCGGCCGAGAAGCTGCCGTGGTCGACGACCGCGACGAATGCCGCCAGGCCCTCGATGCTGAAGTTTTCGGGGCGCAAGGATGTCATCGACCAAGTATTCTCCTGGGGAATACATAGAATAATAAACCCGACTTGCTGTTATGTCTTCGGCAGGGAACAATGCGCAGCATTCCCGCCCGGTCATCGGCGCGGGTACATGCCCCGCCTTCCCGGCGTCGAGACGCCAGGGCGGATCCCCGGTTGCGGCGGCCCCTGGCCGTCCCTGGCTTATGTTGGGCACAGGAGGACTCATGGCCGGACAGACCCTGTACGACAAGTTGTGGCAGGCGCACGTGGTGCGCGAGCAGGATGACGGCAACGCACTGCTGTACATCGACCGGCACCTGGTGCATGAGGTCACCTCGCCGCAGGCCTTCGAGGGGTTGCGGCTCGCGGGACGACGGCCCTGGCGCGCCGATTCCGTTCTGGCGGTGCCCGACCACAACGTGCCCACCGAGAACCGCGGTGCCGGGATTGCGGACCCGGTGTCACGGGTGCAGGTGGAGACCCTGGAGGACAATGTCGCGTCCTTCGGGTTGCGGTTCTTCCCCATGCGGGACCTGCGCCAGGGCATCGTGCATGTGATCGGCCCCGAACAGGGGGCGACCCTGCCCGGCATGACCGTCGTCTGCGGCGATTCCCACACCTCCACGCATGGCGCGCTGGGGGCGCTGGCCTTCGGCATCGGTACCTCCGAGGTCGAGCACGTGCTGGCGACGCAGTGCCTGTGGCAGGGCAAGTCGCGCAGCATGCTGGTGCGGGTGGAGGGTGACCTGCACCCGGGCGTGACCGCCAAGGACGTGGTGCTGGCGATCATCGGCCGCATCGGCACCGCCGGGGGCAACGGCTACGCCATCGAATTCGGCGGTTCGGCCATCCGCAGCCTGTCCATCGAGGGCCGCATGACGGTGTGCAACATGGCGATCGAGGCCGGGGCGCGCGCGGGCATGGTCGCCGTCGACGAAAAGACCATCGCGTACGTTCGCGGGCGGCCCCAGTCGCCGTCGGGCGCGATGTTCGAGCGCGCGGCGGCCGCATGGCGCGATCTGGTCAGTGACCCGGATGCACGATTCGATCGGGTTGTGGAACTGGACGCGTCGGAGATCGAGCCTCAGGTCAGTTGGGGGACCTCGCCCGAGATGGTGGTCGGGATCTCCGCTCGCGTCCCCGACCCCCAGCAGGAGGTCGATCCGGTGCGCGCAGAAGGCATGCGCAAGGCGCTGCAGTACATGGGCCTCGAGGCCGGCACGGCCATCCGCGACATCCGTCCGGACAAGGTCTTCATCGGTTCCTGCACCAATTCCCGGATCGAGGACCTGCGCGCTGCCGCCGCCGTAGTGCGCGGGCGGCGCAAGGCCGAGAACATCCAGCTGGCGATGGTGGTGCCGGGATCCGGTCTGGTGAAACAGCAGGCCGAGGCCGAGGGTCTGGACCGGATCTTTCTCGACGCCGGCTTCGAGTGGCGCGAACCGGGCTGTTCCATGTGCCTGGCCATGAACGCGGACCGGCTGGAGCCGGGCGAGCGCTG
>JAWLFM010000008.1:0-37970 GCA_041685565.1 Thioalkalivibrio sp.
GGCACGATCGACCGCGGGGAACTGGAGCAATTGCTGGCGGATCTGATTTCGGAACGTCATTTCGGGCTGCGCGCAATGTCTGCGAAGGGCAGCAATGCGATCCGGCTTGGCGAGCCCGAATTCACGCACATGCAGTTCGGGGACCGCGTCTATCGCATGCTGCTGTTCCCCTACGAAGCGCGGCTGGAGGCCTTCTGATGGCGCCCGGCGTGGGTCCCGATCTGGAAGAACTCGAAGCGATTCTGCACGCCGCCGGCCTGGCCTGTTCGGCGCCCGCCGCGCACGGCGTGCTGTCGGGCTGTCTGGTTGCCGATCCGAGCCTGTCCGGTGCCCGGCTCGAACGGGCGCTGGGTGAGTGCCATCCGCGGCCGGGCCACGATCCGGAGGTCTTGCGCCAGTCCGTCGAGGCCCTGCGGCTGCAGGTGTTGCGGGCATTGAATGACACCGATCTCGGATTTGATCCGCTGCTGCCCGATGACAGCGAAGGGCTGGAGTTCCGCGCCCGGGCGCTCGGGCAGTGGGTGGGCGGATTTCTCGGTGGCCTCGGCCAGACACCGCGCCTCGGCGGACTCAAGCCGTCGCCGGAGGCCACCGAGATCCTGCGCGATTTCGCCGAGATCGGGCGTATCGAGGTTGAACCCGAGGTCAATGAAGACAACGAGCAGGCCCTGGCCGAACTGAACGAGTACGTGCGCGTCGGTGTGATGTTGCTCGCCGACGAGTTGGCCCCCACCCCACCACGGAGCCCCATCCCGCTGCAATGAAACCGCCAAAGATCACCCTCAAGGACTTCGCGCGCCGCCGGCACAAGCTGATGCAGTCCATGGGCAGGGAAGCCATTGCGGTGATTCCCGCCGCGACCGAAAGCCTGCGCAACCGAGATGTCGAGTATCCGTTCCGACAGGACAGCGATTTCCTGTACCTGACGGGCTTTCCCGAGCCGGACGCCTTCGCGGTGCTGGTCCCGGGTCGGGAGGCGGGGGAATACGTGCTGTTCTGCCGTGACCGCGATCCGGACATGGAGACCTGGAACGGGCGCCGGGCCGGTCCCGATGGGGCGATGGCGGATTACGGCGCAGACTGCGCCTTTCCGATCGGCGACATCGGCGAGATCCTGCCCGGATTGATGGAGAACCGAAACACGCTGTGCGCACCCTTCGGCCACAGTGAGGCCATGGATCAGCGCCTGTTCGGCTGGGTGAACCAGGTCCGCGGGAAGGCACGTTCCGGCGTGCGCGCGCCCTGCGAGTTCGTCGCGCTGGAACACCATCTGCATGAGCAGCGCCTGTTCAAGCAGTCCGGGGAACTGCGGATGATGCGTCACGCCGCGAACATTTCCGCCGGCGCCCATGTGCGTGCGATGCAGGCCTGCCGCCCGGGCATGGCCGAGTACGAGGTCGAGGCCGAGTTGCTGCACGAATTCCGACGCCACGGCACGGAAACGGCCTACCACTCCATCGTCGGCGGGGGTGACAACGGCTGCATCCTTCATTACATCGAGAATCGCAGCGTACTGCGTGACGGGGACCTGCTGCTGATCG
Organism: Thioalkalivibrio sp.; assembly: GCA_041685565.1. Classification (GTDB taxonomy): domain Bacteria; phylum Pseudomonadota; class Gammaproteobacteria; order Ectothiorhodospirales; family Ectothiorhodospiraceae; genus Thioalkalivibrio. The sequence goes on from JAWLFM010000008.1 coordinate 1,542, forward strand.
ATGCCGGTTGCGAGTATGGCGGGTATGCCTCGGACATCACCCGCAGCTTTCCGGTCTCCGGGCGTTTCACCCCCGCGCAGCGGGAGGTCTACGAGGTGGTGCTGGAGGCCCAGGCCGCGGCGATCGCGAAGGCCGTGCCCGGCAACCACTGGAACGACCCGCACGATGCCGCGGTCGGGGTCATCACCCGCGGTCTGAAGGCGCTGGGGGTGTTGAAGGGGAGGCCGGCGGACCTGATCCGGAAGGAGGCCTACAAGCCTTATTACATGCACCGTACCGGCCACTGGCTGGGCCTGGATGTGCACGATGTCGGCGACTATCGCATCGGCGACGCCTGGCGCTTGCTGGAGCCGGGCATGGTGATGACGGTGGAACCCGGGCTGTATTTCGGCGCGCGGACGAAGGCGCCGAAGCGGTTCCGCGGCATCGGCATCCGCATCGAGGACGACGTCGCCCTGACCCGTTCCGGCCACGAGGTCCTCAGTGGAGGCTGTCCGAAGACGGTGGCCGAGATCGAGGACTGCATGGCCGGCAATGTGCCGGTTCGGACGGACGGCGCCTGATGGCGGCACGGAACCGGAACTGCGACGTCCTGATCATCGGTGCCGGGCCGGTCGGCGGTTTGCTCGCCTGCATCCTGGCACGGGGTGGCCGGGACGTGGTGCTCGCCGAGCGGGGAGCGCGTCGGCCCGCCGCCGAGGGCAGTCGGGATACCCGCGGTTACGCCTTGTCCGCCGGCTCGGTGACGATCCTCCAGGACCTGGGCTACTGGGACCCCCTGGCCGCGCATGCAGAGCCGATCCTGGAGATCCACGTGAGTCGACGGGGTGGTTTTGGCAGCGTCGTGATGGATGCGGAGAGTCAGGGCGTCACCGCCCTGGGCCAGGTCGTTCCTGCGGCCCGGATCGATGCCATGCTCGCCCGTGCCCTGGACGCGGCCGGTGTCGAGGTGCGCGAACAGACGCGGATCGAACGGCTCGAGGCCGCGGGCCCGGAGCGTCGGGAGGTGGTCGTGACCGGTCCCGATGGCCGGCACCGGTTTGCCGCCCGGCTCGTGGTCGCGGCCGATGGCGCGCATTCCGCGACCCGTGCCGCCGCCGGTATCGAGGTGCTGCGGCGTCGTTACGAGGCCGATGCGCTGGTCTTCGACATCCTGCCCGCGCGGCAGCATCGGGGCCGGGCCTTCGAGCGCTTCACCCCGGAGGGCCCGCTGGCCCTGCTGCCCCAGTCCGGCGGACGGATGAACGTGGTCTGGGTGGCGCCGCCCGAAGCCTGCGACGTACGGGAGGGGCTTGCCGAGTCCGATCGCATGGCCGAGTTGCAGGAGTTCGTCGGCTGGCGTCTCGGGCGCCTGCGCGCCGCGGGACCGCTGGCGCGCTTTCCGCTTGAACTGGTGCGCGCCCGGAGGCTGCATGATGCGCGGCTGGTGCTGGCCGGAAACGTGGCCCATGGGCTGCATCCGGTGGCCGGGCAGGGCCTCAACCTTTCGCTGCGCGACGTTGCCGCACTGGCCGGGCGCCTGCTGCACGCTGCCGATCCCGGCGCCCCCGGCGTGCTCGCCGATTACGCCGCGTCGCGCTCCGTGGATATCGAGCGCATCGCGGCAGCGACCGATTTCCTGGCGCGCGGGCTCCTGGCGATTCAGGGGTTCGCTCCGCACGCCCTTGGCGGCGGGATGCTCTTGCTCGACCGCATCGATCCCTTGCGTCGCCTCTGGGCGGAACAGGCCATGGGTCTGCAGCCCTTGCCACGGCGGCGCCTGCGTTCCGTGCCCGCGGCGCTGACCGAGCCGGGCGTCAGGCGCAGGCGTGGCCCTGCCGAGACCGGGGAGGGCATGGCATGAAGGCGTCTCCCGATGTGTTCGACTGCGTGGTGGTCGGAGGGGGTGCAGTGGGCGCCGCCGTTGCGCTGGGCATGGCGCGGGCCGGCCGCCGGGTGGCGCTGGTGGAGCGCAAGCCGCGCCCCGTGTTCGCGGAAACCGCGCCGGTAACCCGCGTGGCGACGCTGAATGCTGCATCGATGGCCCTGCTGGAGCGGCTGGGTGTGGCTGATGCGGTGCTGGATCGGCGCGGCCATGCCTTCCATCGCATGGAGGTCTGGGATGCCAACAGCAATGCCGCCCTGAGCTTCGATGCGGACGAATTGGGTGTCCCGGCGCTGGGCTGGACGGTGGAGCACCTGGCGCTGGAGGCGAGTCTCTGGGATGCCCTGGAGGCTACGGAGACCGTGTTGCTGCCCGATACCGGCTGGCGCGCGCTCGACTGGCGCCCGGATCGCATCGACCTGCATCTGGAGGACCGGCGCGTCGTCGGGGCCCGGCTGCTGGTGGCCGCGGACGGCGCCGAGTCTGCGCTGCGCACACGGGCGGGCATCCCGGTCCGACGCCATCCGTACCACGCGAAGGGCGTCGTCGCCACCGTCGCGACGCGCTTTCCGCATCAGGACACGGCCTGGCAGCGCTTCAACCATCAGCAGATCCTCGCCTTTCTGCCCCTGGCGGACGGGCGCTGTTCCATCGTCTGGTCCCAGCCGGAATTCGATGCGGACGATGTCCTCGCACTGGATGACGCGGGCTTCGCAACGGCGCTGCGGGATGCGCTGGGGGGGCGTCTCGGGGAGATCGAATCGGTGTCGCGGCGCGCCGCCTGGGAACTGGTCGGGCGGCAGGCGCAGGACTACAGCCGGGAGCGACTGGTATTGGTGGGGGATGCCGCGCATACGATACATCCGCTTGCAGGCCAGGGTCTGAACCTGGGCCTGGCCGATGTTCGCGATCTGCTGGATCTGCTGCCCGCGGGCGTGGGCAGCGATCCGGCGAGTCCGGCCGCGCTGTCGGCATACACGCGCAGCCGTCGCATGGAGAATGAGACGATGCTGCGCTCGATGGAGGCCCTGCGCTGGCTGTTCGGTTCCACGCTGCCGCTGGTCGCCTCTGCGCGGGCCCTCGGCGTCATGCAGGTGGACCGGACGCTCGCACTCAAGCGATTCTTCGCCCTGCGGGCCCTGGGGCCGCAGGGCTAGTGGGCCATGCGGAAGGTTCGGTGACTATGGAGCACAGCCAGAAGGGCCGGAGCAAGGCGGGCAAGTGCAGGAATAGTGGGCCTATTTCAAACTTGCCCAACGCAGCGCCGGCGCTTCTGGCGAAGCGATCTGGTACCGAACTTTCCGCATGGCCCACTAGGGATGCCGCCATTGCGGCACGCCCTTCGTGCTTCGACGGGGCTCGCCCGGCGGGGCCTCCCCGGTACAGGTTCCTGCCGGAGCCGTCGCCGGATGTTCCGAATCCCTCCGAGGAACTGTGCTGGGTGATGGTTTCGCCCGGATCGGGATCCGATTCAGCGCTGGCGCCGGCTTCCGGCGACTCGCGTGACTTGGTCCCGGGCGCCCTGCGAGCCGGCCCTTCTGTCGTGGTTGTGCACAACCCCGGGTCCTCGGGAAGCCTCGCCCCCGCAGGGCGCGGATCGCCGAGCCGCATCCATCAGGAAATGTTGAAAGATTGCGAAAACAAGGACTTGTGGCATTTGGTGAAATATTGCCCAGTTTGACTGGAGTCCAACAGGGGTAACCCTTTCGGGGCATTTGCAACAAAACATCCACAGATTTATCCACAGGCTCTGTGGAAAAGTTACATTGCTGTTTCAGTCTCAGTGAGTTAAGTGAAGAAGCTGCGGAAGGGTTGGACCAATGCGACGCAATTGTCCCATGGTTTCCGGTGTCGGACTTTCGTACAGAGGCTGCCTTGGGCTAGACTGCAGTCCTGCCGGACGCGGGTTCGCCCGCGCCCACACCGACCTGGAAGAGTGTCGTCCGCCAGCATGGACGGCCGCCGAAGGCGCAACATCCGCCCGGAATCGCTCAGGCCACCCGGACCGGGACGGTGATTACAGGCAGGCTCTGGAGAGCGGCCGCGTGCGGCCCACCGAAGGGGGCGTTGATTGCAACGCAAACTCTCAGGTTTCAGGACAGAGGGGCGGCCGGCGGTGAGTACCGTCGGCCGCCCTTTTTTTCGTTTACCACGATGAGGATGCCGGATGACACTCAGGACCACGCCCCTGTACACCGCCCACCAGCGTGCCGGCGCGCGCCTGGTTGATTTCGCGGGCTGGGAGATGCCGCTGCACTATGGTTCCCAGATCGACGAACATCGCGCGGTGCGGGAGGCGGCCGGTGTCTTCGACGTGTCCCACATGCGCGTGGTCGATGTCGCGGGCGCGGAGGCGCCGGCCTTCCTGCGCCACCTCCTGGCCAATGACGTGGCCAAGCTGAAGCACCCCGGCCGGGCCCTGTACAGCTGCATGCTGACCCCCGACGGCGGGGTGATCGATGACCTCATCGTCTATTTTCGGGGTGACCTGGGCTACCGCGTGGTCGTGAATGCGGCCACCGCGGAAGGGGATATCGAGCACATGCGGGCCTCGATCGGCAGCCGCGACGTCTCCGTCGTGCCGCGCCCGGAGTTGGCCCTGCTTGCCGTTCAGGGTCCGGAGGCGGTCGCAAAGGTGGCGCCGCTCCTGGCCGACGACCTGAGCACGGCAGGCGAACTGCGCCCCTTCGCTGCGGTGTGGAATGCCGGCTGGATGGTGGCGCGCACCGGTTACACCGGAGAGGATGGCTTCGAGGTCATGCTTCCGGCGGAGGCGGCGGAGGCCTTCTGGGAGCGGCTGCTGCAGGCCGGCACGCGGCCGATCGGTCTGGGCGCGCGTGACACCCTCCGACTGGAGGCGGGCATGAACCTCTACGGTACCGACATGGATACCAGCACCACGCCCCTGGTGTCGAACCTGGGCTGGACCGTGGCCTGGGAACCGGAGGATCGCGACTTCATCGGGCGCGCGGCACTGGAGCAGCAGCGCGCCGCGGGCGTGCCGCAACGGCTGGTCGGGCTGGTGCTGGAGGGCCGCGGCGTCCTGCGTGGAGGTACCCGGATCGAGACCGACGCCGGCGACGGGGCGGTCACCTCGGGAACCTTCTCGCCGACGCTCGGCGTGTCCATCGCCCTGGCACGCATCCCGGCGGGTGCCTCGCAGGACGGCTTGACGGCCCACCTGCGCGGGAAGGCCCTGCCGGTGAGGATGGTGAAGCCGCCGTTCGTGCGTCGCGGCAAGTCGCAGTTGACCTAGTGGACCATGCGCGCGGCGCATACCGAGTTTGCAACGAGCCCCTACAAGGAACAGGACATGACTGACACACCGCAGGATCTCAAGTACACCAAGAGTCACGAGTGGGTTCGCGTGGAGGCCGACGGTTCGGTGACCGTGGGCATCACCGATCACGCCCAGTCCCTGCTCGGGGACCTCGTGTTCGTCGAGACGCCCGAGGCCGGTACCGAGGCCATTGCCGGCGAGGCCTGTGCGACGGTCGAATCCGTCAAGGCGGCCTCCGATGTCTATGCGCCGGTCTCCGGTGAGATCGCGGAGGCCAACGAGGACCTCGCGGATGCCCCGGAGAAGGTCAATGAGTCGCCCTTTGACCAGGGCTGGCTGTTCCGGATCCGGCCGTCCGACACCAGCGAACTGGACGCCTTGATGGATGCCGAGGAATACGCCGCCCTGGTCGCGAGCGAGGCCTGACGGCCAGGATGAACCGTTAGCGCTTGCCCTGCAGCCCTGGCCGTATTGAACCCTGGGCTGCGCGAAGGTCCATTGTGACGGGAGGCCTCGGCCCGCCTTCGGCGCAGGTCGTCCGCCCCCGATCCTAGCAACGAGAGTCGAACCATGCCCTTCATTCCGCATACCGAAGACGACGTCCACGACATGCTGCAGCGCATCGGCGTGGATTCGATCGAGGATCTCTTCGACGAGATTCCCGACGATCTGCGCGCACCGCCGCTCGCAGGCATTCCTGAGGGACTTCCCGAAATGGACGTGACGCGGTTGCTGCAGGAGCGCGCGGCGCGCGACGGGGCGCCGCTGAACTTCATCGGCGCGGGCGCCTACGAGCATCACATCCCCGCCGCGGTCTGGCAGATCGCCACCCGGGGCGAGTTCTACAGCGCCTACACCCCTTACCAGGCCGAGGCCTCCCAGGGCACGCTGCAGTTGATCTACGAATTTCAGACCATGATCAGCCGCCTCACCGGCATGGAGGTCGCCAATGCCTCCCTGTACGACGGCGCGTCCGCATTGGCCGAGGCGGTACTGATGGCAGTGCGCATCAACCGCCGTTCGAAGAGCAACCGGATCCTGGTGCCAGGGGCCTTGCACCCCACCTATAGCAGTGTGGTACGCAGCATCGTCGGCAACCAGGGGATTGAACTGGTCGAGCTGCCCTGGGACAGCCGGAGGGGCGTCGTGGACCCGGAACGCCTTGCGACCTTCAACCAGGAGGACGTCACGGCACTGGTGATCGCCCAACCGAACTTCTTTGGCGTCCTCGAGGATGTGGACGGCCTTACGCGCTGGGCCGAAGACAGGGGCATCCCGGTGGTTGCGGTGGTGAACCCGGTGTCGTTGGCGCTGTTGAAGCCACCGGGGGAGTGGGGCGATCGCGGCGCCGACGTCGTCGTGGGCGAGGGCCAGCCACTGGGCGCGCCGCTCTCCAGCGGCGGCCCGTACTACGGTTTCATGACCACCCGCAGGGAGCACATCCGCCAGATGCCGGGGCGGATCGTGGGGCGCACCGAGGACGCGGACGGCCGCCCCGGGTTCGTGCTGACCCTGCAGGCGCGAGAGCAGCATATCCGCCGCTCGAAGGCGACCTCGAACATCTGCACCAACCAGGGTCTGGTCGTGACCGCCTCGACCATCCACATGGCCCTGCTCGGGGATGTGGGCCTGACCCGGGTGGCGGAGACCTGCTGGAGCAATACCCAGGCCCTCAGGGAGCGGCTCGCGGCGGTTGGCATCGAGCCGCGCTTCGAGGCCGACCACTTCCACGAGATGGTCTTCGATTTCGGACCCTGCGCGGCCGACCTCCTGGCGGGCATGTCCGGTCATGGCGTGCTTGCCGGTCATCTGCTGGATGCCGATTACCCGGATCTGCACAACTGCGTGTTGGCCTGCGTCACGGAGACCAAGACCGGCGCGGATCTGGACCGATTCATGGACGTCCTGGGTCAGACAAGGGCTGCCTGACGGCAGTCGAACGAGATTCCCTCACTTCGCAACGAAAGGATCTGGCAAATGGCTGAAATCACCCTTAAAGGCAATCCCATCCATACCAATGGCGACCTCCCGGCCGTCGGTGCGAAGGCCCCGGACTTCAGGCTTACGCAGGGCGATCTCTCGGACGTGGGCCTCGCGGACTTCGCCGGCAAGAGCAAGATCCTGTCGATCGTGCCGAGCCTGGACACCGGGGTCTGCGCCGAGTCGACCCGCAAGTTCGATCAACTCGTCGCGAGCCGGGACGACGTCGTCGTCCTGGTGATCTCCGCGGACCTGCCCTTTGCCCAGGCTCGCTTCTGCAGCGCCGAGGGAACCGACCGTGTGGTCACCCTTTCCATCATGCGCTCGCGCAATTTCGCCAAGGACTACGGCGTTCTGATCCAGGACGGTCCGATGGCCGGGATCACGGCCCGCGCCGTGGTCGTACTGGATGCGGACGACAAGGTCCTGCACGCGGAGATGGTCCCGGAGATCGGGCAGGAACCGGACTACGACGCGGCGTTTGCCGCGCTGGGCTGACCGGCACGCGGGGTCCCGCTCTGCCCGGCCGCCTCAGGCCAGGGCCGGGCGGCAGGCTACCGCGGCCATCAGCACAATTCCCCATGCAAACTCTCATCAGGAACAATGCCATGACTGCGCACGACGATACCCTGATCTTCCAGCGTTCCCGGAACGGGCGTTCGGCTGCGGCGCAGGCGCCCCGCGCACAGGCACGGGCGCCCGGTATCCCCGAGGCCCTCCGGCGCCGCTCGGCCCCGGGGTTGCCGGCGGTCTCGGAGTTGCAGGTCGTGCGTCACTACACCCGGCTTTCCCAGAAGAACTTCTCCATCGACACCCAGTTCTATCCCCTGGGTTCCTGCACAATGAAATACAACCCCCGCGCCTGCAACAGCCTGGCGATGTTGCCCGGCTTCCTGGGGCGCCACCCGCTGGCGCCGGCCGAGCATAGCCAGGGTTTCCTGCAGACCATGTTCGAACTGCAGGAGATGTTGCAGGAGGTCACCGGCATGAGCGGCGTCTCCCTGACGCCGATGGCCGGCGCGCAGGGCGAGTTCGCGGGCGTCGCGATGATCCGCGCCTATCACCGCTCGCGCGGCGATGAAGAGCGTCGGGAGATCCTCGTGCCGGACGCCGCGCACGGCACCAATCCGGCCACGGCGATCATGTGCGGCTATCAGGTGCGCGAGATCCCGACGGACGCCAGCGGGGACGTGGATCTGGAGGCCCTGAAGGCCGCAGTGGGCCCGCGGACCGCAGGCATCATGCTGACCAATCCCTCGACGCTGGGGGTCTTCGAGCGCCACATCGGCGAGATCGCGGGCATCGTCCACGATGCCGGGGGGCTGCTCTACTACGACGGCGCCAACCTGAACGCGATCCTGGGCAAGGTGCGTCCGGGCGACATGGGCTTCGACGTGATCCACATGAATCTGCACAAGACCTTCTCCACGCCCCACGGCGGCGGCGGTCCGGGCGCGGGGGCGGTGGGGGTGAGCAAACGCCTGCTGCCGTTCATGCCGGTGCCCGTGGTGGTGCGCGACGGGGAGGGTGGCTATCGCCACGCGGCGGAGGCGGACTATCCGCAGAGCATCGGCCGGCTGTCGGCCTTTGCCGGCAACGCCGGGGTGCTGCTGCGGGCCTACGTGTACATGCGCATGCTCGGGCGTGAGGGCATGACCCGGGTGGCCGAGTTCTCCACCCTGAACGCGAACTATCTGCTGGCGGAGCTGCGGCGCGCCGGCTTCGACCCGGCCTTCCCGGAGCGTCGGGCGACGCACGAGTTCATCGTGACGCTGAAGCGCCAGGCGAAGGAGACGGGATTGACCGCGATGGACGTGGCCAAGCGCCTCCTGGATCACGGCTTCCATGCCCCGACCACCTACTTCCCCCTGCTGGTGCCGGAGTGCCTGTTGATCGAGCCCACCGAAACCGAGTCGCAGGAGACCCTGGACGGCTTCGTCGCGGCAATGGCAGCAATCCTCAAGGAGTCGCGCGTGGATATGGACACCATCAAGGGTGCGCCGCATCGATTGCCGAACCGCCGCTTCAACGAGGTCGCCGCGGCCAAGCGCCTGGATGTCGTCTTCCGCCCCGAGGCCGAGACCCGGCCCGGGGACACCGCCGCGGCCGGGGCGGCCCGCACCGGCACCCACGGCTAGAAAGGCCGCTCTCGATCCCGGAAGAATCCCCTCTGGCGCGAGCCCTTTGGAGTGCAGCGGCCTGCTCCCGCACTCCAAGGGGCGCAGCCCCCGCGCTCGCCAGTGTGTCGCAATCCGTCCGCGCCCATCGGCGCCGGGCCGTGGGGTAACGGGGAGCTGCCTATGTCGGTCCGTCGACGATCAACTCGTCGGGGGTCGCGCCCACGCTGGGCAGTGCCAGCCGGAACGCAGTGCCTTCAGGTCCCGTTGCCAACAGGGTCAGGTCGCCCTGGTGGTTGCGCGCGAGTTCCCAGGCGATCGCGAGTCCGAGACCTGCGCCGCCTCCCGGTGTTGCGCCGGTCTTTTCGGCGAAGAGGAAGCTTCGGACCGAGACGGGCAGTCCAGGGCCGTTATCGCGGATATCGATGATCGTACTGGCAGCGTCGGCGGTGCCATCAATCTCGATTCGGGTGGCGCCGGCGGCGAGTGCGTTGCGGACGAGATTCATCAGGATGCGGAAGACCTGATCGAAGTCCGCGTCGAGTTCAACGGCCGCAGCGCCCGTTGCATCCAGCCTCGCGCCAGTGACCTCCTCGGGTCCGAGGGCGGCGTGGAGCTCGGAGATCACGTCAGCGAGCATGAATCGCTCCCGGCGGGGTTTGCCCTCGGCCGCACTGCCGACCTCCAGGGTCCTCTGGCACATGCGCACCGCACGGTCGACAGAGCGTGCGATGACCTCCGCGCTCTGTCGCACGAGTGGATCTTCGTGGCGGCGCAGACGATCGCTCATCAGCCGCGAGGACACCATGGTGTTGCGCAGGTCGTGCGTCAATTTGCGGATGGAACGGCCGAGTTCCGCGAGTTCCGCGTCACGCCTGTCGTGCACGATGGAGAGGATATAGGTCCGTCCCCCGATGTGTACCCGCGTGGCGCGCACCTGCGCCGGGATCAGGGCCCCATTCTTGGCCCGGCAGGAGAGGTCGTCGGCGACCCAGCGGCCGTGCGACTGGATGGCAAACAGAAAGGCCTCGAGGCGGGGAATCTCGTGCGGGTGGATGTCCGCCGGGCTGAGGCCCGCGAATTCCTCGGCGCTGTATCCGAGAAACAGGCAGGCCGCGGTGTTGGCACCGATGATGTCACCATTGTCGGCATCGATCAGCAGGGCCGGGTCGTAAAGTTCCTCGAAGAGTTGAGCCACGCTGTCGCTGGTGTTGGCAATCGCTTCGAGGAGGAGCATGGGGACGAGGTCCGAGGTGCTTTGGCGACTAGGCTACCGCCCGGGATGCCGGTGGGTCCAGAAACCGGGGTCTTTTTTGTATTCCGGGAGGCTTGCGGCAGCGCTGTCCGACGAATCCTCAGGCACCCCGTGATCCTGGATCAGGCCCCAGTATCGGTTTTTACCCATTGTCGGCCCGTCCCCGCGGCATCATCCTCAACAGGCGGCGATCCCTGAACGACGACAGGAATGCGGGCGAATATGATGGCTGATACCAACGACGATGGAGCGCGCGGCATTCTCCGGCAGGTGGCGAGGACCTTTGACGACGCCGTGCCGAATCTGTATCGGACGCTGGCGGACAGTCCCGTCGCGCTTGAGACCTTCGTCCGCTTCGAGGAGATCCTGGAACGGCGCGGCAGTCTTTCCCGCGACGAGCACGCCATCGTTGCCCTGGAGGTCGCACTGCTGAACGACTGCGCCTACTGTCGTGGGGTCTTCTCGCGGGAGGCCCGCGAGGCGGGCGTAGGCCAGGATACCCTCGAGGCGGTCCTGGATGGTCTCGATCCGGGCCGCATACGTTATCGGGTGCTGTTAAGCGCGACGCGGCGCCTCATGTCTGAGAAGGGGCGGCTGGGGCGTGCCGAGGTGACCCTGCTGGAGGAGCGGGGCCTGCCATTCGGGGAATTGCTCGAGATCATCGCCATCATCGGCGCCTTCACCGTGGCCACCTACGCCAACAACCTGGCCCACACCCGGATTGACCCGGAATATCGCTGATCCGCCCAGGACCCCGCGATGCCTTCGGGTATGTCCGGGGCGAGCGGACCTCGGCGAAGCGATCGGGTACCGAACCTTCCGCATGGCCCACTAGGGGGCCAGACAGTCGGTGATGCCGTCGGCCATGTTCTGCATCAGTTGGAACCAGGCGTCCGGGCCGGCCTCGAGTTCGCTGCCCATCGGATCCAGTTCTCCCAGGCGGGTTTCGTGACCCTCGACCAGGGTCTGGGCCAGGGCGGGACGGAACTGCGGTTCGGTGAACAGGCAGGCCACGTCGTCCTGATCGAGCCGGTTCCGCAGTTCCTGGATGCGGCGCACCCCGGGGCTACGGGCCGGGTCGATGGTAATCGAGCCGGCGGCGTTCAGGCCGTAGTGCCGCTCAAAGTACTGATAGGCATCGTGGAAGACGATGAACGGGCGGTCGCGGACGGGGGCGAGCTGCTGCCGGAGCTGGCCATCCAGCGCATCGATCCTGGCGAGCAGGTCATCGCGGTTACGCTGGAAGGCCGCGGCATTGGCCGGGTCCCAGCGGACCAGCCGTTCCGTCAGACCGGTCGCGATGTTGCGGGCATTCTCCGGCGACAACCAGACGTGCGCATCCTGGTTCCCGTTGTCGTCGCGATCCTGCTTCTGAGCGTGCTCGTGCCCCTGGTCATGTCCGTGCTCGTGCCCCTGGTCGTGATCGTGTCCCTGGTCATGTCCGTGCTCGTGCCCCTGGTCGTGCTCGTGATTATGACCGTGGTCGTGGTCGTGGCCTTGGGCATGTCCGTGCCCGTGGTCATGCCCGTGTTCCTCCCACACTCCACCTTCGCGTGTGGGGAGGAGTTCGAGGCTGAGGTCCTCCATCAGGCTGATCACCGTGCGTCCGGCTCGTGGTTCGGACAGGGAGCGTTCCAGGAAGGTCTCGAGATCGGGACCCACCCACACCAATAGATCGGCCTCCTGCAACAGCCTTGCCTCCGAGGGACGCATGGCGTAGCCATGGGGCGAGGCCGAGGCTGGCAGAAGCACCTCAGCATGATGGATGCCGTGCACCAGGCCCGCGACGAGGCTGTGTATCGGTAGAATGGAGGCCACGACGGAGCGGGGCTCGGCCTGGAGCGGCGTCGTCGCGAGGACCGTCCCGATGAGCAGTGATCCAATTCCGAGGGTCTTTCCGATGCGCATACCGAGGGGCCTCCGTTCAACGTGATTCTCTAGTGGGCCATGCGGAAAGTTCGGTACCAGATCGCTTCGCCAGAAGCGCCGGCGCTGCGTTGGGCAAGTTTGAAATAGGCCCACTATTCCTGCACTTGCCCGCCTTGCTCCGGCCCTTCTGGCTGTGCTCCATAGTCACCGAACCTTCCGCATGGCCCACTAGACTGCGATTCGCCGTTCACTTGGCATGTAAACGTTATACTATATCATCATGTTTGGTGCTACCCGACCCGTCCGCCCCCTGCGCGGCCCAGATGCCACACCGCTGATCCAGGCCGAGGGGCTGGGTCTTGAACGCGGAGGGCGTACCATCCTCGACCGTGTGTCCCTGTCCGTGCGCAGCGGCCAGGTCGTCGTGGTGATTGGTCCCAACGGCGCGGGCAAGACCAGCCTGCTGCGCATCCTGCTGGGGCTGTGGCAGTCCAGCCGCGGGCGGATCACCCGGGCGCGCCGGATGCGCATCGGCTACATGCCCCAGCATGTGCAGGTGGATCCGATCCTGCCGCTCTCCGTACGCCGCTTTCTGACCTTGCGGCACCGGGCACCGGAGGCCCGGCTGCGCGAGCAGCTGCGCAGGGTCGGGGTGCCCGAACTGCTCGACGCCCCGATCCAGACCCTGTCCGGTGGCGAGATGCAGCGCGTTCTGCTGGCCCGGGCCCTGATCGGCGAACCCGACCTGCTGGTCCTGGACGAGCCGGCGCAGGGCGTCGATGTGGTCGGGCAGGGGGAGGTCTTCGATCTGATCGACCGGTTGCGCAGCGAGACCGGTTGTGGGGTGTTGATGGTCTCACACGAACTGCACCTGGTCATGGCGGCGGCCGATGTCGTGGTGTGCATCAACCAGCATGTGTGTTGCACGGGTCGGCCGGAGGAGGTCAGCCGGCATCCGGAATATCAGCGGTTGTTCCCCGATGCCGGTGTGCACGGCATCGGTATCTACACCCACCATCATGACCACGTGCACGACCTGGCGGGCGAGGCAAAACCGGTCAACGGGGCCGGAGGGGTGGCGGATCATGCTCGATGATTTCGTGACACGGGCAATACTCGCCGGCCTGATGGTGGCGGTCGTGGCCGGACCGCTGGGGGCCTTCATGGTCTGGCGCCGGATGGCCTATTTCGGGGACACGGTCTCGCATTCGGCGCTGCTTGGGGTGGCGTTGGGTTTCCTTCTGGGTGCGAACCTGAACCTGCTGGTCACCCTGGTCTGCGTGATGGTGGCGGTCATCCTGGTCTTCCTGCAGCGGCGCCAGCAACTGGCCTCGGACACGCTACTGGGGATCCTCGCCCACAGTGCCCTGTCCCTGGGCCTGGTGGCGGTGGCCTTCGTCGAGGGCCTGCGCGTGGATCTGATGGCCTATCTGTTCGGGGACATCCTGGCGGTGACCCGGGGCGATCTCGCAGCGATCGCGATCGGAGGGGCATTGGCGCTGGTGCTGTTGATTCTGCTCTGGCGCCCCCTGCTGGCGATCACCGTCCACGAGGAACTTGCACAAGTGGAGGGGATTCCTGTGCTCCCGGTGCGTCTGGGCCTGATGCTGCTGATCGCGCTGGTGATCGCCAGCGCGATGCAGGTGGTCGGGGTGCTGCTGATCACCGCGTTGATGATCATCCCGGCGGCGACCGCGCGGCGCTTCGCGCGCACCCCGGAGCAGATGGCCCTGTTCGGGGCCGGCTTTGGGGTGCTGGCGGTGCTCGGCGGGATCTGGGGCTCGTTCACCCACGACACGCCGACCGGACCGAGCATCGTCGTCGCGGCGATGCTGGCGTTCGTGGTCCTGAATTTCCTGCCCTGGCCCGGCGGAAGGCGCCGCGAGGGCGCGTAGGAGGCCAGCCCCCTGGCCGATGGTCTTCCCGGTGGTCTGGATCGCCGAGAGGGTGGGGCTTCAGGTATCGCCGACCAATTGTTTGAAGGGGTCGTCGGGTGGGGCGGCATCGCGAAGCCATTCGCGGACGGTCGGTCCGAAATCCAGGTCGTCATGGCGGATATGGTCGACCACCCAGGGGCCGAGGGTGTCGATGAGTTCCTCGACCTCGGCGCTGGATGCGGTCTCCATGCGCGTGCGGTATTCGCGCAGCCGTTCGAGGATCGCCTCGTGCGTCTGCGTGTGATCCTCGAGGCCGGAAAAATCGATCATCTTCAGGACCTTTTCCTCGAAGACGAAGTGCTGACGCAGGCACTCGATCAACCCGTCCATGGCCGCGAGCAGCGGTTCCGATTGGCCGGATGCAGCCGCCGCCTGCAGTCGATTGATGTGATCGACCATGCCCCGGTGCTGGGCATCGAGTTCGGGAATCCGGGTGTCAAGATCGTCGGACCAGGCCAGGTAGGGCATATCCACCTCCTCGTGGCAACGAAGCGGGCCCGTTCGGACCGACTGGCCACGCCTTCAGAGTAGATCATCCCGTGCGCGCACGTCACCCCGCGGCCATCCGGGGCGCATGCGCCGGGATTCGACGTGCTTCATCACTGAGACCCCATGCTCATCCCGCGCGTTCCAGGCGCTGAAGGGTGAAGCCCGATTCATGCTGTGCGTCCTGGGCGTGCTCTTCCTCCCAGGCGACCGACCAGCCTGCACCGGCGAGCGGAAAGTGGACGTCTCCAGGGAAGCGCCGGTGCACCCGGGTCAGATGGATGACCGCGGCACGCGGCAGGGCCTCGCGGAAGAGTTCCGCCCCGCCGATCACGAACACGGGGCCGTCGTCGGCTGCGGCCAGTGCCGATTCCAGATCCGGATGGACCTCGACGCCCGGCGCCTGCCAGTGGGCCTGCCGGCTCAGCACGATGTTCCGCCGGTTCGGCAGGGGCCGGCCGATGGACTCGTGTGTCCTGCGCCCCATCACCAGGGTGTGGCCATTGGTGATGCGCCTGAAGTGCCGCAGATCCTCTGGCAGGTGCCAGGGCAACTGGTTATCGCGGCCGATCACCCGGTCCGGATCCATGGCCACGATGATCTGCAGGCGCGGGTCCACGCCGGGGTTGCCGGGCCGGTCCGGACTCATATCGCGATCGGCGCCCGGATGGGCGGGTGGCACTGGTAGTTCTCCAGCCGGAAATCCTCGTACCGGAAGGCGAAGAGGTCGCGCACCTCGGGGTTGAGGTGCATGGTCGGCAGGGGCAGCGGCTCGCGGCCGAGCAGCTCGCGCACCTGGTCGAAATGGTTCTGGTACAGGTGGGCATCGCCCAGGACGTGCACGAAGTCCCCGGGCTGAAGGTCGCTGACCTGGGCCAGCATCAGCGTCAGCAGGGCATAGGATGCGATATTGAAGGGGACGCCCAGAAAGACATCGGCGCTGCGCTGGTACATCTGGCAGGAAAGCCTTCCCTCGGCGACGTAGAACTGGAACAGGGTGTGGCAGGGCGCCAGGGCCATCTGGCCGGTGCGCACGTTGTCCTGGGGCGAACGGGTCTCGTCGGGCAGGTCGGCGACATTCCACGCCGAGACCAGCAGGCGGCGCGAATAGGGTCGCCGACGCAACTGCTCGACGATCTCCGCCAGCTGGTCCACCACGCCGTCGCTGGTGTTCCAGCGGCGCCATTGCGCTCCGTAGATCGGCCCCAGGTGACCGTTCTCCGAGGCCCATTCGTCCCAGATGCTGACCCCGTGGCGATGCAGGTAGTCGAGCTGGGTATCCCCCTGAATGAACCAAAGGAGTTCGTGGATCACCGATTTGAGGTGGGTCTTCTTCGTGGTGACCAGCGGGAAGCCTTCAGCGAGGTCGAACCGCATCTGGTAGCCGAAGACCGAACGGGTGCCGATGCCCGTGCGGTCCGGCCGGTCGCTGCCGTTTTCGTAAATATGGCGGACGAGGTCCAGATACTGCTTCATGCCGCTTTCCTCTGCGCAGTCCTGCGCCGGGACCAGGCAAGCAGCCCGAGGCCGGCGACGATCAACGGAAGGGACAGCGTCTGGCCCATGGTGAGCCAGCCGAAGGCCAGGTAGCCGATATGTGCGTCCGGCTCCCGGACGAATTCAACCAGGAACCGGAACACGCCGTAAAGGAGCAGGAACAGCCCCGAGATCATGCCGGTGGGCCGCGGCTTGCGCGAGAACAGCCACAGCACGGTGAACAGCACCGCGCCCTCGAGGAAGGCCTGGTACAACTGGGAGGGGTGCCTCGGGAGGTAATCGGCGGCCGGGAAGACCATGGCCCAGGGCAGGTCCGTGGGCTTGCCCCAGAGTTCGCCATTGATCCAGTTGCCGATGCGTCCGGCACCCAGGCCGATGGGGACCATCGGGGCCACGAAGTCGCCGATGCGCAGGAAGGGTTCTCCCAGCTTGTGCGCATACCACCACGCGGCGAGCAAGACCCCGATCAGGCCGCCGTGGAAGGACATGCCCCCCTCCCATAGACGCACCAGCATCAGCGGATCCTGCAGCATGCTGTCAAAGTTGTAGAACAGCACGTACCCCAGGCGCGCACCCACGATCACCCCGAGCACACCCCAGAACAGCATGTCACCGACCTGCTGCGGCGTGACCGGGGTGTCGGGGCGGCGCGCGCGCAGGCTTCCCAGCCACCAGAAGCCGATGAATCCGACCAGATACATCAGGCCGTACCAGTGCAGGTTGAAGGGACCGATGGAGATCGCGACCGGATCGATAAAGGGGTGGACAGGCATGGGCGCTTGCAGTGGCTTCGAGGACTGCGCAGTCTATCAACAAACTGGACCCGGGCGCGTACCGGGCCGCCCGTCATTCCTGCCTTTCGACGCAATTCCCGAGGAGTCCCGATGAACCGTCTGGCGCGGGCAAGCAGCCCCTACCTCCAGCAGCACGCCGACAACCCCGTCGACTGGTACCCCTGGGGTGAAGAGGCCCTGGGGCGCGCCCGTACCGAGGGGAAGCCGATCCTGCTGTCCATTGGCTACTCGGCCTGTCACTGGTGCCACGTGATGGCGCACGAATCCTTCGAGAATCCCGAGACCGCGCGGGTGATGAACGAGCGTTACGTCAACATCAAGGTCGATCGCGAGGAACGGCCCGATCTGGACCGCATCTACCAGAACGCGCACATGCTGCTGACGCGCCGCAATGGCGGTTGGCCGCTGACGCTGATCCTGACCCCGGATCAGGTGCCCTTCTTCGCCGGCACCTATTTTCCGGTGCAGGCCCGGCATGGCCTGCCGGCCTTCATCGACGTACTCAATCGGGTGGCCGATTTCCTGGAAGAGAATCCCCACGACATCGCGACCCAGAACGCCTCGCTGCAGGAGGCAATGGCCCGCATGTACGCGCCCCAGGGCAGCAGCATTCCCGGTCCGGAGGTGCTGGATCGCGCCCGCGCCGAATTGAACCGAAACTTCGATCCCCAGCATGGCGGCTTCGGTGGGGCACCCAAGTTCCCGCATCCCGCCACCCTGGAATGGTTGGCATGGCACAGCGAACGGCACGGGGACGCGCGGGCGGAGGAGATGCTGGCGCAGACCCTGGAGGCGATGGCGCGCGGCGGGATCTTCGATCAGGTTGGTGGCGGCTTCTGCCGTTACTCGACGGACGATCGCTGGATGATCCCACACTTCGAGAAGATGCTCTACGACAACGGCCCCCTGCTCGGCCTCTATGCACGTCAGGCGGCGCGTGGTGACCGGCGTTCCCGGCAGGTGGTGCGGCAGACGGTCGGCTGGTTGACCCGGGAGATGGCCGACGCCTCCGGGGCCTTCCACTCCAGTCTAGACGCCGACTCCGAGGGCGAGGAGGGGCGTTTCTACGTCTGGAGCCCGGAGCAGGTCCGGGCCTTGCTGGAGCCCGGGGAATGGGAGGTCGCCAGCCGCGTCTGGGGACTCGATGGCCCGGCCAACTTCGAGGGCCACTGGCATCTGTACGAACGGCTGCAGCCGGCCGCCGTCGCGAGGGCACTGGAGCTGGATACCGGGGCAGCCGAGGAATTGCTGCAATCCGCGCGCGGCAAGCTGCTTACGGCGCGGGAGCGGCGGGTGCGGCCACACCGGGACGAAAAGATCCTGACATCGTGGAATGCCCTGATGATCTCCGGGCTGATCCGTGCCGGAGAGGGCCTGGACGAGCCACAGTGGATTGACCTCGCCGAGGCCGCAATGCGCGCCGTGCAGCGCACGCTGTGGCGGGACGGGCGCCTCTACGCCAGCTTCCGCGAGGGGGCCGATACGCCGATGCCGCGGGCCTACCTGGATGACCATGCGGCGATGCTGTCGGCCAGCCTGGATCTTTTGCGGGTGCGTTGGAGCCTGGAATGGCTGCGCTGGGCGCAGACCCTGGCCGAGATCCTGCTGCGGGACTTCGCGGATGCCCGGGACGGCGGCTTCTTCTTCACTGCGGTGGATCACGAGGCATTGATTCAGAGACCCAAGGTCTATGCCGACGACGCCATGGCGTCCGGCAACGGGGTGGCCGCTCAGGGCCTGCTGCAATTGGGGTATCTGCTGGTCGAGCCACGGTACCTGGAGGCCGCCGAGTCCACCCTGGCCAACGGTGGACCGATGATGGAGGAGGCACCCCTCGGTCACATGAGTCTGCTGCAGGCGCTGGACCTGTATCGGGAGCCGCCGCCGATGGTAATCCTGCGCGGCCCCGAGGTCGCATCGCGCGCCTGGCAGCGCGCCGTGCGGGAACGCGATGCCCAGGCCTGGGTGTTCGCCCTGCCGGCGGAGGGGAAGGGGTTGCCCCAGGGTCTCGCCGGGAAATGCGGTCATCCGACCGCCCCCGATCGGGTGGTGGCCTACCTGTGCCGCGGAACCACCTGCTCGCCGCCGGAATACACCCTGGAAGGCCTGCTGGAGGCGATCTGATGGTGGACACGGAAGGCCGACCGGGCGTCACCCGGAAGACCCTGGCCGATCTCGTGGCCGAGGCGCGGCGACAGATCCGGGAGATCTCGCCCGAGGATCTGGTCGAGGCCATGGACGACGGGGAGCCCTGGCTGATCGTCGATCTGCGCGAGCCGTACGAATACGAACGACTGCATGTCCCCGATTCGATCCTCGTCCCGCGCGGTTTGCTCGAGGGCGCCGTGGAGACGAACAGTCCCCATCGCATTGATGTCCTGTGCGCGGCGCGTGACCGGCCGGTGGCCCTGCTCTGTGCCACCGGCGCACGGTCGGCGCTGGCAGCGGTCGTGCTGCAGCAGATGGGCTTCGCCAACGTGGTCAACATCGCAGGCGGGCTCAAGCTTTGGGAAGGGGAGGACCTGCCAACCGCCTCCGGTCCCTATCCGGGGCCGTTGCCCTGAACCTGCGCCCGGTCTGCCTGACGGCTCCCCCGCTGCCGAGCCTGGGCGGCAGGGTGTAAAGGGCGCCGCGGACCGCTACCATCGTGAACGGGAGCCGGCCTTGCCGGCAGTCACGGGAGATCCGAATGCGCGGTTCGCTGCGAGCCAGTTGGAGGCTGCTGCGCCTCTTCTTCTTCGTGTGGTCCGGAGTCTGGTTGACCTTTCTTCACGGGTCGGGACTCGGGTCACGGGAGCGTCTGGCGCGAATCCAGCGCGACTGGTACCGGCGCGCGGTGGAATTGCTGGGCGTAGAGGTGCGCTGTCGCGGCGAGCCGGCCGAGGGACCGGCGCTGGTCGTGGCGAACCACGTGTCGTGGCTGGACATCCCGGTGCTGGGGTCGCGGCTGGACGTGCGTTTCCTGTCCAAGTCCGAGATCGCGCGCTGGCCTGTGATCGGTTGGCTGGCACGGGGGCACGGTACGCTCTTCATCCGGCGCGGCGCCCACGAGGTGGAGGCCATCATACGGGACATTGCAGACGCGCTGGATGAGGGCGAAAAGGTGGCCATCTTTCCCGAGGCGACCACCACGCGCGGCGATGAGGTCCGGCACTTCCACCCGCGCCTGTTTGCCGCGGCCATCGCGACCGCCACCCCGATCCAGCCGGTCGCCATCGATTACGGTCACGAGCCGGACGGGGGGCCGGCCCAGGCCTCCTATGCAGGGGATGACCGTTTGCTGCCACATTTGTGGCGGCTCATCCGGCGCGAGCGGACCACGGTGGATCTCCACATCCTGCCGGCCATTCCCGTGGAACCGGATGCCCGGCGCCGCGAGCTCGCCCGGGTCGCCCGCGGAACCATCATCGCTGCCCTGCCCTTGCCGCGGGCCCCTTAGGCGCTGCAGCGGTCTGCAGAAACAAACCGATCGCCCGGGGGCTGGCCTCCCACGCCGGCAGGAGGGGCCTCCTATGCCTTCGCCTGTGCCTCGGTGAGCTTCAGCAGTTGCAACTCATGGTAGAGCCCCTTGGCCAGACTCACGCACATGGCCAGCAGGATGAGCAGGAACGGCAATCCGGTGCTGACAGCCCCGGCCTGCAGGGCCTGCAGCGCCGCCGCGCCCCCGACCGCCAGCAGGACGCCGGCCACGATGCCCTCGATGGTGGCCCAGAAGAGCCGCTGGGACTGCGGGGCATCGGTCTTGCCCCCGGAGGTGATGCTGTCGATGACCAGCGATCCCGAGTCCGACGAGGTGATGAAGAAGATCAGCACCAGCGCGATCGCCAGTAAGGAGGTGATGGCGGTCAGTGGCAGGTTCTGCAGCATCTGGAACAGTGCGAGCGAGGAATCGCCAATGCCGTCGGCCAGGGTCCCGACGCCAGCCATGGCCTGGTTCAGTCCGGCGCCGCCGAAGGCGCTCATCCATACGACCGTCACCAGGGTGGGGACGAGCAGCACCGCGGTGATGAACTGGCGCACGGTGCGGCCACGCGACACCCGTGCGATGAACATGCCGACGAAGGGTGACCAGGAGATCCACCAGGCCCAGAAGAAGATGGTCCAGCCATGGTAGAAGGTCTCGTCTTCACGGCCGACCGGATTGCTCAGTGGCAGCATGTACTCCGCGTAGGCCGATAGGGTGGTGCCGGCGTTGGTCAGGAAGGCGATCAGCCCGCCTGCGATCATCACGAACAGCAGCAGCAGCGCGGCAAAGGCGAGATTGATGTTGCTCAGGACCTTGACGCCACCATCGATGCCGCGCATCACCGACAGAAGGGCGACGATGGTCACGCCGATGATGATCGCGATCTGCGTGTTCAGGCCACTGTCGATGCCGAACAGGAATTCGAGGCCGCCGGCCGCCTGCTGGGCACCCAGTCCCAGGGAGGTTGCCAGTCCGAACATGGTGGCCAGCACGGCCAAGGTGTCGATCACGTGCCCGAACGGACCCCATACGCGTTCGCCAAGGAGCGGATAGAACGCGGAACGGATGGTCAGAGGAAACCCCTTGTTGTAGGTGAAGAAGGCCAGGGACAGACCGACGATGGCGTAGATGGCCCAGGGGTGGAGACCCCAGTGGTACATCGTTGCGCCCAGGGCGGCCCGCCTGGCCTCTTCGGTGCCGCCTTCGATATTCAGGGGTGTGCCGAACCACTCGGTGAAGTAACCGACCGGTTCCGCGACGCTCCAGAACATCAGGCCGATGCCCATGCCGGCCGCGAACAGCATCGAGAACCAGGAGATGACCGAGAAGTCGGGTTTCGCATCCTGTCCGCCGATTCGTATTCTGCCAACCGGAAGAAGGATCAGGAGGATGCAGAACAGGACGAAGATGCTGCCGGCGGAGAGGAACAGCCAGTCGAAGGTCTCGCCGATCCACACGCGGGCGGCGGTCAGCGCGCTATTGGACGCGTCTGGAAAGAGCAGGGATCCCATCACGAATAACAGGATCAGCATCGAACTGGTGACGAAGACCGGGTTGTGCAGGTCCAGTCCGAGCGGGTTGATGTTCTGGTCCCCGATCTCGAAGTCGGTCTCGTAGACCTCCTCGAGTTTTTCGATCTTCTCCTGTATCTCTTTGGTCTTCTTGCTCACCTTGGATTCCCCTGTGTTTTTCGCCAGCCGGTGCCGCTTGATCGAACCCTTTTCCGCGCGGCGGGAGGCAGAGGCAGCAGCCGAGCAGTGCCCTGCAGACACGGCGCTGCCCAAGCAGTGCTGAATGCCGCGACGTATCCGGTCCCTGCCATGTTCACCAGATCCCCTGGTGCATGCTGGCGCTTCACGGTGACCGGGCGGTGCTCGATGTCCTGCACTCTTGGGTGAATGGATGTCGATCCTGGCGACATGACTTGACGCGACCGGATTGACTCACGAGTCTGTCTGCGGCGGATGGTCGTGGCCGCAGGGTCTGCCGAGTACGTGGTTGTTCTGACTCGGGCTCTGTTGCCGACCGACGCAGCGTCGGCCAACACCGGGAAGTATTCGACCCGCCAGCCCCCTTGTCAAACCCGCCCGATGGGTCTACGGGCTCGCCCGGCCCGACGAGGGAGGCGCGGCCAGATCGAACCGGAAGCACGGGGGGGTCACCAGTAGCGCCCACCCGTGCCGAGGATGATGGTGACCAACCCGATCACCAGGTTGATGCCGATGAAGATGCGGATCTGACCGAGCCGGCGACCGGCCTCGGGCCAGTCCTGTGCCGCGATGGCCTGGCGCATGCGTCGGTAGGGGGCAAAGAAGATGTGCGCGTAGATCGCCATCATGATCAGGCCCAGGAGGAGCATCCAGTGGACATGGCCCCCCACGTTGCCCATTCCGCCATAGAGACCGAAGATCAGCCAGAAACCGGTCGCGAGCAGCACGATGATGATGCCCCAGACCCAGGGGAAGAAGCGCGCGAAGCTGTCCTGCCACAGCGTGGTGCGTTCCGGCACCGCGAGCAGGGCCGCAGCGGCCGGACGCATGGCCATATAGGCAAAGAACATTCCGCCCACCCAGATCGCGGCGGACAGGGCGTGCAGGGCGACCATCAGGCTGATCAGGGTCGTGGACATCTCAGATGCTCCTGGGTGGCTGGTAAAGGCGCTACGGTACCATCTGGCCGTGGGCGCCGGGAATATCCGGGGGCCGGGACGACGTCTTTCGCGGGCTGGCCAAGGCCTTCGATGGTTCGGCCCTGTGCCCTGGTCAGGTGCCGCGCGGCGCGATGTGCCGCCAGATGGAACCCTGTGGTCGATCCTCCCCGGTGATGAGGAACTCAAGGTGATGCGGGTTGCACAATGCGCGGTTGATGCGCGATGCAGCGAATGACCGACCCGAGAACAGGATCCGGTCGCCGGGCTGCAGCGCCACCTCGTCGCCGGGGGTGACCAGCTGCTCCCCCCCGTCACCGCGCTGGAGCAGCAACGCCACACAGGGAAGCTGCTGGTCCGGTCGGCCGGGATCGACCAGCAGCTGACCCAGGGACAATGGCCCGTGGCGCAGGCGCTGCAGTAGCGCGGGCGCCGCGTCGGGTGTCAGTTCGACGCTCCACAGTTCCGGTACCCGGTCGTCGGTGACCGCGCCGATGCGGCTGACGAGTTCGTTGGCCCAGTCGTCATCGCGTTCCCGCGCAAGCTTCAGAAAGAGGGGCAGCAGTGGCGAGGTCAGGTGCGCAAGAACGGCCTCGGCGAGGATCTCGCTGTGGCGCATCACGAGATCCACGTGCCCGGCGGCAAACAGGGCGCCATTGTCGTCCTTGTTCTGGCGGCCGACCATGAAGAGATCCGGATTCAGCTCGTGCGCGGTCATCAGGATCGACAGGTTGTTGGTGTCGTGGTCGGTGCCTGCGACGATTCCGGCAGAGCCAGCGATTCCGGCCTGCTGCAGGGTGTCTGCCTCGGTACCGCGGCCGCGCACACAGTCGCTGATGCAGCCGGTACCCTCGGGGTCCTCCTCGACGATCACGGTGGTCACGCCTTCACTCCTGAGACCCTGGTGCACCGCCTTGCCGAAGCGGCCATAGCCGCAGAGAATCCAGCGGCCGCGCGGCGGGTAGAGCGGCATGGGCAGGCCGCTGCCGGGGACGCTGCTGAGCCACTGGTGCAGGAGGTGATGTCCCGGTGAGTGCAAGGCCAGGGCCAGACGGTCGCCGAAGGTCTCGAAGGGATTGATGACATGTTCCGTACCGAAGGACTGCATGTTCCGTTCGGTATCGAGGCTTTCGGCGCGGCAGATGACCGGGAGGTCTGGATTCAGCAGCTTCACGGTGATCGCAATCGTCAGGTTTACGGCGTCGCTGTCGGTGAGCGCGACCACGCCCTGGCAGAATGGGTTGCGCAGGCCGGCCGACCGCAGTCGCGCAGAACTGCTGGCATCCGCGCAGAGGCCCGGCACGTGGTAATCCATGTCGGAGAGCGCGAGATCGGTGATGCGATCCTCATCGATATCGATGACCACCGCCCGCTTGCGCCGACGGAGTAGGGCGCTTACCAGCAGAGCGCCGGTGTCGCCGTAGCCGCAGACGATGAAGAAGGGGGCACGCAGGCGGCGGATGCTGCGATCGAAGGACTGCTGGCGGACCGCGCGTCTGAAGGTTGCGTCCTGCACCAGACCCAGGATCCGACCGATGGCATAGAGCCACGCGATCACGGACATGTAGATGGTCACTGCGGCCCACATGCGCTGTGCCTCGGTGAAGGCGTAGGGAATCTCTCCGAACCCGATCGTCGGAGCGGTGTAGGTGACGAAATAGAAGGCATGGAAGAAGTCCATGCGCCAGACCTCGCCCTGGTCATCCACGCCGGGGATCAGGACCAGGCCGGTGATGGAGATGCTGTAGGCCGCCATCAATACCAGGAGCGGTGCACGCATGCGCCGCAGGAACAGGAACAGGACCTTGTCCATGATCCGCTCAGCGGCGCAGGTTCACGGTATCGGCGATCAGCAGCACCACCGAGACCACGTTCGCCAGCATCGCGCCTCCCGCGAGCGACACGATGCTGGCCATCATCATGCCGTCCATGCCGGTCGCGCTGATATTCACCGCGTAGGCCCAGACGGCGGCCGCGGCAAACAGCTGCAGTACCGCGACCAGCGAGGTGGCCAGCAGCAGGGCCCCGGTCTGCGTTCGGTCGCCGAACTTGAGGACGGTCGCGATCAGGTTCACCACGATGGCGGCGAACAGCTCATAGACGTTGTGATGCTGGGGATTGTCGATCTCGCCGAGAAAGAAACCGAAGTTCAGCGTCAGCGCCAGGATGATGAAGAAGCCGAAGACCACCTTCTCAAGATTCATGGGTTCCCTCTTGAAGTCCGTTGTGCCTTGCCCAGGGATGCAGAGCCTGCTCCCGGGCATGTGTTGGAACGCCCTCGGTGGCGTACCCTGAATCCATTCCCCGCTCCACCGCTCTCCTTGCGCCTTGGGATGCCTCCCCGCGGCAATGGGCGTCGCTTGCAGCCGCGGTCCATTCAGCTTCCGCGGGTCCCGTTGGATTCCTCGTTGTCTTCCTGCGGCGGTGTCTGCGGCGGGAGCAGGAACTCGCGCGGGTGTTCCAGGATGCGCTGCCCATAGGCCTTGAGCAGCCGGTCCAGGCCGCCGACACGTGTCCCCCTTGCCTTGAGCGCCACGTAGAGGGCCAGGCCGAAGCTGACCCAGAGATTCACCGCGCCGATCAACAGAACGAAGGTCAGGTATAGCAGAAACTCGAACCCACCCGGCATCTGGACCGGCATCGTGTACCCGAGATTGGCGGAGGCAAAGGCCACGTGGCGGATGTCCAGCGGCAGGGTCAGCAGGTAGCCGATGTAACCGGTTACACCCAGCAGCACGCCGAAGAAGAAGTTTCCGGCCAGGGCCCCGTAGTTGTGATCGATGTAGTCCGCGAGGCGATTGCGCGCCCGTTCCGACAGGAGCCGTCCGAGGAGCGGGTGGCTCCGCAGCCGGCCCGGCAGGTCCAGATAGGCGCAGCGGTTGTCGAAAAAACCCGAAATCAGCCCGGCCACGAACAGCCAGACCCCCGCGATCGCGGCGTGCAGAAGCGCGAGGCCGGCAAACGGAGACAGTTGTTGCAACTGGTAGTCCCGGCCGGCGGCGTCGAGCACGGGAGCACCCAGTATCAGTTGGTGCATCCAGCCCAGCCCGACGGCCACGGGAAGGGCGACACTGACATTGCCCACGACGGCGATGAACTGTGACCGGCCCACCTGGATCAGCAGGTCCGCCAGTTTCGCCGGGTTCGCGGTTCCCTTCTCGCTCTCCTCAATCGCGGCCGCGAGCCGGGCCGCGGTCATGGCCGGCTGCTTGGTGGCGACGGTGAAATGCAGGATGTGGATCAGCACGAAGCCGAGGCCATAGTTCAGGCTCACCCAAAGGGTGGTCGCACCCTCGCCCATCCCCATGGCCGTGATCTGGATCTTGATCCAGGCCATCACGGCGATGATCAGTCCGGCGCCGGCCCCGGAGCGCAGCATTCCGAGGTACTCCGCCCGGTTGCTGGTGATGTAGTGTTCGCCGGTTTCGCTGGCCTGCTGGGTCACGCTGCGCGAGAGCAGCTTGATGTTGTCCTGCCATAGCGAGCGGATGCCATGCCGGCTCGCGTTCGCCGCAACCAGCTCCCGAAAGAGTTGCACGGACGTCCTGCGCCGGGCCTCGGGATCGGACGGATCCAGGATATTCAGGAGTCTCCGGATGCGCGCAAGGGTCTGGTCCAGCCGTTCCAGGAGGTGGGTCAGCGAGATGCTGCTGCCCCTGGTGACAGCGCGCCTGCGCAGGGTCGCGATCTGCTCGCTGCACTGATCGAGCAGGACCCGTGCATGGCGGTCGTCCTGGAATTCCCGGGAGGGATCCTCGGCCCAGTCGCGGTAGGCCTGGATGAATGCCGCCAGCTCCCGTTGTTGGGCGACGAAGGCGGAGTCGCGTTCGGCGAGGCGGGGATCGAGCCGCAGCAGTTCCGGCTCCAGTTCCTCCGCCGCGATCCACAGGGAGAGCATCTCGAGGGCGTAGAGCATCTCCGCTCGGGCGCGGTTCAGTACCGCGGGATATTCCCCCGACAGACAACCGATGGCCTCCAGCAGGCGCCACCATGCATCGTCGGGCAGGGCGGTAACCCACTGCGCATCGCCGGGCCGGTGGAAGACGTATGCGAATACGTCCTTCAGGTCCGCCCGCTCCATTGGCCGCGGATTCAGCCGCTCGTACACCCGCTGGGTGAACTCGCGCAGGAAGCCGCGGCGGGAGAACAGGCCGATGCCGGTATACAGCGTCAGGTGCCGTGCACCCTCCAGGCCCTCTTCGAGATGTTCCCGCAGGCGTTGGCGCAGGTCCGGATCCTCGTCCAGGGCCAGCACCAGCTGCTCGATACGGGCAATGACCGTTGCGGTGCTGCGGGCGCCGGCCTCCGGTCGCAGCCAATCGATGATGCGTCGAAGGGTGTCCGCGAAATCGAGCGATCCGTCTGCGTCCAGGGTCGCGAGCAGGGCATCCAGGGATTTCGCGGTCATGGCATCCTTTGGGCGGCGTGAGGAGCCCCGGGCGGTGCTTGCGTGATCATCAGATGCGATTATAGGTTCAGCAACCGGGACCTTGTCGCGGGAATGCCGATGGGCACGGTCACGTCGACCCACTGTCGGTCATACAAAACGCGTTCGCGCTTGACCGGTTGGTCGGCGGTCGCAACGCATGGAACACTGCCTGTGCCGCAGCGGGAGCCCCCTGCGCGCAGGCCAACTCGGGAGAACGATATGCATGACACGATCGTGAAGGTCCTTGCAGTGGTCGGCATGACCATGTTCATGGCCGCGCCGGCCCTGTCCCAAACAGAGGCGCCGTGGGGCGCGGCCGCCCTCGAGGCGATCGACTATGCGCCGCAGAAGGTGGTGTATGACGTTGCCCAGGGCGACCTGGAGCGTTTCGAGCGCATTCTCGACCGGGTCAGCTTTCTGAACAACGTCTATGGTGCCGATCCGTTCGATGCCTCGATCGTGCTGGTCCTGCACGGGGACGAGATCGGTTTCTTCGCCATCGAGAACTACGGGGAATACAGCGAGTTGATGCATCGCGCGCAGAGCCTGACCCTGTCCGGGCCGATTCAGTTCCGGATGTGCCAGGTCGCTGCACATGAACGGGGATTCGCCCCGGAGGATGTTCACGGTTTCGTCGATATGGTGCCGATGGCGGACGCCGAGATCATCCGTCTGCAACAGGAAGAAGGGCACGTCTTCATGCAGTAGGTGGGGGATCCTTGACGATGCGGTGCACCAGTCGCAGTTTCTCGATGGCCGGCGGCGCAAGCACGAAGGGGTAGGCATCTTCGTGCCCCATGCTGCGGTTCAGGCTGTTCATGGCGAAGGCGAGCGGCAGCCAGTGATCGAGGATGGGTTGGAAATCGCGCTGAGCGTACGGATCGAACAAGTGTCCGGTCCGCATTCGGGTGCTGTCTCCCCCCCTTGGCTGCACCCGGACGCCGAATTGCTGGGCCGTCTCCAGCGTGTCGACGATGTGCAGATAGTGTGCCCATGTCTCGGCCCAGTCCTCCCAGGGATGGCTGCTGGCGTAGGCGCTCACGAACTGCGCCGGCCAGCCTTCCGGCGCGCCCTCGGTGTGGTGGCGCTCCAGTGCCTGCCCGTAATCCAGGGTCTCGTCGCCGAAGCGTCGATGGAACGCGTCCATCCATTGACTGCCCCGGACCAGGCGGTCCCAGTAGTAGTGCCCCGACTCGTGGCGGAAGTGCCCCAGGATGGTCCGGTAGGGCTCGGCCATGTCCTGGCGCATGCGCTCTCGGATCGCGGGGTCGGCCTCCGCGATGTTGATGGTGATCAGTCCCTGGGCATGGCCGGTCAGGACCCTCCCGGCCTCATTCAAGGCGGGCTCGGGGTCGGCGAGGAAATCGAAGGCCAACCCCGAGGGGGCCTCCTGCTTTGACCGGATGGGCAGCCCAAGCCGGACGAGGCTGTAGATCAGCCGGCGTTTCTGGGACTCGAGGGCGTGCCAGAGGCTCAGGTTGCCCGGGACATTCAGGTCGGGGATGGTGTGGTTCAGGCGGCAGGAGACACACAGAGGGTTGGCGTCATCTTCCGGCACCATCCAGTTGCATACCCCGTAGTCGGTCGAGTTCGCGCACATCCGGTAGCGGTGGCTGTCATGGCGCGATCCCAATGCGCGCCATAATCCGTCCCAACTGGCCTTGAGCGCGGAGATCTCGAGGCGATCCGGAAGAAAGCCCAGGGTATGCCCGCAACGCGTGCAGACCACGTTCTCGAAGAAGAGGTGCTGTCCACAGGACTGGCAGGTGAAGAGTTTCATGGCGCTCCTGGCTTCCAGGCAGGCTTGTGACGCGATCGGATGGGCGATCCGCAGCCCTGCCTGTACGGGTGTCAAGCTTCGCACACCCAGGGTTCAAGAATAGCATCTCCACCCGTTTTCCGGCTTCGTGCCGGCCCGGAATCTCGGGCAACTCGTGCCACCGGACGCCCGGGGTCTTGGGCAGGTCGACGGCCCTGTCCCGCGGGGAAACCAGACGTCGGCCCGGTTTCTGAAACCCGGCAATCATCAAACCCTGAGACAGGGAGGATGCCTGGAAAATCGCGCCGGCCCTGGTGGGCTCGCCGAACCGGGAACGGAAGCATCCGCTTGCCGTTCGCCCCGGCTTGTCACCGGGCATTGATCGGCCAACATGCAGATCAAGCCTGGTGTATTGTCAACGGGTACGGCTACCTAGGTGCGCGCCCCAGATGGTGATCGGAGATCCTTTCCTCTATTTTGGTTCGTGGGAGCTGGATTGGCACGGGACGCCCGGGTGCCGCGCACGGTCGCCGGACCGTGCGCGGCAAACCTGTTTCGGCGGCAATCCAGCAACGGATTTTCCCAACAAGGAGGACGATCATGGCAGTCGCAAAGGTTTCAGAAATCTCCGCCGAATCCAACGTGAGCTTCGAGGATGCGATCCAACAGGGCATCGACAGGGCCTCGCAGACCGTGCGGGGCATTCAGGGCGCCTGGATCAAGGAGCAGAAGGTCACCGTCGAGAACGGGAAGGTCACCGCGTACCGTGTGGACATGAAGGTCACCTTCGTGCTCGACTGACCCTCCCAGCGTCAGGCCACCTGAGTCTGTTCCTGCGGACTTCTCAAGGGAGGAGGCCGGCCTTCTCACAGCGCCCTGGGATCATGGGGGGCTGAGAGCATGCTCAAGTGGCGCGGGGGCCTCGGAAGAAGATTCTCCCGGAAACGGGGGGCACGCGGATGAGCGACCCTCAGCCTGAACGCGCGCAAGCCGGGCCTTCCCGTTTCTACAAACGGCCCGCGGAGCGGCCGTTCTCGCCTGCCGAGCGGGGCCATGTCACCCTGATCTTCGGCAGTCTGTCATCGGTCCACGACCGGTTGTTGAAGGGGGCCTTGCAGGGTCTGGGCTACCGCGCCGACCACCTTGCGACGCCCACCCGGCGGGATTTCCAGACCGGCAGGGAATATTGCACCGCAGGCCAGTGCAATCCCGTTTACTTCGTCACCGGGGCATTGATCAACCATCTCGAACGTCTGCGGGACGAAGAGGGGCTTGCCCCAGAACGGATCGTCGCCGACTACGTCTTTGTCACGGTCGGCTCCTGCGGACCCTGCCGGTTCGGCATGTACGAGGCCCAGTACCGGCTCGCGCTCTGCAAGGCCGGCTTTGAGGGCTTCCGGGTGATCACCTTCGACAAGAAGGCGGGAGGCGACGGACACGACCCGGGGGCGGTCGGCGACGGTTTCGAGATTAACCTCAGGCTGTATCGGGCCCTGCTGAATGCCATCTTCGCCGCCGATCTGCTCAACGCCGTCTTTCACCAGATCCATCCCTATGCCCTGGACTCCGAGTCCGTCGCTGCCGCCTTCGAGAAGTGCCTGAAGGAATGCGAGACGACCCTGCGCGTCAAGGACTACGTGGCGCACCCCGGTTGGGCGACCCGCGTCCTGCGTCCCCTGACGCCCCTGAAATCCGCGGAGGACCTGGCGCAGTTGCTGCACCAGCTGCGCGATCCGGATTATGTTCGGATGCTGGTCCGGTGCCGCTCCATCATCGAGCGCGATGTGCAGGTCGACCGATTGCGCGCAAGGCCGGTGGTGAAGATCACCGGCGAATTCTGGGCACAGACGACCGAAGGCGATGGCAACTTTCGCATGTTCGAGTTCCTGGAGTCCGAGGGTGCGGAGGTGAGGATCGAGCCGATCGCCGCCTGGATCGATTATATGCGCCACAATCTGCACGGGGTCGCCCGGGATCGCCGGATGGTGGCGGTCGGGCAGGCCTCGGTCGGATTGCTGCAGCCCCTGCGCCGTCTCGGGGCCTGGGGACGGTTCCTGTTTCAGGATCGCCTCCTTCGGCTGACGGGATGGCTCATGCATCGGGAATACGATCGGCTGCGCAGGGCACTCGGCGCCACGGTACCGCCGCTGACCGGGCAACTGCTGCTCGAACGCACCGGTGACCCGTACTACCACGCGCGGATCATGGGCGGCGAGGGTTATCTCGAGATTGCCAAGAACATCCACGCCTTCAACAAGGGCCAGGCGCACATGACCCTGTCGCTGAAGCCGTTCGGCTGCATGCCGTCGACGCAGTCCGATGGGGCCCAGGCCGCGGTACTGGCCCGGTATCCTGAGATGAATTTCCTGCCCATCGAGACCGCCGGTGAAGGCGAACTCAATGCCTACTCCCGGGTGCAGATGTCCCTCAGTGAGGCGAAGACCCAGTCCCGCGAGGAATTTCGTCAGGCCTTGCATGATGTCGACCTCTCCCTGGAGGCCCTGCACGCCTACGTGGCCCGCCATCCGCAGCTGCGCAATCCCTTCCATCCGATCCCGGAAGAGCCGGGAAGCATCGGGCGCGGAGCGCACTTCGTCCGCTACGTGGCCCGCCTGATGGCACGGGACCCTGGCTGGAAGGAATGGCAGCGCGGGAAGACTGGCATCCTCACGGACAGCAGCTGATGCGCACACTGCCTGATACCGCGCCGGGGGTCCGTTCCGGGGAATACCCGACGGGGTTGATCATCGGTCTGGACGTGGGTTCGACCACGGTGAAGGCGGTGGTGATGGATCCCCGGACCCGCGCATTACTGTGGCAGGAGTACCGACGGCACGAGACCCGGCAGGCGGAGACCGTGGCGGGGTTCCTGGCCCGTATCGAGACGGCATTTCCGGGGCATCCGGCGGCGGACTTCCGGATCTTCGTCACCGGCTCCGGGGGCGGCATCCTGGCCACGCAGCTCGGCGGTCGCTTCGTGCAGGAGGTGCACGCGGTCTCGTTGGCGGTGGAGACGCTCTACCCCGAGGCCGGAAGCGTGGTGGAGCTCGGGGGGCAGGATGCCAAGATCATCGTGTTCAGGGACCTGGGAAAACGCGGCAAGAAGAAGATTCCATCCATGAACGACAAGTGCGCAGGGGGTACCGGCGCCGTGATCGACAAGATCAGCGGCAAGCTCGGCATCCCGCCGGAGCGCCTGGGGGCCATGGGTTACGCCGGTCGCACCATCCATCCCGTTGCGGGCAAGTGCGGTGTCTTCGCCGAGACCGACATCAACTCCCTGCAGAAGCAGGGCATCGACACCGCAGACCTGATGGCCTCGTTGTTCGAATCCATCGTCCAGCAGAATCTCTCCGTACTCACCCGCGGGCATACGCTGCGCCCGACCGTGCTGCTGCTGGGTGGCCCGAACACCTTCATTCGCGGCATGCAGGAGTGCTGGCGACACAACCTGCGCGAACTGTGGCAGCAGCGCGGGGTGCCCCTGCCCGATGCGACGCGCGGCGCCGAAGCGCATGTCGTGGTGCCCAGGCATGCGCAGTACTTTGCGGCATTGGGCGCGGCAGAATACGGGCGCCGGGAGCTGGAGGAGGATCGGGGATGCGGCCGTTACCTCGGCCGGGCGGGGCTGGAGGCACATATCGCGCGCAGCCGTGAGGAAATCCGTGGCGACGGCCTTCCCCGCGGGTTGGGGGGCAGCCCGGAGGAACTCGAGGCGTTCCTCCGGGAATTCCGTCAGGAGCCGTGGCGGCCCGTCGCCCTGCGGCCCGGTGAGCAGGTCCCCGCCTTCATCGGCATCGATGCGGGTTCCACCTCCACCAAGGGGGTGCTCCTGAGTCCGGAGGGGGAGGTCCTGGCCAAGGCCTATCGGTTGTCCCAGGACAACCCGATCCAGGATTCCGTGGCCATCCTCGACGAACTGGAACGCCAGGTGACCGCGCAGGGCGCGCAGCTGACCGTGCTGGGTGTCGGGACCACCGGCTATGCCAAGGACATCATTCGCGACGTCCTGCACGCGGACACGGCGCTGGTGGAGACGGTGGCTCATGCCCACGCCTGCCAGCACTTCTATCCCGGAACCGATGTCATCGTCGATGTCGGGGGCCAGGACATCAAGCTGATGTTCCTCAGGGACGGCCGCGTGCGCGACTTCCGGCTGAACACGCAGTGCTCGGCAGGGAACGGGTATTTTCTACAGGCGACCGCCAAGGCCTTCGGCGTGGCCGTGGAGGACTACGCCGATATCGCGTTGAGCGCCGGGGCGATGCCGGAATTCAATCATGGCTGCGCCGTGTTCCTGCAGTCCGATATCGTGGACGTCCAGCGCAAGGGCTGGGAACATCGGGAGATCCTTGCGGGTCTTGCCGCCGTGCTACCCAGGAACATCTGGCTTTACGTCGCCCAGATCCCGAATCCGGCCGAACTCGGGAGCCGCTTCGTGCTGCAGGGTGGTACCCAGAACAACCTGGCGGCCGTGAAGAGCCAGGTGGACTACCTGCGCGCCCGATTCCGCAAGAGCGGTCGATCCTGTGACATCCGCGTCCATCGCCACTGCGGGGAATCCGGGGCCATCGGCTGCGCCCTGGAGGCCCGGCGCCTCTGGCGCGAGGACCGGCCCAGCTCATTCCTCGGCATCGTTCGGGCCCGCCAGATCCGGCACCGAACGATCCGTCGCGAGGAGACGCGCTGTGACTTCTGCAAGAACCTCTGTCTGCGCACATTCATCGATGTCTATCATGCTGATGACGCCGAAGGGATGCCCGAGACGGACTCCGGCGACGCCGGGTCCGCGTCCCTGACGGGCCATCGCAGGGTGATCGTGGCCAATTGCGACAAGGGCACCGTGCAGGATCTCGGCGAGATGCGTCGGATCAAGGCCGATCTGGACGACGTGATGCGGCGCAACCCGAACTTCCTGGAGATCGCCGCCCGGTCCGTGTTCAAGCGCCCGGACATCGATCCCGTTGCCGGAGGGCCGCCGCCGCGAGGTGGCATCCTGGGGCCCCTGCGCCGCCGCTGGGGGGCGCGGCATGCCGCCGCCATGGAGAAGCGGCGCCAGGTGCGCATCGGGTTGCCGCGGGTACTCAACCTCTATTCCTGCGCGCCCTTCTTCCTCGGCTACTTCATGGCCCTCGGACTGTCCTACCGCCAGTTGGTCTTCTCGGCCTACACCGACCAGGCACTGTATCGCCGGGGGGCGCGCCGCGGCAGCATCGACCCGTGTTTCCCCAGCAAGCTGGGCATCGCCCATGTCCACGACCTGCTCGAGCGCGTGCACGCGCGCAAGCCGCTCACCCACATCTTCTTCCCGATGATCGACGGCTTGCCAACGACCCTCCACGGTGTGCAGGCCTCGAAGTCCTGCCCGACCGTGGTGGCCACGGCAGAGGCCACCCATGCGGCCTTCGTCACCGAGGAAGACCTGTTCGCCAGGCACGGCATCGCGATGAAGAAGACCTTCGTCAGCCTCGATCAGCCGGAACTCTGCGCACGACAGATGCATGCAGACTGGGGGGAGGTATTGGGGTTCGGACTGGGTGAGTCCCGGCGCGCGGTCGAGCAGGGTCTACGCGCCCTCGCACGTTTCTACGAGAAGATGCGTTCGCGCCAGCGGGCCGAACTGGACACGCTGGAACGCGAAGGCCGCGTCGGCATCGGGGTCCTGGGGCGCCCCTACCACAACGATCCGGGCATCAATCACGGGATCCTCGAGGAACTGCAGCGGGCCGGCTATCCGATCTTCTGGCAGGATGCGCTGCCCCTGGACGCGGACATCCTGGACCGGCTCTTCGGGGCGGAGGTCCGCGCAGGCGACATCGATTCAGCGCTGGTGATCGACGATGTCTGGAGGCACAGCTTCTCGGAGCATACCTCGCGCAAGCTCTGGGCCGCGAAATTCGTCGCCCGCCATCCCAACCTCATCGCCCTGGAGCTGTCGAGCTTCAAGTGCGGTCACGACGCGCCGGTCTACTCCGTGGTCGAGGAGATTGTCGAGCGCTCGGGGACGCCGTATTTCAGCTTCAAGGATCTGGACGAGAACCACCCTTCGGGATCCATCAGGATACGCACCGAGACCATCGCGTATTTCCTGGAACGCTACCAGGCCACCCTGCGCCCGCATTAGCGCAAAGGTCGCGGCGCGGTTCTGGAGGTCGGGTTGGCGTAGTGTTATCCGACGGTTTGCGGCGTTTCCGCGTCCGGGGTGGCGCGGGGCCGTGACCGTGAGTGCCGTACCATCGCCACCGTCGTCTCGGGTTCTGCGCCGAACGTCAGACGGTCGTGTCGGATCCGTCCCCACGCAGCCGCAATCCCGCGTCGGTGCCGACCCCGACCATCTGGCATAGCTCGGCGATGCTTTCTGCCTGCATCTTCTCCATCATGCGGGCGCGGTATTTCTCCACGGTGCGGGGGCTGATATCCAGTTCGCGAGCGATTTCCTTGTTGCTGAGGCCTGCGGTGACGTGCCGGAGTACCTCGCATTCCCGGGGTGTCAGGTCCTTGGTGCGTTCCTCCATCTCCAGTTGTTTTTGAATGCGGGCTCGCAGGCGGCCATTCAATGCCACGGCATCGTCGATACGGGCGATGAGATGCTCGGTGGAGAAGGGTTTTTCCAGGAAGTCGATCGCCCCGGCCTTGAGGGCGTGCACGGATGCTGGGACATCGCCGTAGGCCGTGATGAAGATGATGGGGAGCAGGCACCCGCGGGCACGCAGGATCTCCTGCAGTTCCAGCCCGTCCATTTCCGGCATGCGCAGATCAAGAACGATGCATCCGGGCTGATCGGGATCCAGGTCCAGCTCGCGCAGCAAGGCCTCGGCAGACCCGTAGGTGACGGCCTTGTATCCCGAAAGTCCGAGGAACAGCGACAAGGACCGTCGGACCTCGGCGTCGTCGTCCACGAGTATCACAATCGGTGCGTCGCTCATTCGTAGGCCCCTAAGTCGGATGCGTGTGGTTCGCCGGATCGCTGGCTGACGGGAACGACTGCGAACTGCGCGAGTTGGAGCAAGCCACATCTCGCCGCGTGTCGCACCATGGCTAACGATCAA
>JAWLFM010000093.1:0-9952 GCA_041685565.1 Thioalkalivibrio sp.
TGCCGAGCAGTGCCTGGCGCATCGGCCCGCCGTGGCGGTCATGGTGGACCGCGAGGCCGCGTCCGCGCTGCGCGACCTCCTCGCGCGGGCGGGCAGCGGCACCACGGTGCTGGCCGGCGAAGAGGCGCTGGTGGACGCGGCCCGGGCCCCGGAGGTGGACGTGGTGATGGCGGCGATCGTCGGTGCCGCCGGGCTGTTGCCGACCCTGGCGGCCGCCCACGCGGGCAAGCGGCTCCTCCTGGCCAATAAGGAATCCCTGGTGATGTCGGGGGCCCTGCTGATGGATGCAGTGACGCACAGTGGGGCACGGCTGCTTCCGGTCGACAGCGAACACAACGCGATCTTCCAGTGCCTGCCCGCGGGTTACACCTGTGGCGAGTCGGTGTGCCCCCACGGGGCCGAACGGATCCTGTTGACCGCCTCCGGCGGACCCTTCCGAGAGCGTCCGCTGCAGAGCTTCGATGCCATCACCCCGAACGAGGCCTGCGCGCACCCCAACTGGGACATGGGCCGCAAGATCTCCGTGGACTCCGCAACCATGATGAACAAGGGCCTGGAGATCATCGAGGCGCGGTGGTTGTTTTCGTTGCCGCCGGAGGCGATCGAGGTCGTGCTGCATCCGCAGAGCATCGTGCATTCCATGGTGAGCTATGCGGATGGCTCGGTCTTGGCGCAACTGGGGAATCCCGACATGCGCACGCCGATTGCGCACAGCCTCGCCTGGCCGGACCGGATGGCCTCGGGCGTCGCCCCGCTGGACCTGCTGAAGGCGGGCCGGTTGGAATTCCTGCCGCCGTCGCAGGAGCGCTTCCCCTGCCTGGAACTCGCATACCGGGCCTTGAAGGCGGGCGGCACCGCCACCACCATCCTGAATGCGGCCAATGAGATCGCCGTACAGGCCTTTCTGGATGAGCGCATCCGGTTCCCCACCATCGCCCGCCTGATCGACCTCACGCTGGCGGCCCTTCCGGTGCGGCCCGCGGACTCGCTGGACGGGATTCTTGCAGCGGATGCCGAGGCGCGGGAGTATGCTAGCGCATGGGTAAACGCACAGGCCACCGCGCACTGACACAATGACTCCATGACCATTCTCACCAGCCTAGCCGCCTTCATCGTGGCCATCGGCGTACTCGTCACCATCCATGAGTACGGCCATTTTCTCGCGGCGCGCCTGATGGGCGTGAAGGTCCTGCGCTTCTCCGTGGGCTTCGGCAGGCCGATCTACCGGCGCCTGTTCGGCCGCGATCGGACCGAGTTCGTGCTTGCGGCGATCCCGTTGGGCGGGTACGTGAAGATGCTCGATGAACGCGAGGCGCCGGTCGCCGAGAGCGAGGCGCCGCGCGCCTTCAACCGCAAGCCGCTCGGCGCCCGCAGTTTCGTGATCGTGGCCGGACCGGCGGCGAACTTCCTGTTCGCGCTGATGGCCTACGCCCTGATGTTCATGATCGGCGTGCCGGGGCTGAAGCCGGTGGTCGGTGATGTCGAGCCGGGCAGCGCCGCGGCCGCCGGCGGCCTGGAGCACGGGGAGCAGATCCTGATGGTCGGTGACCGGCGGGTCCAGGATTGGGATCAGGCGAACCTGCGCCTGCTGGACCACGCGGTGCGGGCGGACGAGGTGGTGCTCACGGTGCTCGACCGCGATGGTCGCGAACTGCAGCGTACCCTGCCCCTGGAAGACCGGCGCCAGCTGCTGGGCGAGGGACAGTTCCTGGAGCGCCTGGGCATCCGCCCCTTCCGGCCGGCGCTCGAGCCGCTGATCGGCAACATCGAGCGCGGGAGTCCGGCCGATGATGCCGGGTTGCGGCCCGGGGACCGGGTGCTCAGCGTGGACGGCGAATCCGTGGCCTCCTGGAGCGACTGGGTCGCGGCCATCCAGGCCGCGCCCGAGCAGTCGTTGCGGGTGCGGGTCAGCCGCGAAGGCGGCACGACCGAACTCCGGGTGACGCCCGCGCGGGTCGAGGTGGACGGGGAGACGATGGGCCGCATCGGCGCGGGTGTGGACACCGATCAACCGCAGATCCGGGAGATGTCCACCCTGGTGCGGCTGGGTCCGGTGGAGGGGCTGGCCAGCGGTGCCGCGCGCACCTGGGAAGTCAGTATCCTCACCCTGCGCGTACTCGGGCGCATGGTCACCGGCGAGGCGTCGGTCAAAAACATCGCCGGACCGGTTACAATCGCCGAGTTCGCGGGGATGACCGCGATCATCGGCGTCACCGCCTTCCTCGGCTTTCTTGCGCTGGTGAGTGTTTCACTGGGCATCATCAATCTCCTGCCGATCCCGGTGCTGGATGGCGGTCATTTGATGTTCAACCTGGTGGAGTGGGTGAAGGGCAGTGCGGTCTCCGAACGCACCCAGATGATTGGCCAGCAGTTGGGTCTGGTGGCCATTGCCGGCCTGATGCTGTTGGCGTTGTACAACGACTTCACACGCTTGTTCGGATAATCCGGCCGCGGTTGCAGCCCCATCGATTTGGCGACAGACATGACTCGACAGCTTTTGCAGGCATTGATGCTGTATGGATTGCTGCTGGCCTCCGGCGGGCTATGGGCACAGTCCTACGTGATCGATGACATCGAGATCGAGGGACTGGAGCGGATCACCGCGGGCACCACCCTGACGTTTCTGCCGATTCAGGTCGGTGACACCTTCAACGATGCGCGCAGCGCCGAGGTCATCCGCGCACTGTTCCAGACCGGCTTCTTCTCCGACGTGCGGCTGGCCCGGCGCGGGAATGTCCTGGTGGTCTTCGTGGAGGAGCGTCCGGCCATCAACGAGATCCGGTTTACCGGCAACCGCGACATTCCCTCGGAGGGGCTGACCGACGCCCTGCGCAACGTCGGGCTGCAGCGGGGCCGTGTCTTCAACCGGACCATCCTGGATCGGGTGGAGAACGAACTGCGGCAGCAGTACCTGTCCCGCGGGCGCTACAACGTGCAGATCGACATCGAGATCACCGAATTGCCCCGCAACCGGGTCGATGTCGACATCACCATCGCCGAGGGGCGCGTGGCCAAGATCCGCGAGGTCAACGTGGTGGGCAACGAGGCCTTCGACAATCGTGACGTGACCCGCCGCTTCGAATCGGGCGTGCCGCGTTGGTGGGCCTTTTTCAGCCGCCGCGACAACTACTCGCGGGAGAAGTTGTCCGGAGACCTCGAACGGTTGCGTTCACGGTATCTGGATGCCGGATTCCTCAATTTCGAGGTCGATTCGACCCAGGTAACCCTGACTCCGGACCGCAAGGATATCTACATCACCATCAACATCGATGAGGGCGACCGCTTCACCATCGGATCGGTCGATCTCGCGGGGGAGATGGTCGTGCCGGCGCGTGAACTGGAGGATCTGATCGAGGTGGAGCCGGGGCAGATCTTTTCCCGTCGCCGGGTCGTGGATTCGGCGGAGGAGATTACCCGGCGCCTGACCGCGGAGGGCTTTGCCTTCGCCAATGTCAATCCCGTCCCCGAGGTGGACGAAGACGCCCGAACCGTCGCGCTGACCTACTTCGTGGATCCCGGCCCGCGCGTCTATGTCCGGCGCATCCTGATCACCGGGAACACGCGGACGCAGGAGAGCGTCTACCGGCGCGAACTTCGCCAGATGGAGAGTGCCTGGTTCAACGGCGAGCAGGTGGATCGGTCGCGGGTGCGTCTGCAGCGCCTGCCCTTCGTGGAGACGGCAAACATCGAGACGCGCCGGGTCGCAGGCAGCGATGACGAGGTGGACCTCGAGATCTCGGTCACCGAGCGCCTGTCCGGGTCGCTGTCGCTCGGTGCCGGCTTTTCCCAAAACCAGGGAATCCTCCTGACGGGAAGCCTGAGCCAGGACAACTTCATGGGCACCGGCAACCGGGTGACGGTCTCCGTCAGCAACAGCCAGGTCTCTCAACTCGTGAATCTCAGCGTTCTGAACCCGCATTACACCATTCACGGGGCCAGCCGCGGTTTCTCGATCTTCTACCAGAAGATCGACGCGGAAGAGGCGAATGTCTCGCGCTTTTCGTCCGATCGTGCGGGAGCGAACGTCACCTATGGGATCCCCTTCTCTGAATTCGACACCGTCAACATCAGGCCGGGGTTCGAGAATGTGCGGATCAACACCGTCGCGACGACGCCAACGGAGATCACCGACTTCCTCGAGCGGCAGGGCGACAGCTACAACCTGTTTTCCCTGGAGGTCTCCTACACGCACGATACCCGTGACCGTGTGATCTTCGCGTCCTCCGGACGCCGGCACCGGCTGGGATCCGAGGTGACCGTCCCGGGGAGCGACCTGCAGTACTACCAGTTCACCTACAGCGGGGAGGAGATCTTCAAGCTCTCCGACACCTATTCCCTGAGCCTGTCGGCCGGACTTGCCCTTGGTGACGGCTACGGCGGTAGCGACGAATTTCCCTTCTTCGAGCATTTCTTCGCAGGCGGTATCCGCTCCGTGCGCGGATTCGAGGACAACAGCCTGGGTCCGCGCGACAGCAACGACGATCCCTTCGGCGGTGCCTTCCGCACGACCGCCGGCGTGGAACTGTTCTTCCCGCTGCCCTTCGCATCCGACAACGACGCCGTGCGCATGAGCAGCTTCATCGATGTGGGCCAGGTCTATGACAGGGTCGGCGATTTCGAGGCGGACGAATTGCGGGCGTCGGCCGGTCTGGCCCTGACCTGGATGTCGCCCGTCGGCCCCCTGAGCTTCAGCTATGGTGTTCCCCTGCGCGAGGAGGACGGGGACGACATCCAGAACGTGCAGTTCCTGCTCGGGGCCAGCTTCTGACCGCGCATAACCGGCCATCATGAACCCACTCC
Source organism: Thioalkalivibrio sp. (assembly GCA_041685565.1). GTDB lineage: Bacteria > Pseudomonadota > Gammaproteobacteria > Ectothiorhodospirales > Ectothiorhodospiraceae > Thioalkalivibrio. Next base: position 4,801 of record JAWLFM010000093.1, read on the forward strand.
GCAGCCAGGAAGACAGATGAAGACAAGAAGCGGTATCGCCGTCGGGGCCCTGCTGCTGGGGCTCCTGTTCTGGACCGGCTCGTTGGCGGCCCAGAACGTGGCCTTCGTAACCATGAACAAGATCCTCGAGGATTCGCCGCAAGCCGCCGAGGCCATGCGGGAACTCGAGCGTGAGTTCTCGCCGCGGGATTCCCAACTGGTGACGGAGCGCGAGGAACTGCAAGAGCTGCGCGACCGGCTCGAGCGCGAAGGGGAATTGATGACCACCAACCAGCGCGCGGATCTGGAGCGCGAGTTCACGGCGCGATCGCGGGAATTCCGCAGGGCCCAGGAGAGCTTCACCGAGGACCTGAACGTACGCCGAAACGAGGAGCTGGCGAAGCTCCAGCGCCTGATCAACGACGCGATCATCGAACTGGCCCGGGAACGGGAGATCGACCTGATCCTGACCGAGCGTAACGTGCTGTACTCGAGTGATCGCATCGACATCACGGATGACATCATTGCCGCCATGCAGCGCCTCCGCTGAGCGAGGATTCTCCGCGGCGGAACTGGCCGGGCTGTTTGCCGGCGAGGTCGTCGGGGATCCCGCGCGCCGGGGCTATGGCCTCGCTCCACTGTACCGGGCGGGTGCCCGGGACATCAGCTTTGCCCTGACCGAGCGCCATCTTGGCATCCTGGATGATTCCGGGGCGGGCATCGTGTTGGTGCGTCGGGGCATCGTGTCCGGCGATCGTCTGGAGTCTCCCCGGCGCAGCCATGTGCTGGTGTCCAATCCACATGCGGCGTTCGCCCGCCTGACCAGCCTGCTCTACGAGCGCCGCCGCTTCGTCGCGGGCGTGGAACCGGGGGCGCATATCCATCCGGATGCACGGGTGGATGCATCGGCACGCATTTGTGCCGGGGCCACCATCGGCGCCGGAAGCCAGATCGGGCCGGGAGTTTACGTCGGCGCCGGGGTGTTCATCGGCGAGGCTGTTGCGATCGGGCCGGGCGGCTATCTGTACGCCGGCTGTGCACTGATGGATGGTGCCCGGGTCGGATGCGCGGTGATCATTCATCCTGGAGCAGTCATCGGTGCGGATGGCTTCGGCTTTGCGGCAGACGACGGCAAGTGGGTCAAGGTCGAGCAGCTTGGCGTTGTGATCATCGGCGATGAGGTGGAGATCGGGGCGAACAGCACCATCGACCGCGGCGCACTGGATGATACCGTCATTGGCGATGGGGTAAAGATTGATAATCTGGTGCATATCGCACATAACGTGCGAATCGGCGAACACACGGCGATTGCCGGCTGCGTGGGCATTGCCGGCAGTGCGCGCATCGGGAAACACTGCGCAATCGGTGGGGGAGCCGGTATACTCGGCCATCTCGAAATTGCCGATCATGTGACCATCCACGCCATGACACTGGTTACGAGATCGATCAGGGAAGCGGGAGAATATGCCTCCGGCATACCGCACCAGCCTGCGCGCGCCTGGAACCAGAGCCTGGCCTCACTGCGGCGTCTGGGCCGGAAGCGACCCTAGGAATTCGATGGCCACGTGGTCACCGCGGTGCCGGAATACAGACAACAAGAACAGGTAATGACCACATGGACGGCCTGAACATCCACGAGGTGATGCGTTATCTTCCGCATCGTTATCCCTTCCTTCTCGTCGACCGTGTCACGGACTACGAGCCGGGCCGATACCTCGTCGCCCTGAAGAACGTCAGCATCAATGAACCGTTCTTCCAGGGCCATTTCCCGGTCAAGCCGGTCATGCCGGGGGTCCTGATCCTGGAGGCACTGGCACAGGCCACCGGGCTCTTGGCCTTCAAGACCGAAGAGCATCAGGGGATCAACCAGGACAAGAAGCGGCTGTATCTCTTCGTAGGCATCGATCAGGCGCGCTTCCGGCGCCAGGTGGAACCGGGCGACCAGCTGCGGCTGCGCGTCGAGCATATACGGACGGTGCGCGGGATCTGGCGATTCTCCGCCGAGGCGCATGTGGGCGATGATCTCTGTGCGTCGGCCGAACTCATGTGCGTGGGCAAGGAAATCGAGTGATGATCGACCCCCGCGCCGATATCCATCCCAGTGCAGAGATCGACCCTTCCGCGCAGGTTGGTCCGTTCTCCGTCATTGGGGCGAACGTGCGCATCGGCGCCGGAACCTGGGTTGGCCCACATGTGGTGATACAGGGTCCCACGGAGATCGGGCAGGACAATCGCATCTACCAGTTCGCTTCGATCGGCGAGGCGCCTCAGGACACCAGTTACCGTGGAGAGCCGACACGGCTGGTGATCGGGGACCGAAACGTCATCCGCGAATCCGTTACCTTGAACCGCGGTACGGAACGGGGCCGCGGGGAGACCCTGATCGGCCACGACAACCTGATCATGGCCTATGTGCACATCGCCCATGATTGCATCATCGGCAACCGGGTCATCTTCTCGAACGCCGCCTCTCTGGCCGGGCATGTCGAGGTGCAGGATCACTGCACCCTGGGCGGATTCACCCTGGTGCATCAGTTCTGCCGAGTCGGCGCCCACGCCTTCACCAGCATGGGTTCGGCGCTGAACCGCGATCTGCCCCCCTATTGCCTGGCCAGCGGCAACTACGCGCGACTGATCGGGATCAACAAGGTGGGGCTGCGCCGCAAGGGCTTCAGCGAGCCCAGCATCAACGCGCTGCACCGTGCCTTTGCGGAGGTGCTGCGCGGGCGCAGTGACCGCAAGGCACGTGTCACAAGCCTGCTGGCCGAGACCGAGGTGCCCGAGGTCCGCGAGCTGCTTGCGTTCATTCAGGGCAGTTCGCGCGGTATCCTGCGCGCCGGGCGTGGCTGAACCCGGGAGAGATCAGCCCTCCGGGCGATGGTTCTGAATCCCCGATGCCCGGGGCCGAGGATCGCCGGGGGGAGGGCTCGTCTCCCCCCAGGGGGCGGAATACGGGGACACTGCGCGCGAGCAGGATGACCTGCAGGGCTTCCCTGATGGTCCGGTGCGACCCTGCCTTCAGGGTCGGCCCGTTTCGGGATCGTGGGCCGGTGCGACTGTCGGCTGCTGCCTTCGAGGTTTGCCGGGGTTCCGGTTCTTCATGGCTCGGTGCTCCCCTGATCCAGGGTCTCGATGGCGTCGGCAGCGGTCTCCCGAACCTCCGGATCCGGGTCGGCGAGGCAGGGTCGTATCAGTTCCCGGATGCCGGGTGCGCCCGTCAGGGAAAGCGCATGACAGGCGTCCGCCCGTATGCGCGGTGCTCCATGCCGGGTCAGTGGGGCCAGTCCGTCCGCCAGACCCGTGAGCCGGCCCGAGCCCTGCAGTTCCTCAAGGGTTGCCATCACCCCGATGCGCACGCTGAGACCGCTCTCGGGGTCACCGAGAAGGTCCACGAGGCGGGGCAGCAGGGTGGGGTCCTGCTGCACGCGGGTGGTCACCTGTGCCCGTCGGCCGGTTGCGAGCAGATCGGCCAGGTAATGGGTCATCCCGTCTTCCCGCGCCGCGAGCGCCACCCAATGCCGCAACTCGGCCGGGGTGTGCAGACCCGACAATTCGAACGGGCCGATGCGCATCCATGGAACCGAGCGCACCCCGAGTTCCCGGGCCAGCGCGGGTTCCGCGGCGATGTTCACCACCTCGAGCCGCCCGAGCGCGGCCTCCTTGATCAGGCTGCCCAGTCCCTCCAGGACGCCGGCGCAGTGCGGACAGCCGGGCCCGACCAGCAGTAGGGCATGGATCGGTGCCGCGTCGATTTCGGCGGGTTGGTTCATGTTCGGATCTTCACCCTGGATCGCCGCATCCTGCAACCTCACGGATTGACCGTCACCGGTCCGACGTTCCAGATGTCCCGGCAATACTCGCCGATCACCCGGTCCGAGGAAAAACCGCCGACCCGCGCGACGTTCAGCATGGACATCCGCGTCCAGTGATCCCGGTCGCGATACGCCCGGTCCACTTCGTCCTGGCAATCCACGTAGGCCTGATAATCCGCCAGGAGCAGGTAGTCGTCCTGGTTCAGCAGATGGTCCACCAGAGGGCGGAAGAGGTTCCGGTCCCCATGCGAGAAGAAGCCGTCCGCGATCAGGCCGATGGCCGCGCGCAATTCGGCGTTGCAGTGATAGTAGTCGGTCGGGCGGTAACCCGACGCCTTCAGGGCCTGCACCTCGGGCGCCGTCAACCCGAACAGGAAGAAGTTCTCCGCACCGACGGCGTCACGGATCTCCACGTTGGCCCCGTCCAGGGTACCGATGGTCAGCGCGCCGTTCAGCGCGAACTTCATGTTTCCGGTTCCGGATGCCTCCTTGCCGGCCAGCGAGATCTGTTCGGAGAGGTCCGCGGCCGGGTAGATCTTCTGCGCCACCTTGACGTTGAAGTTGGGCACGAACACGACCCGGATCGACTGGTTCACCGCCGGATCGCGGTTGATCACCTCGGCCACCGAGTGGATCAGCTTGATGATCAGCTTGGCCATGAAATAGCCGGGTGCCGCCTTGCCCCCGAAGATGAAGGTGCGGGGCACCACGTCCAGTCCCGGGTTGGCCTTGATCCGGTTGTAGAGGGTGATGATGTGCAGCACATTCAGGTGCTGACGCTTGTATTCATGGATGCGCTTGACCTGGATGTCGAACATGGACTCGGGGTCGACCACCACGCCAATGTGGTCCGCAATGTAGCGGGCCAGCACCCGCTTGCGGTCGAGCTTGATACCCTGCCACTCCGGGTGAATCTCCGGATCGTCGGCGTAGGGCTCCAGGCGGCGCATGCTCGCGGGATCACCGGCCCAGCCCGGCCCGCTGACGCGCGTCAGCAACATGCATAGTCCGGGGTTGCTGAGGTTGCCGAAGCGGCGCGGCGAGATGCCATTGGTCTTGTTGTTGAAGCGCTCGGGCCAAAGGGTGTGGAAGTCGCGCAGCACGGTGTCCGCCAGCAGGTCGCTGTGCAGCTGCGCAACGCCGTTGATGGAGAAGCTCCCGACGCAGGCGAGGTGGGCCATGCGCACGTAACGCGGGCCGCTTTCGTCGATCAGCGAGATGCGGGCGATGATGTCGTGATCGTGCGGGAAGCGGATGCGCACCTCGTCCAGGAAGCGGCGGTTGATCTCGAACACGATCTCCAGGTGACGTGGAAGCGCATCGCCGAACAGTGGCAGTGGCCAGCGCTCCAGTGCCTCCGG
>JAWLFM010000094.1:0-9891 GCA_041685565.1 Thioalkalivibrio sp.
GCATGCCGCCAGCGTTCAATCTGAGCCAGGATCAAACTCTTCAGTTTAAAGCTATTTACGGATAGCTCCGTAATACCTTTTCGAAGAGCGACCCAACCTCGTTCAAACTCTGAGGTTTGGTGCTTACTTCGCATATCGATTTGGCGTTTCCCAATCGTTAGCGACGCAAGCATCCGCACAAACTACTTGATTCACATGTTCTTAAAGAGCGCTGCTGAGTTCGTCTCAGCGAGGCCGCGTATTCTGCGGCCCGGGCCAGCATGATGTCAAGATCCTGCTGTGCCCTGCTTCGGGTTGACCGGCTGCGTTGCCGCTGCCTTTTTCCTCGAAGCGAGCCGCTTATGATGCCCGGCGAAGAGGAGGTTGTCAACCCTTTTTGATGCTTCCGTGATCACCCCGAGGGGCCTTTCCGGATCTCCTTCAGGGCAGCGCCCCGTTGGAGAGCGCGCATTATAGATGGATGGGCCGGGCGGTCAAGGGGGTTCGGTGAAAATAATCGGAGGGCCGTTGCCGCCCGTCGGTTCAGGCCACCCGCACGCTGGCGACGCGGCGCTTTCCCACCTGTACGACGTAGCTGGCACCGCTGTGGAAGCGGTGGTTCGGATCCTCGATGCGCTCGCCATCGACGCGTACCGCACCCTGGCGCAGGAGGCTGCGCGCCTCAGTCGTGGAGGCGACCAGCGCCGCCTCCTTGAGCAGGTTCGGCAACGGCAGTCCATCGTCCCAGGCCTGAACGACGACCTCCGGAAGATCGTCCGGCAACTGGTGTTGCTGGAATCGCGCCACGAACCCCTGGCGGGCGCGCGCGCCGGCACCCGCGCCGTGGAACCGGTCGACCAGTTCCTCACCGAGTTCGAACTTGATGTCCCGGGGATTCCGCTCGCCTGAGCCGGCGACCGCGCGCAGCGCCGCGACTTCCACCAGGGGGCGCCAGCTAAGCAGCTCGTAGTAGCGCCACATCAATTCGTCCGAGATCGACATGATCTTGCCAAACATGTCCTCCGGAGGTTCCTGCACCCCGATATAGTTGCCCAGGGACTTGCTCATCTTCTGGACGCCGTCCAGCCCTTCCAGGATCGGCATGGTCAGGATCACCTGCGGCGATTGCCCATACTGCTTCTGCAGTTCGCGGCCGACCAGCAGGTTGAACTTCTGATCGGTGCCTCCGAGTTCCATGTCCGCTTCAAGCACCACCGAGTCGTGACCCTGGATCAGGGGATAGAGGAACTCGTGAATGGCGATCGGCTGGCGACCGGTATACCGCTTGTCGAAATCATCCCGCTCCAGCATGCGGGCCACCGTGTGCCGAGCCGCGAGCTGCACCATCCCCGCCGCGCCGAGATCGTTGGTCCAGCTCGAGTTGAATACGATCCGAGTGCACTCGGGGTCGAGGATCCTGAAGACCTGCTCCCTATAGGTGGCCGCATTCGCCTGAATGTCGGCCTCGGTGAGCGGTGGTCGGGTCGCCGTCTTGCCGGTGGGATCGCCGATGCGCCCGGTGAAATCCCCGATCAGAAAGATGACCTCGTGCCCGAGCTCCTGCAGCTGGCGCAGCTTGTTCAGCAGGACCGTATGCCCGAGATGCAAGTCCGGTGCGGTCGGGTCGAAACCCGCCTTGATCCGTAGCGGCCGGCCGGCCCGCAGACGCTCACGCAGCTCCTCCTCGAGCAGGATTTCGTCGGCGCCACGGCGGATGATCGCGAGCTGTTCTTCCAGTTCCATTCTAAAATCCCGTTATAATCTTGATATCGTTGACAAGGCTGGCCGGAAAACCACGGCGGCAGGATTGGATTGACGGCAGCTGTCCGCGTACTATCGCCGCAAGAGCAGCCGGGAAGGGGGATCCCCAGTGCGAAGACAACGCCGTATCTTCATGGAAGCGAGTGCCACCCACCTCAACTTCCATGAGCCGCGCCGCCACAGACGCTGGCCGCTCCTCCTGTCCGTTGTCCTGCTCGGAACCCTGGGTCTGGGCTTCGCGGCGTACATCGAGCAACCGGCGCCGGAACGCTCCGCAGCGGCGACCCTGCCCACCGATGATACCGTCCGGCCGGCCACCGAGAGAACCCGCCTTGATCTGGCCAATCCGACCACGGAACCTCCGGTGTCGGGGAACGACGCCCATGAGCTGCAGCCTACGCTCCTCAGCGCCTCGTACGCACCTCCCGCAGGCGCGCGCGGCGACACCCTCCAGGGCAACGCCGCCAGCATCCTGCGAGAACCATCACCCGAGCCGCTTGCCACCCCCGCGGCGCCCGGGATGGACCCGCTGCAATGGAAGGAACACGTGGTCTCCTCCGGGGACACGCTCTCCGGCATCTTCAGCCAACTGGAGATCTTCAGTCATCTGCAGGCGATCCTGGAGCTCGGTGAGGAGGCGGGGGACCTGCATCGGCTGTTCCCCGGAGAACGTTTTCGTGCCGGCACACGCGGCGGAGAACTCGAGACCCTGATCTACGAACCGCGCGGGGACCATTATGTGGAAATCACCCGGGTCGCCGAGAGTGGCGAGTTCCTCGCTCAGCGACAGGCGCATGAACTCAGGACACAACGGCACACCACCCACGCGGAGATACGGCAGTCCCTGTTCCTGGATGGATCTCAGGCCGGGCTGTCCGATGCGATGCTGATCCGGATTGCGGACATCTTCGGCTGGGATGTCGATTTTGCCTGGGACATCCGCGAGGGTGACCACCTCGTCGTGGTCTATGACCGCATCTTCAAGGATGGGGAATACCTGCGCGACGGCCCGGTACTCGCCGCCGAATTCCAGAACCAGGGCCGTACGCTACGCGCCCTGCGCTTCGCCCCGGAGGGCGGAGATCCGGATTATTACACCCCCGACGGGGAGAGCATGCGCCAGGCCTTCATCCGCACACCGGTCGACGTGGGCCGCATCAGCTCGAATTTCGGCCCCCGGAAGCATCCGGTCCTGGGTTACAACCGGCAGCACCAGGGTGTCGACTACGCCGCGCCCACGGGCACCCCCATCCGTGCCGCCGGAAACGGGCGCATCGTGCACCGAGGCACCCGCGGTGGATACGGCAGGACCGTGATCATCGATCATGGCAACAACTACAAGACCCTTTACGCTCACATGAATGGCTATCGCAGCGGACAATCCGTGGGCTCCCGGGTCCGGCAGGGCGAAATCATCGGCTATGTGGGCATGAGCGGTCTCGCCACCGGCCCGCACCTGCATTACGAATTCCACGTGCGCAAGAAGCCGGTGAACCCGGTCACCGTCGACCTGCCCCGGGCCCAGTCGTTGCCGCCCGAGCACAGGGAGGCATTCCGTGAGGAGACGGCACCGCTGCTTGCCGCCATCGATGCATTGCGGGAGGAGACCCAACTGGCCGAGGGCACGGCGGGCGCAGGCGCGCGCTAGTGCCGGACCTGTATATCGGGCTGATCTCCGGCACCAGCAGGGACGGCGTCGAGGCAGTCCTGGCCGGGCAAGGGGGTCCTCTCGGCTGGCAGGTGCATGCCCACATCCGTTATACCTACCCGGATGCCGTCGCCGCGGAGCTCGCCCGTCTCACGATGGCCGGGCATGGCCATTTCCAGGAACTGGGGCAGCTGGACGCCGCCATCGGGGACGTCTTCGCCGATGCCGCACTGGCCCTCCTGCACGAGGCGGACCTGCGACCGGCGACGGTACGGGCAATCGGTAGCCATGGCCAGACACTGCATCACGCGCCCACCGCCACGCCGCGCTTCAGCTGGCAGATCGGCGACCCCTTCCGCATCGCCGAACGCACCGGCATCGATACCGTGGCCATGTTCCGCCAGCGGGATATCGCCGCTGGTGGCGAGGGAGCCCCCATCGCCTGCGGCCTGCACGCCGCCTGTTTCGCGGATCCCTCGCTCAGGCGGGCGGTGGTCAATATCGGCGGCATCAGCAACATCACCTGGCTCCGGCCCGGAGAGCCGGTGACCGGCTACGACTGCGGCCCGGGCAATACCCTGATGGATGCCTGGATCCGCGCAGTCCGGGGTCTCCCCTTCGATGCCAGCGGCGGGTGGGCGGCAGAGGGCAGGGTCAGCGCGGAATTGTTGCGAAGCCTGCGCACGGATCCCTTCTTCGCGTTAACCGCGCCCAAGACCACCGGTCCGGAATATTTTTCCCTGGGCTGGCTCCAAGGACGCCTGGCCACCCTGACCGACCGCATGGCCGACATCGATGTGCAGACCACCCTGACCGAGTTCACGGCGGGCGTCATCGCGGACGCGGTGCTCGCCGAACCTGCCGAAGGCCCTCAACGCGACGTCTTGGTGTGCGGTGGCGGCGTGCGCAACGCGGAACTCATGCGCCGACTGCGCAGACACCTCGGAGGCATCCCGGTCGCCGAGACCGGCGATCTGGGCCTTCCTGCCGAACAGGTCGAGGCGGCTGCCTTTGCCTGGCTGGCGCGGCAGAGCATGCATGCCCAGGCAGGCAACGTCCCCGCGGTCACCGGGGCCACCGGGCCGCGCATCCTCGGATGCGTCATTCCCGGCGCTCGACCCGCCACAGGCGCGACCGAACCGGCCTGAAACGCGAAGAGGCCGGGAAGGAACCGCCCTCCCGGCCTCTGCAACCACACGCTCGAGGGATCGAGGATCAGGTCGAGAAGCTGGAGCCGCAACCGCAGGTCGTGGTCGCGTTCGGGTTGCGGATCACGAACTGGGCACCTTCGAGACCCTCGCTATAGTCGATCTCGGCGCCGGCCAGGTACTGGAAGCTCATCGGGTCGATCAGCAGCGTCACGCCGCCGTTCTCGACCACGGTGTCACCGTCCCCGACGGTCTCGTCGAAGGTGAACCCATACTGGAACCCGGAACAGCCGCCCCCGCTCACGAAGACCCGGAGCTTCAGGTTGGCGTTATTCTCCTCGTCGATCAGGCTCTTCACCTTGGTTGCAGCCGCATCCGTGAAGATCAGGGGGCTCGGCATCTCCATGTCGGCGTCGGCCGTGGCGGTCATTGTGTCAGCCATGATGAAGTCTCTCTCTTGTACGTTGGCCCCATACGCTATGAAGACCGATGGCAATAGTCAAGAATACCCGTGTTCGCGGTGTGATGGTGCCATTCATGGAAAGACGGGAACCGCCTGCAGGCCCTGGCCTTCCGGGAACCCGAACATCAGGTTCATGCCCTGCACCGCTTGTCCGGAGGCGCCCTTCACCAGGTTGTCGATCACGGACAACACCATCAGGCGCTCGGACGCCACCGGCCGGGCGACCGCGATGCGGCAAAGATTGGTGCCGCGCACGCTTGCGGTCTCCGGGTGGGCCCCGGCCGGCAGCACGTCCACGAATGGCTCATCCCTGTAGAAGGCCTCGAACAGGGCCTGGAAGTCCATGTCCACGTCCAGGGGCCGCGCATACAGCGTGGCGTGGATGCCGCGAATCATCGGGACCAGGTGCGGCTGGAAGACCAGCCCCACCGATCCTCCCGCCACGGTCTCCAGGGTCTGACGAATCTCGGGAAGGTGCCGGTGTCCCGCGCTGCCATAGGCGCGGAAGTTCTCCCCCACCTCCGCGAACAACCCCCCGACCTGCGCCTTGCGCCCCGCGCCGCTGACCCCGCTCTTGGCGTCTGCGATGATATCGGCCGGATCGATGGCCCGGGCCTGCAGCAGTGGCAGCAACCCCAGGCTCACCGCCGTCGGGTAGCAGCCAGGTACTGCCAGCAGGCGCGCCTGGCGGATCCGCTCGCGGTTGAGTTCGGGCAGGCCGTACACGGCCTCGTCCAGCCACTGCGGCGCCCCGTGCGCCTGCCCGTACCAATGCGCCCAGACCCCGGCGTCGCGGATGCGGAAGTCGGCCGAGAGGTCGATCACGCGCACGCCGCGTTCCAGCAGCGGCCCCGCAAGGGCATGCGCAACGCCGTGCGGGGTGGCAAAGAAGACCGCGGCACACTCCCCGAGCCGGTCCACCTCGGGCGCCACGAAGTCGAGGTCCAACACCCCGCGGAGACTGGGGAACATCCCCGTGACGGGCGTTCCGGCATCGCCGCGCGAGGTCACGGCGGCGATCTCGACCTGGGGATGAGAGGCCAGCAGGCGCAGCAGTTCGACACCGGTATAACCCGTGGCGCCAACGATACCGACAGAAATCATGACTATCCTGGGATTCTTTGCGATGCCGCCGGATGATACCGTTTCGTCGCCGCCAACGACATCCAGGGCCGGACGAATCCGGCCCGGCGTCAGTTCTTGCCCGCCCGCACCAGGCCACCCAGTCCCGCCTGAACCAGCGCATTGTTGAGCAGCGAGCGGATCTGGTCCGCGCTCTCCAGCAGGCGGCACTGCGCGAGCAGCGCCTCGGTCCGGTCCGTGGTGAAACTGCGGATCACCCACTTGACCCTGGGAATGGCCGACACGTTGACGCTGAGGCTATCCATGCCCATACCCAGAAGCAGGATGATCGCCGCCGGGTCGGAGGCCATCTCGCCGCAGACGCTGACCGGCTTACCGGCCCGGCGCGCGCCTTCGGCGATCAGTTCCAGTGCCCGGATGGAGGCCGGGTGCAACGGATCGTAGAGGTTCGCCACCCGAGCGTTATTGCGGTCGACGGCCAGCAGGTACTGCACCAGGTCGTTGGTACCGACCGAGAGGAAATCCACGCGTCGTGCCAGGGCCTCGACCAGGTACACCGCGGCGGGCACCTCGATCATCACCCCGACCTCGGGCATCGGGATCATGAATCCCTCGTCCAGCAACTCTTCCCGTGCCCGGTTCAGCAGGACCTTCGCCTCCTTGAGTTCCTCCAGCGAACTGATCATCGGAAACAGGATCTGCAGATTGGCATGTTCCTGGCTGGCCCGGAGCATGGCCCGCAGCTGCGTGACGAAGATCTCCGGGTGATCCAGGGTGATGCGGATCCCGCGCCAGCCGAGAAAGGGGTTGTCTTCGTGCACCGGGAAGTACGGCAGCTGCTTGTCACCGCCCACATCCAGCGTGCGCAGCGTCACCGGCATCGGATCGAAGGAGGCGAGAATCTGCCGGTAGATCTCGACCTGCTCGTCCTCTCCCGGGAAGCGGTCGCGGATCATGAACGGCACTTCAGTGCGGTACAGACCGACCCCCTCGGCCCCGGACTGGAGCGAGGGCTTGATGTCCGCAAGCAGCCCGCTGTTGGCCAGCACCGGAACCGCGCGGCCGTCGCGGGTCGCAGCCGGCTCGAGGGCGAGCGTGCGCAGGCCTTCCTCCAGCTCGCGCTCCTCGCGGACCAGGCGCGTGAACTCCGCCCGCAGTTCCGCGTTGGGGTTCACGTACAGGCGGCCGCGATAGCCGTCGACCAGGACCTCGCGATCCTCCAGCCGGCTCACCGGCAGGTCGGAAACACCCATCACCGCAGGCACGTTCAGCGCACGGGCCAGGATCGCGATGTGCGAGGAGCCCGTGCCCTTGGCCGAAACGATCGCGCCCAGACGTTCGATCGGCACCTCGGCGAGATGCGAGGCGGTCAGATCCTCACCGACCAGGATTCCGCCCTCGGGAAATTCCTCCGTGCTGCCCTCCGCCGGCAGCAGGTGCGACAGCACGCGCCGTCCGAGGTCGCGGATGTCCGCCCCCCGCTCGCGCAGGTAGGGATCCTCCATGTCATCGAATACGCGGACACTCTCGCGCACGGTATCCCGCAATGCGCCGGGGGCCCACTGGCCGTCGCGAATCCTCGCCTCGGTACGGTGCACCAGGGAGTCCGAGCCGAGCAGCATCAGGTAGGCATCGAACAGCGCCCCCTCCTCGGCCGGAAGCAGCGACTCGGTGCGCCGCTTCAGGCCTTCGATCTCCTCGCGGGTCGCCATCACTGCCGTGGCGAAGCGCGTCAGTTCCTGTTCGATGCCGCGGGCCTCGCGGTCCGGAATCGAATCCAGGTCCGCCAGCCGGTAGGCCACCACGGCGCGCCCGATGGCCACGCCCGGCGCCCCGGCCACGCCGGTGGCCTCCACATTCACGTGGCTGATCAACGGCGTCTCGCTGCTGATCTCGTCGGTGAATTCGGCGTGCGTGATCGCACCGGACAGCTGCGCGGCCAGGGTCACCAGGAAGGAGACGTGCTCGTCGTCGAAACGGCGCGCCTCCTGGTGCTGGACCACCAGCACGCCCAGCAACTTGCGCTGCTGGATGATCGGCACACCCAGGAAGGAGAGGAAACGCTCCTCCCCCGTCTCGGGGAAATACCGGTAGCGCGGATGCTCCGCGGCATTCTCGAGGTTGATGGGTTCGGCCCGCGACGCCACCAGCCCCACCAGGCCCTCCGACACATCCATCTCCACCTGGCCCACCGACTCCTTGCGCAGGCCCTCGGATGCCATCAGCACCAGACGCCCGGACCGCGGCGACTTCAGGTAGATCGAGCAGACGTCGATGTCCAGGGTCGCCTTGACCCGGGTCACGATGATTTGCAGCGCCTCGAAAAAATCAACAGCGCCATTGACCTCCTGCACCACGCGGCGCAGGACATCGAGCATCGAGGAAGGCGCCGGCACGGTCATGAGCCCCCGGCCGTCGTGCGCGGGTCCATGCACTGCCTGCGATCCGGGCCTTTTGCCAGTTCCGGGAACATCAGCGGCACCAGCTCACACAGGGCACGTCGGTAGACGCTCTTCTTGAAGTGCACGACCTCGTGCACCGGCCGCCAGTAATCGATCCAGCGCCAGTCATCGAATTCCGGAGGGCCGACGGCATCCAGCCGAAAATCGGATTCAGAGCCCACCAGTTCCAACAGGAACCAGCGCTGCTTCTGGCCCACGCAGACGGGCCGGTTCTGTCGGCGCACCATGCGTGCCGGAAGGCGGTAGCGCAGCCAGTTGCGGGTCACGCCCATGATCTGCACGTGCTCGCGCAGCAGACCGGTCTCCTCACGCAGTTCGCGGAAGAGCGCCTGCTCGGGCGTCTCATCCTGTCGAATCCCGCCCTGGGGGAACTGCCAGGCGTCCTGGCCCACGCGCTTTCCCCAGAACAACTGCCGGTCACGATTACACAGGATGATGCCTACATTGGGTCGGTAGCCATCACAATCAATCACTTGTATCAACCAGGTGAACCTTCGTTGACTGCATTGTTCCACAGCCCCCTACCCGTCGGCAAAGCAGCCACAATGACCATCCGCCTCTGGCCCATGCAACTCGCGTGCACCGCCCCCCGTACGTACAATCCCAGGCCTTGATGTCACCCACTGGCAATGGAACCCGATCATGCGACTCGCCCTGTTCGACCTCGACAATACCCTGCTCGCCGGCGACAGTGATCATGCGTGGGGCCGCTTCCTGGCGGAGGTCGGCGCGGTCGATGCCGACACCTATACCCGGGCCAACGACGACTTCTATGCGCAGTACCTGGCGGGAACCCTCGACATCTACGAATTCTGCCGCTTCGTGTTCCAGCCACTGGTCGCCCACCCCCTGCCCCGGCTGGAGCGCTGGCGCGAGGAATTCCTGGGCGAGCGGATCCAACCGATGATCGCCCCTGGCGCCGCCGACCTCCTGGCACGGCACCGCGCAGCCGGCGATACCCTGCTGATCATTACCGCGACCAACAGCTTCGTGACCCGCCCGATCGCCGACATGCTCGGGGTCGAGAACCTGATCGCGACGGAACCGGAGTTCCTGGACGGCCGCTACACCGGCGAGCTTGCGGCCACACCCTGCTTCCAGGAAGGCAAGATCGAGCGCCTGAAGGCGTGGCTGCGGGACCGCGGGGAATCCGAGCAGACGATGGCCAAGGCGTGCTTCTACAGCGACTCGCGTAATGACATTCCGCTGCTCGAGGCCGTGGGCGAACCGGTGGCGGTGGACGCCGACCCGGCCCTGGCGGCCCATGCCCGGGAGCGGGGCTGGCCGCACATCTCCCTGCGCGAGGATGCTGCTGCCGGCGCTACACGCGACCGCCGCGCGGGATAG
>JAWLFM010000095.1:0-9764 GCA_041685565.1 Thioalkalivibrio sp.
TCGGGGCCGCCCCGGCGGCCGTGGTGCGCACGGCGGTGAAGGCGGCGAATCTGATCGGCGACGGGCTCTATGGCGTCGATCTGAAGCTGACCGACCGCGGCGTGATGGTCATCGAGGTCAATGACAATCCCAATCTCGATGCCGGTGTCGAGGACAAGATCCTCGGCGATGTCTTGTACAGGACCGTGATGGAGGACTTCATCCGGCGTCTGGATACGGCCCGCCGCAATCAGGCCGCGGCAACCCGGCCATCGTCCACCGAGTCGGGTTAGCGGGTTCCGCTGCAGGTGCGGTACCCGGTCGCGTCTGTCTGGCGCGCGAGCGAGGCAATGTTCCGCTCCAGATACTCAGGAGGCAGGGTTCGGGTCTGGCTGATCCTTGGGGGGCGGCGGACCGGACCATGCCTCGGATCCCGCGGCGACATCCCTGATGTGCAGGTCCATCTGCGGATATGCGATCTCGATACCCCTCCTGCGGAACTCCTTGATGATGGTCTGGTGCAGTTCGCTGATGGTGACCAGGCGATCCTTCATCTGGTTCACGTAGACGCGCAATTCGAAGCTGAGGGCGCTGTCGCCGAATTTCAGGAACAGCACCACGGGTGGCGGTTCCTTCAAGACCAGTGGGCTGGCTTCGGCGATCTCGCGCAGGGTCTTCATCACCTCGTCGACATCGGTCTGATAGCTGACCCCAACCGGCAGTACGATGCGGGTCATGGTGTCCGATAGTGTCCAGTTGATCAGCCTCTCGGTGATGAAGTTCTTGTTCGGGACCACGATCTCACGGTTGTCCCAGTCGATGATGGTGGTGGCCCGGGTACGGATGCGGGACACGGTGCCGCTGTATTCACCGATGGTGATGGTGTCGCCCACGCGCACCGGCCGTTCGAACAGCAGGATGATGCCCGAGACGAAGTTGGCCACCACCTCCTGCAGACCGAAGCCCAGGCCCAGGGTCAGTGCCGCGACCATCCATTGCAGCTCGCTCCAGCGCAATCCTATCAGCGAGAACACGCTGATGACTGCGACCACGGCCAGGACATAGCGCAGCAGCGTGGTAACGGTGTAACGGCCGGCTGCGTCCATCTGAGTGCTGCGCGAGAGAAGGATCTCCACCAGGCCCGGCAGGTTGCGGGCTGCGAGCGTGAACAGCAGGCCCAGGAAGATGGCCAGCAGGAAGTCCTGGAGGCTGACCCGGCTCAGGATCTCGGTATCGCCCACGGCGATGGTGCGTGACCACAGCGTGACCCCGTCCAGCCAGGTCAGCGCCGGCAGGATGTCCGCCCAGACCCAGAACAACCCCAGTACCATTGCCGCCCCCGCGGCGACCCGGAGCAGGGTGCGGGTCTGCTGATTGATGTTCTCCACGCTGAGATGAGGCTCGGGTATGTCGATGACCGCGCCCTCGCCGACGGTAGCCCCTGCCTTCATGGCTGCTGCCTTGGCGCGCTGTTCGCGCATCCGGCGGATCACCAGGCGGGTCTCGGTGAGCACCAGGGCGCGCTCTGCGAGGCTGTAGCCAAGCCACACGGCGGCGACCACGATCACCGTATTGATGGTCCGCCCCAGCAGGGTTGCGACCGTCAACAGGTAGCCGGCCAGGGTCAGGCCGATCAGCACCGCGGCAAACGCCGTGAGCGTAATGCGCACGAGCCGCCGGCGCCGCTCCTGTCGTTCCGTGGCCTCGGATTCCCTTCGTGGGGCCAGCATGCGCCAGGCGAAGAGCCCGGTCAGGAATGCCGCCGCGGCCAGCCCGGACCGGGCGAACACGTCGGAAACCAGTTCATTGGGATGCCCGAAGGTCAATGCGAGGAAGACGAGCAGCAGCAGCAGTGCCGGCAGATACCATACAAGGTGGCGGCGCAGCCGCCGCACCACCAACGGGTTCCAGTCGAGATGGGCCATGCCGACACCGTTCCTGCTGGTGAACAGCAGGAAGAGGTGCCCTGCCACCCACCACAGGGCGATGCTGAACAATACGGTCGCGAGGATCTCGACACCCGGTCCGATGTCCGGGATCCGTTCCAGACGGAAGGCCGTGGCGAGGAGCAGGACCGGCACCGGAATCACGCGCAGCAGGCTCCATCCAAGGGCCTGGAGGGTCAGGCCGATGCGGTCGGTGAAGCGATGGGTGGTCCCCTCCGCGAGGCGCGCCAGTTGCTCCGGGGTTCCCCGACCCCATATCAGCAGGAGGGCGGCGGCCAGCATGGACAGCAGTGCGCCGAAGGGGCTGCCCAGGGTGACGTGGAACAAGGCAGCGCGAATCTCCTGCCAGGATGCGGGGTCCAGGAAGGCGATGACCGCTGCAGGCAGGCGCTTGGACCAATCGACGCCCACCGGCGGGTGACTCGGCCACCACAGCAGCGACTCGCGCAGGATCTGCGACAGTTCCTCGACCTGCAGGACCACCGTGCGCAGCCGGGTCTCCACAAGCTGCAGCAGCTCGGTCAATTGCTCATCCGTATGCAGCTGGGTCTCGATGACCTGCCGCTGGAGTCGCTGCAGTTCGGCCTGGGCACGGTCTTCCGCCCCCAACGCAGAGGGTGGCGGCAGCGAGCGCAACTCGTCGCGAAGGGTAATGTCGCGCAGCCGCGACTGGGCCAGTTCCCGCTCCAGGTCGCGCAGTACGTACTGCAGGTCGACCAGCCGTCGCAGTCGTCTTTCCTCTTCCATGAGCAGGCCGCCGAGGACATCCGTAAGACCACCGATCTCCAGCCGTTCCCTGATGCTGGCCAGGGTCTGGATCAGGTCGGCCTCGATCTGCGCATAACGTTCGCGAGTCTCCTGAAGCTCGCGGACCCGGGCCTGGGTCTCGGCGATCCTGTCAATGCGCTCTAGCATGAGCTCGATGGCTGGACCGAATCGCTCCGTGACCTCCGGTTCGCGTTCGAGGAGGTTCCGCACCTCTGCGCGCAGTGCCCGCAATTCCTCGCCCGAGCGTTCGGCGAGTTCGCTGGCCAGCTGCCGCTGGCGCTGTTCCAGCCAAAGACTCTCGGTTTCCAGAACCAGCAGCTCGAGACGCAGGGTCTCCATCCTTGGATGGACGGTCTCCGCATCCAGTTGTGCGGCGATGATGCGCGCGTCGGCGCGTCGCTCCTGCGCATCCTCCCAGGCCGCGAGGGCATCCGCGAGGGTGGGATCCTCAAGGGGTCCCCAGGGGGTTGTGGTATCCAGGTCCGTCGCACGCTCCCGGCGCAGGCTCTCCAAAGTCTCCTGCTGCGTACTCGCCTGCACCTTGAGACGCTCCAGTGTCTGCCGCTTCTGGTCCTGTTCCAGCAGGACCTGGGTGCGTCGACGTTCCAGCGCTGCGATCTCCTGTTCGAGGCCGGTCAGGCTGCGGTTGTCCGCGTCGGGCGCCGCCTGTCTGGCGTCGAGGATCTCACGGATGCGTCGCTCGGCGTCGTCGAGGCGCTGCTCGGCCGCCAGCGCCAGTTCGGCGCGCTCCAGGGCCCCGCGAATACGCTCGATGCCCGCCTGTTCGTGTTCCAGGGCCGCCTGCCAGATGCCCCGCTCGGGGCTGTCCTCGGCCATTGCCTCGAGGCGCTCCGAGAGGGACTCCAGGTGGCTCAGTTCAAGCCAGGCTTCAGCGGAGGCCGTGTCGATCGCATCCAGCATCGGCATGAGGCGCTGGAGCCCGTCGCGCAGGGCGGCACGCAGGTCCAGCAACTGCTGTGTGGTCACCACCGCTGCGGGTGCCGCGGTGCCGTTGTCATTGCCCTCCTGAGCCGGCGCGCCTGCCGTCCATGGCAGCATCAGGGCGAAAAGCAGTATTCGGAGGAGGCTCGATGGGAGGCGCATGTTCAGTTCGGTTCCGGGATCGTCGGATACCTGCCGGTGGGGCAGGGGCTACAGGTTGGCTGCTCTGGTTGCCCGGGGCGGATGCCGGTGCGGTTGCGAGCAGCCCCGGCAGCCGCGAATCAGTCAGCGCCTGCCGCCAGATCCGCCAGCAGCCGTTCGAGGTCTTCGATCCGCGCGCCTGCCTCGACACCGTGGCGATCGAACCAGCCCTGATTGACCTCGAGGGCAAAGCGCGCGGGGCCGCGCGAGGGATGCAGCTCCAGTGAGCGCGGTTCCATGTCGGCGATGTTCAGTACCCGAAGGTCATGATCGATGAACGCGACCGACAGCGGGATCAGGGTGTTCTTCATCCACATCGCCACGACCTGGTCCCCCGGCCAGACGAAGAGCATGCCATGAGACTCGGGCATGTGCTCGCGAAACATCAGGCCCCTCGCCATCGCCCGTGGTGTGGCGGCAATCTCCACCGTCAGGGTCTGATCGGCAATCCTCAGTTCTTCGGTCGGGAGTTCCGCCCGGGCGCCGCCGATGGTGAACCAGAGCAGAAGGACGGCAACCCCAGCCGAGGTCCATCCGCGCCATGAAACCAGGGGGGATTGCCTGCGGTCTTCAGCCATCACTCCTTGTCCATCCGTCCCACGGCACAGCTGACGAAGGACTTGGCCCGGGCGCCGGCGGACTTCAACCCGTGAACGGTGCCCGTTTCCGGATAGCCCATGGAGGCGAGCTTGCGCGCGATTTCGGGGCGGAGACCGTCGTCCGCCTGGACCTCGACCACGCCACCCTCGATGTCCACGTCGACCGCATCGACCCCGTCGAGGCCGATGAGGCCCTTGCGGATGCTGCCGGCGCAACCGCCACACTTGATGTTTTCCACTTCGATGCGCATGGGATCCTCCAGGGTTTGGCCACGATTGGGAAAGTAAAGGTATGATTTCACATTACGCCAAATGTTCAAGGGATGATCGAATGCCTCAGTATCGCTCCCGTACCACGACCCATGGCCGCAACATGGCGGGTGCCCGCGCGCTCTGGCGCGCGACCGGCATGAAGGACGGCGACTTCGGCAAGCCGATCGTCGC
Source organism: Thioalkalivibrio sp. (assembly GCA_041685565.1). Lineage (GTDB taxonomy): Bacteria > Pseudomonadota > Gammaproteobacteria > Ectothiorhodospirales > Ectothiorhodospiraceae > Thioalkalivibrio. Next base: position 4,880 of record JAWLFM010000095.1, read on the forward strand.
GGTGGCCAACTCCTTCACCCAGTTCGTACCCGGCCACGTGCATCTGAAGGATCTCGGACAACTGGTCGCGCGCGAGATCGAGGCGGCCGGCGGCGTGGCCAAGGAATTCAATACCATTGCGGTCGATGACGGGATCGCGATGGGGCATGGGGGCATGCTCTACTCGCTGCCTTCGCGGGAGGTCATCGCCGACAGCGTCGAGTACATGGTCAACGCCCATTGCGCCGACGCGCTGGTGTGCATCTCCAACTGCGACAAGATCACGCCCGGGATGCTGATGGCTGCCATGCGCCTGAACATCCCGGCGGTCTTCGTCTCCGGCGGACCGATGGAGGCGGGCAAGGTCCAGCTCCGCGGCAAGGTGGTGCATCTGGATCTCGTCGACGCGATGGTGCAGGCCGCCGATCCCGAGGCCACCGATGAGGAGGTGGCCTCGGTGGAACGTTCCGCCTGCCCCACCTGCGGCTCCTGCTCCGGCATGTTTACCGCCAACTCGATGAACTGCCTGACCGAGGCCCTGGGCCTGTCCCTGCCCGGCAACGGCTCGCTGCTTGCGACCCACGCAGGCCGCAGGGAACTGTTCCTGGAGGCCGGACGGCTGATCGTCGACCTGGCGCGCCGCCACTACGAACAGGACGATGCCTCGGTGCTGCCCCGCTCCATCGCCAGCTTCCAGGCCTTCGAGAACGCGATGAGTCTGGACATCGCGATGGGCGGATCGACCAATACCGTGCTGCATCTGCTCGCGGCCGCGCAGGAGGGCGGGGTGGACTTCACCATGGCCGACATCGACCGGCTGTCGCGCCGCGTCCCCAATATCTGCAAGGTCGCCCCGGCCACGCAGAAATATCACATGGAGGATGTTCACCGCGCCGGGGGCGTTATCGGGATCCTCGGTGAACTGGACCGCGGAGGTCTGATCCACCGGGAGGTGCCCACCGTCCACAGCGCGACCCTGGGCACCGCCCTGGATCGCTGGGACGTGGTGCGTGCCGAGGCTGGCGAGGCACGGACCCGTTACCTCGCTGCTCCGGGCGGTATCCCGACCCAGGTGGCCTTCTCACAGGACGCGATGTGGGACGATCTGGACGTGGACCGCGCGAACGGCTGCATTCGCGATATCGAACACGCCTATTCCCGGGACGGCGGGCTGGCCGTGCTGTATGGGAATGTCGCACCCGAAGGCTGCATCGTGAAGACGGCGGGTATCGACGAGAGCATGTTCGCGACCGAGCAGCTTCGTTACACGACCAGTGTTCCGACCTCGCTGATCCGGGTCTTCACTGGCCCCGCCCGCATCTTCGAGAGTCAGGACGCGGCCGTGGAGGCCATACTCGGAGACCGGATCCGGCCTGGCGACGTGGTGGTGATCCGCTACGAAGGCCCCAAGGGCGGACCGGGCATGCAGGAGATGCTCTATCCCACCAGCTACCTGAAGTCCAAGGGACTGGGCAAGGACTGTGCCCTGATCACCGACGGGCGCTTCTCCGGTGGCACCTCAGGGTTGTCCATTGGCCATATCTCCCCGGAGGCGGCGGAAGGTGGGGCCATCGGCCTGGTGGAAGAGGGCGACACCATCGAGATCGACATTCCCGCCCGCCGCATCGAGATCAAGGTGTCCGAGGAAGAGATGGCCGAGCGGCGCAGGCGCATGGAGGCCAGGGGCGCCGAGGCCTGGCAGCCGGTCAGCCGTGAGCGGGTCGTCAGTCAGGCCCTGAAGGCCTACGCCCTGCTGACCACGTCCGCGGCGCGCGGGGCGGTGCGGGACATCTCCCAGATCAAGGCCCGCTAGCGACGATCCTGCGCATTGCTCCCTTCCGCGGAACCTATCCATCCCATGGATGCGCTGGCGATTCAGCTCCGGCCCGCTCCCGCGGGGATGTCCCGGCTGACCATCTGCCCCTCGGCGATCCAGCGGGTGATGCCGTCGGTCACGTTGTAGACCTTCTGGTAATCCAGCTGCTCGGCGAGCGCCTGCGCCAGCGTCGCGGTGCGGCTCCCCGTGCGACAGATCAGGACGACCGGCTCGTCCCTGGCCACCAGTGCCTGAAAGGCAGCCGGGAAGCCGGGTACCACGCGCCCGTACTGATCAAACGCCGTGATCAGGTGGCTGCCCGCGACCACGCCGGTCTGGTGCCACTCCTCGGGGCGGCGGATGTCCACCACCTTCACGCCCTTCGCCATCATCTCCGCAAGCCCCCTGTTGTCCAGCTCGGAGAACGGCGGGGCCTTCACGTCAAGCAGTTCCACCTCGAAGCGCAGGGTGGCATCGGGCGGAATCACGCCGCCCGCGCCGCGTGCGCCGTACCCGAGCTCGGGCGGGATGATCAGTTCCCTGATCTCGCCGACGCGCATGCCCTCGATGCCCTTCTCCCAGCCGGGGATTACGCGGCCGGCCCCCAGTGTCAACGAGAAGGGTTCGCCACGGTCACGGCTCGAGTCGAACTTGGTCCCATCCGTCAGCCATCCGGTGTAGTGCACTGTGACCTCGGAGCCGGATGCCGCCTCCTGCCCGTCACCCGATTGCAGGACGTTGATCTGAAGGTCGTTGGCGTTGGCAGCAGTCATGAGCAGACCCAGTAGCAGAGGTGTGAGGAAGCGAAACATGGATTCATCCCGTTGCTGAAACGAAGCGGCCGGATACGGTTGCGAATCTTCCCATGGCCAGATTTCCGCGCAAAGAAACCCCGCTGACCCGGGGCACGTGACGTTCCCGCGGGATCCACCGCCTCCCGTGCATTTTCCGCACGCGTGATGCCGACTGTCGAAGGCCATCCCGGAGGTCGCTGGATCAGCGAATCATGGCGTCGATGGGGTTGTCGCGTGGCAACTGGTGCATGCGGCCTTCGCGCATCTCGTGTGCGACACCCTGAAGGCTGTGGCGACGGTTGGATACACCATCGAGCGAGAGAAACAGAAAGCTCCGTGTCGCCTCGCCGCGCCAGATCAGGGCCATGCGCCGGGTCTCCCCCGTGGCCTGGTCGGTGAAATCAAACCAGTCTCCTACCCGGATGCGGGTGGCATCGAACAGGAAATCGTCGTCGCGGTCCCCGATCAGGTTGGGATCGTCGTTCTCGAAACGCAACGAGCGCCGCCGTGCGATCTGTTCCTGCGGGTCGAAACGTCCTATGTCTTGCCCGGCGCGGCTATGCTGGAGATGGGCCTGGCCCAGGCGGCTCACCACACCCCGGATGCCTTCTTCCGAGAAACCGTTGTCCAGGGCATCGGTGACCAGTCGATTCACCAATGGATTCACGTCGAGCGGCGCTGCACGCCGACAGATCGCCAGGACCACCGTCTTGAGGTCTTCGCTCAGGGCGCCCGTGCCTCCATCCTCCATCAGCAGGACATCCGCCCACGCCGCGGCGATCCTGTCAGCGGCCTCCCTGGGCAGGGTGGCCCCGGTCTCCACGACGCAAACCGTCAGGTTGCGCCAGGCACGCGCGAGATGTTCATCCTGTTTCAAGGGTTCGATATTGGCCTCGTGCTGATCCTCCCATAGCGAATGCTCCTCCTCGATCACCTTGAGCCAGTCATCCAGCAGGGCCTGAGCATCGTCGCGGCCCATGTCATCGGCGTCCGCACGCAGCCTGGCCACCGATCCAGCAATGTATTCCAGGTAGCGGCCGACTACCTCATGCTGGGCGTCGGCACCCTCGGGGCTGATGCGCAGTCCCGTATTGATCAGGCTTCCGATCCATAACCGCAGGGGATGCGAGCGGTCGCGGAAGAAACTGAGATCACGCATGACAACCCGTGCCAATGCGTACTGCATGTCACCGATCGCCGCCCGGACCTCGGCATTGAAGCCGATCTGGCGAAAGATGTGATCGAACATGCCCTGAAGCAGGTCCAGGATGAAGGGCGTCAGTGATTCCCGGGACCCTTCCCTCTGGTCGATCGTGCCCGCGGCGGACAGTACGCCAGGGGGCAGTGGCAGTTGCCGGGCACCCTGTCCGCCCGTCGCGATGCATACCGATTCCTTGCCCTCGTTTTCGCGGGTTGCCTGGGCACCGTTGTCGCCGCCGTTGATCATCTGAGCCAGGCTTCTGACCCATTGCTGCCACTGTGCAGCGTCCGCCTCCTCCGCAGGGGGAGCGAATCGGCCGGAGGACATGTCCGGTCGTGCACCCTGACCTTCCTGTGGGATCGAGGCGGGAGTCCGGACCGGATCCGGCGTCGGTGTGGTTTCACGGTTCAGTGCGATCCAGGATGTCCTGGGTGCCGGACTGGCCTGGCGCCGGAAGGATTCCTCGGCGTTGGGTGCCAGGCCCAGGGCATCGATGGTCTCCACCACGGCCGCCAGAACCGGACCGCCGGTCTTCGCGAAACAAAGGACGTAGGAACCCATCAGCTCCAGGGTCTTCGCGCTGCGTTCGAAATGGCGTTCGAGCGTCTCGATCAGGCGTTCGAACCAGTGCAGCGGTGCCCAGGGCGCCCAGTTCGGGTACTGGAACCGGTGGCCCTCGTGCGCCGCCTGGTTCAGCAGGAAGGATGAATAGCGATGACCGCGTACGATGGCCTCGAGTTCGTGGCGCAGGGACCGGCGCGACGACTGGTAATCATTCAAGATCGACAGGCCGGAATGTCCGCTGGCATAGGCCACGCCCGAGAACTCGTACTGGGGCGGGTAGTGGCTCGCCTCCAGGTCGCGGGCGATCGCCTCGCTGAATTCCCGGACGATGACGCTGGATAGGGTGCTCAGGTCGTGTGCCCAGACCCAGGAAGCCTCTGTCCTATCGCAGGAGACCCGCCCGGCCTTCCAGTCCTCCAGGGTCCTTCGCAGGCATCGGTCCAGGTGCGACGTGACCTCGGGCACGATTCGATTGGACAGTTCCGCGCGATGCTCGGCCGTCAGGTTGGCCAGGCCTGTCCAGGCAGCGCC
>JAWLFM010000096.1:0-9691 GCA_041685565.1 Thioalkalivibrio sp.
GTCCGGGATCTGCTGGGCGACCTCGAGAACAACGTCATCACCGCCGTGGTGCTGGTGATGTTGACCATCGTCGCGGCCCTCGGCGGACGCTCATCCTGGCTGGTGGGGCTGGCGATCCCCGGTGCCTTCCTGGGTGGCATCCTGGCGATCCAGTTGCTCGGATTCACCTTGAACATCGTGGTGCTGTTCTCATTGATCCTGGTGGTCGGCATGCTGGTGGACGGCGCCATCGTCGTGGTGGAGCAGGCGGACCGCTACCTTGCCGAGGGACTCGACCGCCGCGAGGCCTTCCAGCGCGCCTCGATACGCATGTCCTGGCCGGTCATTGCCTCGACGGTCACCACGCTGGCGGTGTTCCTGCCCATGCTCTTCTGGCCGGGAATGGTCGGAGAGTTCATGTTCTTTCTGCCGGCTACCGTGCTGGTGACGCTGACGGCCTCGCTGCTGATGGCGCTGATCTTCATTCCGGTGCTGGGGAGCCTCGTCGGCGCCCGCGACTCCAGCCGGCCGCAGCAGGTGGAGCGGATCCTGGCGGCGGAGCGGGGTGATTTCTCCCGAGTGGACGGCTTCACCGCACGCTACATCGGCCTGCTGGGTCGCCTGGTGGCGCGCCCGGGCCAGACCCTGGCGGTAGCGCTCCTGCTGATGGTGGCGGTGTATGCGGCCTACCTCGAATTCGGCCGAGGCGTGGAGTTCTTTCCCCATGTGGAACCGCGCTTCGCGCAGGTGCAGATCCAGGCCCGGGGGGATCTTTCGGTCTGGGAGGCCGATGCACTGGTGCGCAGCGTGGAGCAACGGCTGCTGCAGGTGCCGGAGATCCGGACCGTCTATGCGCGCACCATCGGGGTGCCGCGCGCCCGCCTGCTGGCGGACTACGCCGAGGACGTGATCGGGGTCATCCAGCTGGAGCTCGTGGATTGGCGACTCCGTCGGCCGGCGGCAGAGATCCTGGAACAGCTGCGCAAGGACACTGCTGACCTGCCCGGGATCCTGCTGCAGTTCCGGGAACAGGAGGGGGGTCCCCAGACGGGCAAGCCCATCCAGCTGGAGATCTCGGGACGTGACGCCGGGGTGCTGGAGGAGGCGGTGGCGCATGTGCGGGGGCTAATGGAAGGTCTGGGTGGCTTCGTGGATGTCGAGGACGACCGTTCCCTGCCGGGAGTCGAGTTGCGGGTCGAGGTCGATCACCGGGAGGCGGCCCGTTACGGAGCCGATATCGGACTGCTTGGAAACGCGGTGCAGATGGTGACGCAGGGCATTCGCCTCGGTGGTTACCGGCCGGAGGATGCCGACGAGGAGGTCGACATCCGGGTCCGGTTTCCGTTCGATGAACGCAACCTGGGGCGGTTGGTGGATCTTCGCGTGCCCACGGCCTTCGGCCTGATTCCGATCGTGAATTTCGTCGAGTTCAAGCCGGCCCCCAAGACCGGGATCATCAAGCGCATCGACGGACAGCGGACCTTCACCATCACCGCCGACGCCGCCTCGGGACATCTCGTGGATGATCGGGTACGGCGCCTGCAGGCCGCATTGTCAGAGGATCCCACGCCGGAAGGCGCCGAGGTCCGTTTCCGGGGACAGGCGGAGGAGCAGGCCGAGGCCGTGGCCTTTCTGGGCATGGCCTTCCTGTTGTCGGTGTTCCTGATGTTCGTGATCCTGGTGACCCAGTTCAACAGTCTTTACCAGGCCCTGCTGGTCCTGTCAGCCATCGTGTTCTCCACGGCGGGGGTGCTGCTGGGTCTGCTCCTGCGCCAGGAACCCTTCGGGATCGTGATGAGCGGTGTGGGCCTGATCGCACTTGCGGGGATCGTGGTGAACAACAACATCGTCCTGATCGACACCTTCAACCGGCTCCGGGAGCAGGGCATCGAGGCAGTGGACGCGGCCCTGCGCACGGGCGCCCAGCGCCTGCGGCCGGTGCTGCTGACCACGCTGACCACGATCTTCGGTCTCATGCCCATGGTCTTCGCGGTGACCGTGGACTTCATCGGCCGTGACATCACCATGGGGGCGCCCTCGACGCAGTACTGGGTGCAATTGGCGACTGCGATCTCGGGTGGTCTGCTGGTGGCCACGCCCCTGACCCTGCTGGTGACCCCGGTCCTTTTGGTCTGGGGTATCCGGCAGTCGCGCCGCGCGGAGACCGCTGCAATCGGGGCCGGAGTGGAAATCGCGCGCCGAAAAACGTAGTCTCCCCGGGCTGGATCCGGGCCACGAACTCAGCCGGTGGCACTCCAGCACACCGCAGGCATGGTGCGCGGCGTGGTGAAACGCCCCGTGTTTCTGCCCCGCGACGGATGCGCCAGGGTTCCGGCCCTGGGTTTACGAGAAACCAATGGAGGAGCGATGCGACCAGCGCATTTGTTGCAAGTGCTCGACCGCGAGTTCGCCAGCACCCGGCAAGGACACCATACCCCCGTGATGCTGTGGGGGCCGCCCGGCGTGGGCAAGTCCCAGATGATTGCGGAAGTCGCCGAGCGCAACGGAGTACCGTTGATCGACATCCGTCTGTCGCAGATGGAACCGTCCGATCTGCGCGGCATCCCGTTCAAGCACGGCGATCTGGTGGAGTGGGCGATTCCGGCCATGCTGCCGAGCATCGACCGGCAGGGACCGACCGGGGTGCTGTTCCTGGACGAGATCACGTCGGCCCCTCCAAGTGTCTCCGCCGCCGCCTACCAGTTGATCCTCGACCGGCGGTTGGGGGCCTACGAGGTACCGCCGGGCTGGGCCATTTTTGCGGCGGGCAATCGCCAGGGCGATCGCGGCGTGACCTACACGATGCCCGCACCGCTGGCGAACCGCTTTTCGCATTTCGAGGTCGATCTCAACGTGGACGACTGGGCGGCCTGGGCCTACCGCAGTGGCATCGACGACCGGATCATCGCCTTCATCCGCTTCCGCCCCGACCTGCTGTTCGATTTCGACCCGGCGCATAATCCGGTGGCATTTCCGTCGCCGCGCTCCTGGGAGTTCGCGCACCGCGCGCTGCAGAAGTTCCTCGGCCACCCGGAGCTGCTGGGGGAAACGCTGCAGGCCTGTGTCGGTCAGGCGGCCGGCATCGAGCTGAACGCCTTCATCGAGCATCTGGACCAGATGCCGGATCTCGATGCGATCCTGCGTGGAGAGCGCGTTCCGGCGCCCAGCGAGATCGATCTGCAGTACGCCGTGGCTGCCGCACTGGTAGGACGGGCCATCCGGGCGAAGGGGCAGGCGGGGGCAGGGGAGGTGCACGGACACATTCTGGACTACGCCGGCATCTTTCCGCAGCGCGAGATGGGCATCATGATGGTCACCGACATGCACCGCGCGCTTGGCGATGAACTGTTTTCCGTGCCCCAGTTTGCCGACTGGTCCGAGCAGGTGGCCGACCTGATGCTGTACGACGCCTGAGCAGGCGGGGCCCGCGGACGTGCTCAAGCTCGATGTGGAGACCAAGCTGGCGGCGGCCCGCACCCGGCTGATCATCGACAAGCCCTTCCTTGGGGCGCTGGTGCTGCGCCTGCCCCTGGTCCCGGCGCGGCCGGACTGGTGCAGGACCACCGCGACCGACGCCCGCAAGCTCTACTACAACACCGAGTACATCGAGCATCTGTCCCTGGCCGAAACCCAGTTCGTATTGGCGCAGGAAGCGCTTCACTGCGCACTGTCCCACTTCGCACGGCGCGGGCACCGGGTCAAGCATCTCTGGGACCTGGCCTGTGACTTCGCAATCAACCCGATCCTCATCCACGACGGGCTGACCGCGCCGCCGGGTGCCCTCTACAGCCACGAATACGAGGGCATGACCGCGGAGGAGATCTATCCCTTCCTGGTCGATAACGAAAACGACTCGAGCCACGAGGAGAACCTGTTCGACAAGCCGGAGGAGCAGGAGGGGGGGGAGGGCGACCAGCCGCCGCCACCCGACCGGGAACAGGACGACAATGAGGGGACGGGCGAGTCCCCGCAGACGGAGACCGACGCTGAGGAGAATCCCCAGGACGGCATTGATGAAGACAGGGAAGGCGCCCATGAACCACCGCCGCTGAGCGCCCAGGAGCGCGAGACCCTGGAAGTGCAGTGGAAGCAGCGCCTGGCCGGCGCTGCGCAGCAGGCCATGCAGGCCGGAAAACTCAGCGGTGACATGGCCCGTCTGGTGGATTTCCTGCTGGAACCGAAGCTCCCCTGGCGGATGCTGCTGGCCCACTACATGACCGCGCAGGCCCGCGACGACTACAGTTACACGCGGCCTTCGTCGCGGCGCGGCGAACCCGCGATCCTTCCCAGCCTGCGCAGCCATCAGCTGGATGTGGTGGTGGTGCTGGACACCAGCGGCTCGATTTCCGCGCAGGAGATGGGTTTCTTCGTCTCGGAGATCGATGCGATCAAGGGCCAGATCCGTGCGCGCGTTGTCCTGCACGCCTGCGACGACCGCCTGAGCCCCGCAGGCCCGTGGATCTTCGAGGCCTGGGAGCCGATGGTGATGCCGGCCGCCTTCCAGGGTGGCGGCGGTACGAAGTTTGCACCGGTCTTCGACTGGGTAAGGACGCTGGACCGGGAACCCGATCTGCTCGTCTATTTCACCGATGCCGAAGGACCGTTTCCCAAGGTCGTTCCCCACTATCCCGTGATCTGGCTGGTCAAGGGCAAGGCACCGGTCCCCTGGGGCCAGCGTGTCCAGTTGAACTGATCCATGCTGACGCCCGAGGACAGCCTGCGCCTTAATGTGCTCCTGAAGCAGGACCTGCATGCCCTGCGTATCGACGAGGGCAAGATGCTGGTGCATGCCTTGACGGCGCGAGGCGAGGCCAGGGTCGCCCTGAAGCCGAACGGCTCCGATGAGGCCTATCTGCGCAAGGTCCGTGAACTGATCTCCAGCCAGGTGCTGGGCGTACCCCACGGCTATCCGGCCTATCTCAAGCGCTGGACCCGCATGGGGCACGCGCGCAGCGAGAGTCTTGCCGGGCTGCTGAAGCTGGGTGAGCCCGAGGCCCTGGCGGCGGTGGTGCATGCCAGTGGCCTGACCGATGAACTCGCCGGCCGCGCGTGGTGGATCCTGCAGTCCTCCGACCATGCCCGGGCGATGCTGCGGCGCGAGGCGGTGGTCAACGGACGCATGGGGCCCGTGCTGGCGGAATTCCTGGTGGAGTTCCTGGCCTATGAGGCCGACCATTCCCGCATGGTGGAATCGGTGCGCCTGGTCCTGCAGCCGGGCCTGATCGATGATGCCGTGCGCCAGGATCTCTGGACCAAGGGTCACCGACGCACCGCCTACCGGGTCGGTTTCCTGAAGACACAGCCGGATCATCTGCCGGAGACGCCCCCCCCGCATCCCCGACTGGCCCCGTTGCACCCGCAACTGAGTCAAGCGGCTGCCGCCAGGAATCCCTTCGCCCGGCAGCTGCATCGGGTGCTCGATGCCCCTGGGCAGGTCTTTCTGGATACCGTGCGGCACGCCCTGGTGAAATCTTCCGAGCAGGGGGTCGTGGTCCACCTGTTCGAGGCCCTGGAGAGTTACTTCGAGCCGGTACGGCCTCACGCCTCCGGGCACCGCCGCATGGACCTGATTCTTGAGGACGCAGGCCGGCTGCATCAGTGCATTCAGGATCCGGAGCAGCAACGGCAGTTCCGGGAACTGATGGCGGCCCTGCCGCCGGAGGACCGACCCCTGCTGGAGAGCCTGCTGGTGTTCGGCTGTATCGGAGAACCCCTTTTGGCGCCCATCCTCGGCAATACCGATGCCGTCGGGTCGGCCCTGCGCAGCGCACTCGAACCCGTGACCCGGGGCCTTTTTCCGCACCTGGACCGCCTGCAGCCCTGATTGCCCGATCACGGCCCTGGATCGCCCGTACTGAAGCCTGGAAGAACCGCCATGAAGAAGTTCATCGATCTCGTCAGCGACTGCTGCGCCACCGTTCCGGAGCTGATGCCCTGGGATCTGGAGGAGAAGAGGGCCGCGAATCCGAATCTGCTGATCGTGGATGTGCGCGAACCCTACGAGTTCGCGGCCATGCATATCGATGGCTCGTTGAACGTGCCCCGGGGTATCCTCGAGTCGGCCTGTGAATGGGATTACGAGGAGACCGAGCCCGCGTTGGTGCAGGCCCGGGAGCGCGAGGTGGTGCTGGTCTGCCGCTCGGGATACCGCAGTCTGCTTTCCGGGCGCAACATGCAGCAGATGGGCTACCGGCATGTCTACAGCCTGAAGACCGGACTGCGCGGCTGGAAGGACTACGAGCAGCCCCTGGTGGGACGTGACGGTGCTCCGGTGGACCTCGACGAGGCCGACGACTACTTCACGCCGAAGCTGCGTCCCGAGCAGCGCAAGCCAACCGCATGACCGCGTGACGATTGATCCGCGTCTCCGGAATAATCATAGATTTCACGCGAAACATTCACTCTAAGAGACTTATTTACATGACCGATCGAACATTCCAGGCAGAAGGGAACTGCATCCGATGAGCGAGCAGACCCGGAGACCGGTCCTCTATTACATCCATGATCCGATGTGCAGCTGGTGCTGGGCCATGGCCCCGGTGCTCGAGCAGCTTCGGCGCAGGCTGCCCGAAACCGTGGAGTTCCGGCGCCTGCTGGGCGGGCTGGCCCCGGATACCGACGAACCAATGGCCGAGGATCTGCGCGAGATGGTGCAGGGTTCGTGGCGCAGGATCCTGCAGCATGTCCCGAACACGGAGCTGAACTTCGCATTCTGGACGAACTGCGAACCCCGACGGGCGACCTACGCCGCCTGCCGTGCCGTGATTGCGGCAAGGCGACAGGGCGCCGCCTTCGAGACCACGATGAACACGGCGATCCAGCGCGCCTATTACACCCAGGCGCGCAACCCCTCGGACGAACAGACCCTGATCGAACTGGCCGATGAAGTGGGCCTGGACGTGGCGGCCTTCCGCGAGGCCCTGCGCTCCGAAGAGGTCAACCGGGAACTGGAGGCCGAGATTGCCCAGGCTCGCGAGATGGACGTCGAAAGCTTTCCCGCGCTGGTCTATCGAGACCGCAACGGAATACGGCCGATCCCGGTGGACTACACCGATCCCGAGCCCATGCTGCGTGCGATCGATACCGCATTGGCCAAGTCAATGAGGACCTGAACGGCCCGTTGCACGCGGTACGCGCCGGAATCAGGCCCTCGGCGTGCGCGGCACAATTGCGCATAATGTATATTATGTTAAATGATGTAGTGCTCCACACCACTAGCCGCAGATCGCGCCATGGGAATCCGGCGCCAAGGTTGGCCGATCGCTCCAGGACGCTTGCGCCCCGCCACGGCCTTGCCTCAGGTCTCCCGGCAGTGGCCGATCACCAGCGGTAGCATCTGTTTTACGCGGGCCATGCCCCGCTCGAGGTTGCGGCCGATCTCTTCCATGGTGATGATCCCGTCGGAGCGGCCGGCCGCCCAGTTCGCCACCACGGCGCAGCAGGCGTAACGCAGCTCGAGTTCCCTCGCCAGCGCCGTCTCGGGCATGCCCGTCATCCCCACCAGGTCGCAGCCATCCCGCTCCAGGCGATCGATCTCGGCAGCGGTCTCCAGGCGCGGCCCCTGGGTGGCGGCGTAGGTGCCCCGCTCGACCGCACCCAGTTCCAGTTCCCGCGAGGCCCTGATCAGTGCCTGCCGCAGATCCTCGTGATAGGGAAAGGTCATGTCGACGTGGGTGACACCCGCCATGTCGTCGCCCTCGAAGAAGGTATGGAAACGCGACCAGGTGTAATCGATGATCTGGTCCGGAACGGCGATGACGCCCGGCGCCATTGCCTCGGTGATGCCACCGACGGCGGCGATCGCGAGGACCGTGTCTACCCCGGTGTCCTTCAGCGCCCAGAGATTTGCGCGGTAATTGACCTGGTGCGGCGGGATGGTGTGTTGTGCCCCGTGTCTGGGCAGGAAGATCAACTCGTGCCCATGATACTGACCGAAGGTCAACGGCCCGGACGGTTCCCCGTAGGGCGTGTGCATCACCTCGCGGTGGGTAATCTCGAGGTCCTTGAGCCTGGTAAGCCCGGTCCCACCGATGATTGCCAGACGTCCTTTGCTCATGGGTTCCCCTTCCTGGTTGCGGCAACCGCAGGCGCCACGGTGCGTCGATCGGGATGGCCTGGCCGGATCATCGGACCCCTGCCGCGGACGGACGGTCTGCCGGTGCGATCAGCTTCCGCGCACCGCGAAAACCCCGGGCGCATTGCGCAGGTAGTCATGATAATCCATGCCATATCCGAACAAGTACCGGTTGGGGGCCTCGAGCGCGGCATAGTCGACGGTGATGGATGGGTCCCGGTCCGGATTGGCCTTGTCGACGAGCACGATGCTGACCACCTCGCGGGCGCCCTGCCCCCGACAATAATCGCAGATGGCCGCGAGGGTGATGCCTCCGTCGAGGATGTCATCGACCACAACGACGGTGCGGTCCTGCATCGGCATACGAGGATGCGCCAGCCAGTGCAGCTGGTCGCCACCGGTCGTGGCGCCCCGATAACGGGTCGCATGGAGGTAGTCCAGATGCATGGGGAAGGACCAGCGCGTCAGCAATCCGCCCAGAAGCACCACGCCGCCGTTCATCACCCCGAGAACGAGGGGGTTGGTCTCGGCCAGCGCCTTGGTGGTGGCGGCGGCCAAGCGGTCGATCGCCCCCTCCACGGCCTCCCGACCATAGAGGCAGTCGGCCTCGCTCAGAACGAGCCGCGCCTCTTCAGGTGACATGCAATCGCATCAGGATAGGCCCCGGCACGCTTCCGGCCGGGGCAAATCCGGCCTCAGTAGGTGAAGGTGACGGTGTCGTCGTCCATCGCCTCGGAGATCACGTAGGCGCCGCCCACGGTCTCTTCGATTTCGGGGATCAGGTCGTCGCCCCAGAGGTCGAGCGTCGGGGTGCAGACCTTGAAGGAGACGCCTGCCTCGTGCGCGTCCTTGATGAACTCGTACACCGACTTTGAGCTGCCTTCCTGCACGAACAGGTTCTCGGCGACGCCCTTCTTTGCCAGTTCGCCGGCGCGGCCCGTCAGGACCACTTCCACGTCGTATTCCATGGCCGCGGCGACGGTCGCCTGAAAGAAGGGAGCCCCCAGTTCAGAGGGATTGTGGGGATCGGTGTTGACCATCACGATGAGCAGTTTGTCGGCCATAAGGATTCTCCTGGGATGAAGGTAGGCGGTAGGAACGGTCGGATCCGGGAAACCGAGGGCCTATCCTCGGGTCGGCCCCGTTCCGATCCCGGCATTTTAGTCCATCATAATGCGGTAACGCACTTTTGGCCGCAGTTGCCGTGCGGGATCAGGTTCGGCGGACACGCTCTCGCAGCCCGGTTGGACATCGGGCCGGGCAGCAGACAAGCGGCGCGTTCCGGCGGCGGTACGGTCAGGCAGGGGACTGGAAGCGCTTCAGTCGCAGGGCATTGGTGACTACGCTGACACTGGAGAAGGCCATGGCCAGTGCCGCGAACATGGGCGAGAGCAGGATGCCAAGGAAGGGATAGAGCACACCGGCCGCCACCGGCAGCAGCGTCGCGTTGTAGACGAAGGCCCAGAACAGGTTCTGTTTGATATTGCGCAGCGTGGCCCTGGACAGGGCGATCGCCTGACTGATCCCGGTGAGATTGTCGGACATCAATACGACCTCGGCGGATTCCATGGCCACGTCGGTGCCCGACCCGATCGCGATCCCGATCTCCGCCTGTGCGAGGGCGGGCGCATCGTTGAT
>JAWLFM010000097.1:0-9621 GCA_041685565.1 Thioalkalivibrio sp.
GTCAGCCCGTCGCGGCCCTGAGCGGGGTGCCGGCTCGGGTTCACGCCGAGCACGGCTGGGATATGGCGGACCTGGACGGAACCAACCCGAAATACCGGCGCCTGCGTCGCTGGCTGAGTCCCTGGGTGCATCGGCATGTGACGGTATCGGCCCATCTGGCACGCTATCTGACCGACGTCGCGGGTATCCCGCGGGTTCGCGTGCGGCACATCGTGAACGGTGTGGATACCGAACGTTTTCATCCCGGGGCGTCTGGGCACCCGCCGGAGCGCGGAGACTTCGTAATCGGAACCGTGGGACGGATGACGGCCGTGAAGGACCAGGCCACTCTGGTGGCGGCCTTTGCGGACCTGTGCCGGCAGCTGCCAGAACGCAGTGCGGGGTTGCGCCTGGTGTTGCTCGGCGACGGACCGGAGGCCGGGCGTTTGCAGGAACAGGTAGCACGGCTGGGGATCGAGGGGCAGACCTGGATGCCCGGCAATCGCGACGACATGCCGGAGCAGTTGCGCCGCTTCGATCTCTTTGTGCTGCCATCCCTCGCCGAAGGCATCCCGGTCACGGTGCTCGAGGCCATGGCGTCGGGTCTCCCGGTCGTGGCTTCCAGGGTCGGGGGACTTCCCGAGCTGGTGGAAGTCGGCATCAACGGCGCGTTGCTCGAACCGGGCGACCCCGAGGCCCTGAGCCGGATGCTCATGGCCTACGCCCAGGACCACGAGCGTGTGACCCACGAGGGCCGGGCGGCGCGTGAACGTGCTGTCGAGACCTTCGGGCTGCAGCGCATGGTGGACGCCTATGCCGCACTCTACCGCGAGCTGCTGCCGGCGCGAGCGCACGAACCTGACCCCGCGACCGGGAGCTAGCCATGTGCGGACTTGTCGGCATCCTCGCGGCTGATACTGCCGCTACCCCCGACCGGGCGTTGCTGGAACGCATGAACACCGTGCAGTTCCACCGCGGCCCGGACGAGGGCGGAACCCACCTCGAGCCCGGCGTGGCCCTGGGCCATCGACGGTTGTCGATCATCGACCTGGCGGGCGGCCAGCAGCCCCTCGGCAACGAGGACAACAGCGTTCTGACGGTCTACAACGGCGAGATCTACAACTTTCCCGAATTGGCGCAGGAGCTTCGGGCGCGCGGCCATCGCTTCCGCACCCACTGCGATACCGAGGTGATCGTGCATGCCTGGGAGGAATGGGGCGAATCCTGCGTCGAGCGTTTCCGCGGCATGTTCGCTTTTGCGGTATGGGACCGTCGGCGCCAGACCCTTTTCCTTGCCCGCGACCGCCTCGGCATCAAGCCGCTGCATTACGCACGGCTGCCGGACGGCCGCTGGCTGTTCGCCTCCGAGATCAAGTCGCTGCTCGTCTGCCCGGAACTGCCCCGCGACCTGGACCCGGCGGCGGTCGAGGAGTATTTCGCCTTTGGTTATGTGCCCGACCCGCGCAGCATCTTTCGTCATGTTCACAAGCTGCCGCCCGGGCACACGCTCACACTGAAGCCGGGGCAGCCCGACGCCCGCCCTCGGGCCTACTGGGATGTGCATTTTGCCCTGGAAGGAGCGGTCCCGGGAGAAGATGCCTCCCAGCAGGAATTGCGCGACCGTTTGGCTGAGGCGGTACGCATACGCCTGGTATCCGAGGTGCCTTTGGGAGCCTTTCTCTCGGGCGGAGTCGATTCCGGGGCGGTGGTTGCAACCATGAGCAGTCTCTCGTCCGATCCAGTTAATGCGTGTTCTATTGGGTTTGATGACCCTCGATATGACGAGTCTGCTTTAGCTCGCCGTGTCGCCGAGAACTTTGGAGCTAACCATATCTCCGAGACCGTCGCGCCCGAACAGTTTCAGCTGGTTGATCAGCTGGGATTGCTTTACGACGAACCTTTTGCGGACAGCTCTGCGTTACCTACCTTCGAAGTGTCGCGTCTGGCCCGCAAAAACGTGACCGTCGTGCTGTCAGGGGATGGAGGCGATGAAGTGATGGCGGGGTATCGGCGCTACCGAGGCTATCGCCACGAGGCACGCATGCGGGCGCTGCTGCCGTCCTCCTTTCGACGGCCCATATTCGGCGCCTTGGCCAGGCTTTACCCCAAAGCTGACTGGGCGCCCCAACCCCTCCGAGCAAAGGCTACTTTTCAGGCGCTGGCCTGTGATGCTACCGAGGGCTATATGCGGAGTGTCGCCGTCATCGACGATGCCAGCCGGTCACTCCTCTTTTCGAAAGAATTCAAGCGGTTACTATCGGGGTATTCCGCTGTTGAGGTCCTGCGCGCTCATGCCGGTAATGCACCGAAGGATGATCCTTTGGGTTATGCGCAGTACCTGGACATGAAAACCTGGCTTCCCGGCGATATCCTCACCAAGGTCGATCGTGCATCAATGGCACACAGTCTTGAAGTTCGGGTGCCGATGCTGGATCACAAATTCGTGGAGTGGGCTGCAACCATGCCCCAGATGTTTCGTGTTCGGGGAAACGAAGGAAAATATCTCCTGAAACGAGCGTTCGAACGCGATCTTCCTAGGGAGGTCCTGTATCGGCGGAAGCAGGGGTTCGTGATGCCCATAGCCGACTGGTTTCGAGGGCCCCTCAGACAGCCGCTGCGTCAGGCTGTTCTCGGAGGTCGTCTCGCCGCTACGGGGTGGTTTGATCAAGCCCGACTGCAGCAGCTTGTCGATCAACACCAATCGGGACGTTGGGATCATAGTCGCCCCCTTTGGTCACTTTTGATGTTCGAATCTTTTCTGCGGACGCGGGTGGATACGTGAAGATCGTTTATCACCACCGTACACGCGGTGAAGATGCTCAGGGAATCCACATAAAGGCTTTGGTGGATGCATTCAGGGAGCTAGGCCATTCGGTGTTCGTTGTTGCACCTCTGAACCGCCGTCCAACCTCGGCGACTGCTGCCGAGTCCACGCCGTCGCCCAAGCAAAGTGGGGGCGGCCAGGTGGACAGTGATGCCCGCCCCACCCTAAAGGGTGTGCCCATACCGTTCTGGCTCTACGAGGCTTTGGCGCTGGCTTACAATATCCCGGCGACCGCGATCCTCTTTTATGCCGTCCTCCGGCATCGGCCGACGTTCATCTATGAACGTTACAGCCTCTACAATCTGGCTGGTCTATGGGTCTCCAGAATCACTGGTCGCCCACTGGTTCTGGAGGTCAATGCGCCATTAAGCATCGAACTGCAAACGCATGGAGGCCTGGTGTTTCGTCGCCTGGCCCAACGTATCGAAGATTCGCTTTGCCGGAGGGCCCATCGGACGATCGTGGTAACCCGGGCTATGGCGGAAATTTTCACGGCTCGTGGTATTCCGGAACAGCGGCTGATGGTGATCCCGAACGGCGTCAATGGAAACGAGTTCAACCCGAACATAGACGGCAAGTTGGTGCGGGAGCGCTTTGGGATTGAGCGCTGCCGCGTCATCGGGTTTGTAGGGTGGATACGCCCCTGGCATGGCGTCGATGGGCTGATCGAGGCGTTCGACGCTCTTGAGCCCCGGAAGAACGATATTCGACTGCTCATCGTCGGTGATGGTCCCGCTGTCCCCGCGTTACAGCGCATGGTGGACAAACGCGGCTTGGCGTCGTTCGTGATTTTCACGGGGCCCGTCGAACGCCGGGCGATTCCCGAGCACATAGCAGCCCTTGATATTGCGGTCCAACCGGACGTGACGGATTACGCTTCTCCGATCAAGCTCTTCGAATACTTGGCAATAGGACGAGCCGTAGTCGCTCCAGACAAGCTCAATATTCGGGAGGTGGTAAGCGAGGGACAGAGCGCGTTGCTGTTTCCGCCACGCGACTGGAAGGCGCTCAAGGTCCGGCTCGATGAACTCCTGCAGGATTCGGAAATGCGTCTTGCGCTCGGCCGTCAGGCATCGGTCCGTGCTGAGGCGCAGGGCTATACCTGGCAAGGCAATGCGCGCCGCGTACTCGAGCTGATTGAATCCGGTCCCGCCTCCAGGAGCGCGCCGGAGGCATGAAGATCCTGGTCCTTAGTCACGTCTACCCGAATGGGAAGCAACCCATGTTCGGCCTTTTCGTGCGCGAGCGGATGTCGCGCGTCGCTGAACATGTTCCAGTGGTGGTGGTCGCTCCGGTCGCCTGGTTCCCGGGTCAGGGGCTGATCCGCCGTTTCTGGAACCCGCACTACCGCCCCCC
Source organism: Thioalkalivibrio sp. (assembly GCA_041685565.1). Classification (GTDB taxonomy): domain Bacteria; phylum Pseudomonadota; class Gammaproteobacteria; order Ectothiorhodospirales; family Ectothiorhodospiraceae; genus Thioalkalivibrio. The sequence goes on from JAWLFM010000097.1 coordinate 4,160, forward strand.
CGTGCCGTACCACGAGGTGCAGGACGGGATCGAGGTCTATCATCCCCGGTTCCTGTGCGTCCCCGGTATCCTGAAGTGGACCGACGGCCCGCTGCTTGCGCTCAGCATCCTGTCACTGGTGCGACGGCTCAAGCGGGACAACGCCGTCACCGGCATCGATGCCCACTTCATCTACCCGGATGGCGTGGCCGCCTGGCTGCTGGGGCGCTGGCTGGGCCTGACCCACACGATCACCCTGCGTGGGACCATCCTGCGCATATCCCGCACAAGGCTGTCCCGCTGGATGTCCGCACGCGCCATGCATGCCGCCGCGCGGGTGTTCTCCGTATCCGGCGATCTGCGCCGCATCGCACTGGGCATGGGTATCCAGGAAGATCAGGTGCAGGTCATGCCGAACGGCATCAACCTGGACTACTTCTACCCGGAGGACCGCACGGCCTGCCGCCGCGAACTGGGCCTGCCCCAGAATGCACAAATCCTCATCACGGTCGGCGGGCTGAACGAGCGCAAGGGCTTTCACCGCGTGATCGAGCAGTTGCCGGCGCTCCTGGAGCACACGCCGAACATCCACTACCTCTGCGTGGGAGGGGGGGGGCCGGATGGAAACGGCCAGGCCTGGCTGGAAGGGTTGGCACAGGAACAGGGCGTGCAGGACCACGTGCACTTCACCGGCGCCGTGCCCCCGGATCGCCTGCGGTTCTACTACTCTGCGGCCGATATATTCGTGCTGGCGACCCGTTTCGAGGGCTGGGCCAACGTCTTCCTGGAAGCCGCCGCCTGCGGCCTGCCGACCGTCACCACCCGAGTCGGCGGCAACCCCGAGGTTATCCATTCCGACTGGCTCGGCCGCCTGGTCGAACTGGGCGATGGTGATGCCCTGCGCGCGGCGATCAAGGACGCACTCAGCACCGAGTGGGACAACGAAGCCATCCAGGCCTACGCCCGCGACAACCGCTGGGAGGCACGCATCCCGGTCCTCGTGGAGGCGCTGCAGACGGCCCATAGTCCGCCGGGCCGGTAACCGCTTGCGGGAGGGCGGTCTACAGGAAGATGGGAAGATTGGAAGGTTTTTGGTGTGGAGCTCGGGACGGCTCCGGCATTGGGGCTGGGCTTCGACGCTGGGACTGGCTCTTGTCCTTCAACCCAATCATTCTTCTGATCTTCGTGTCTTCCTGTGAATCGCCCTGCACCAGGCAATGGCCGCAACAAGGGGATCTATCGTGAAGGAGCTGGGCGGCGAACTGGCGGAGGAACAGGCGCGTCTGGCGGCGCTCGTCGCGGGTGTGCGCACTGGGCTGGCGGCGAATGTGGATGAGGGCGGGGCACTGGTGGATGCTTGCCAGAATGCGACCACGCCGGCGGATCACTACGCGCCGGTGTTCCTGACGCTGGCGTTGCATGAGTCCGGGGAGCGGGACGCTGCCAGAAGGGTTTTCGATCACTGGGCCAGCATTCCCCCCAAGCATCGGGGGCACGAGCCTTTCAACCGCCTGGGGTTGGGGCTGATCGCTGCTCTGGAGGGTGCCTGGGACGATCCGGTGGTCGCCGGGCGCCACGAGCATTGTCCGCTGCGGCGGCGGTATCCCTCGAACAACTGGAGCCTGCTGGCGCAGGCGCTGCGCGTGCGGGAGGCCGGTAGCCCGGCCTCCCTGCGCGGGCAGCAGCGGAGCCTAGTGGCGCAGGTTCGCCGCTGGACCACCGCGGACGGTGGGTTCATCGACTTCCCGGCCCGCCCCGATCCCGAGCGGGGCATCGCGACACCCGTGGCCTATGACCTGAAGTACCTGCTGTGCCTGCATCTCGCGCTTGGCCGAGCGCCCCATCCCGAACTGGAGCGGGCTTTGATACGCGGCCTCGACTGGCTGCGCCTGTTGCTGACCGATGCCGGCTACTGCGGAGGTTTCGGGCGCAGCAATCATGCCTTGTTCGGTGATGCCTGCTTGCTCACGGTCTTGCATGGACTGCTGCAGCGCCCTGATGCGTTGCGGCCGGAGGCGGCGCAGGAGGTGCTCCGCGTCGCCCGCAACATTCGCCAGCGCCTTGAGCACCAGTGCCGTGAAGACGGCCTGCTGTGGCTGACGCCCGGGGGCGGCTGCGGCGAAGCGGCCGGATGGGACGGCTACATGTTCCTGAGCGTGTACAACGCCTGGTTCGCCGGCCTGCTGTCCGCCACCCTGAAAGGCCATCCCTGGCTCACGGGGACCTCGCTGCCGGACTGGACGCCTGCATGGAACCCGGAGCAGGGCATCCACGAGGATCCCGAGGCCGGTCTGCTGCGGTTCCGGGGCGAGCGGGTGGATGCGCAGATCTCGACGCGCGGCCAGGCGATCCAGGGCTTCGGCCGTTCGATAGTGGATCTGCGCCAGGCTGCCATGTGCCCGTTCCATGTGGAGTTGGACGGCCGCGCGGTCGTGGCCCCACCCCTTCGGATCAGTGCGGAATCCCTCAAGAAACATCCGGAGCGTGCGGGCGGTACACCCATCGTGGAGTCAGCGGGTGCGTTGTTCGGCATGACGCGGCTTGATGCCGTCACGGTGGAGGCCGTCGATTCGGGTGTTGTGCTGACGGGGTCTGGAAGCCCGGTTCGGCTGACCCGCGCCCAGGAACGCACACTTGGGGATCGTCTGCGAGCCACCCTGGACTGGCGTCTACTTGGCGGGTGGCTGGGCCGCCAACAAGGCGTGCGGCCTGGGAACCTGGCCGGCCATCCATGGGCGGTCCAACTGACCCTCGACGATCGGGAAGCCGCCGTGCACTGCCAGCTCCGCTTGCAGCTGCCGACCGAAAACGCGCCTGCGCGCTGGCTGAACCCAAGCGGAACCAGCCGGCTGGCTACCCACACCGAAGCCGCCCGCCCGGCGCGCCTATCTACACTGGGGCCGGCTGACTATCAGGCCGATGCCCCGGCTTCCTGGCTAAACGAGGGCGCAACTTGGGAATGGACAGTCCAACTCGCCGACGCGGAAGCCACCGCCTCGGAGAAGACCTGACCGCTCGTGTCGTCTGGTTTCTCACGACGGAGGACACAGAGAGCACAGAGAAAAGCCAGGATGTTCTGGTCAAGTGAGAACGGACACCCCTCCTAAGCAACAGCCTTCGCCCATTCCCGCGGGCTGAGTTGGCCCAGGGCCGTGTGGGGTCGGACGCTGTTGTACTGCATTTCGATGTATTCCACGACATCCAGTCGGGCGGCCTCGCGGGTGCGGTAGGTCCGGGCGTCGGTCCACTCGCTTTTCAGTGCGCCGAAGAAGCGCTCCATCACCGCGTTGTCCCAGCAGTTGCCCTTGCGGCTCATGGAAGGCATGAAGCCCAGCGCACCTATGCGCCGCTGGTAGGCCGTGGCCGCATACTGGCTGCCTTGATCCGAGTGATGGATGAGCCCGGGCGCCGGTCGGCGGTGCCGGACCGCCATCTCCAGCGCCTCCAGGGTCAGCTCCACCGGCATGCTGTCGGCCAGGGCATAACCAATGACCTGGTGGTCATACAGGTCCAGGATCGCCGCCAGATAGACCCAGCCCTCGAAGGTCCACAGCGCCGTGATATCGGCCACCCAGATCTCGTTGGGCCCTTCAGCCCGGAACTGGCGCCGCAGGACGTTCGGGGCCACCGGCAGACGGTGCTGACTGTCCGTCGTCGAGACCCACCGCCGCCGGCGCTGCTGACACTCGAGACCGGCTTCCCGCATCAGGCTCCGAGCCCGGTGCCGTCCCACGGCAAAGTCCCGTTGGCGCAGCTCATATGCCATCCGACGGCTCCCCGCTCGGTGGCGTAAGTGCTGGTCCACCGAACGCACATGCCACAGCAGCTCGGCATGGATCGGATCAGCCGCATCCTCGCGCTGGCGCCATTGGTAGAATCCACTCCGGGAGACCCGCAGGGTCCGGCACAGCAGGGTCACCGCATGGTTCGCCTTCTCCGCCTCAATGAACCGATATCTCAGTCCGACTCGTTGGCGAAGAAGGCCGCCGCCTTTTTTAAGATGGCCCGCTCTTCCCGCAGCCGCCGATTCTCCTCGCGCAGCCGCCGCAGCTCCGGCTCCTGGCCGTTCGAGGCCGGCTCAGTAACGGCCTCGCCCGCCGCCTGGCGCCGCGCCTCGCGCTGCCACCGGGACAGCATGCTCCGGTTGATCCCGAGACGCCGAGCCGCCTCCGTGCAGCCATAACCCTGGCTTTCCACCATCGCAATCGCGTTGGCCTTGAACTCCCAGCTGTATCGCGCTCGTCTCTGCTTACTCACATTCACCTCCAGTTACCCATCTAGTGTGGCTTAACTGGGGTGTCCGCTGTCATTGGACCACTTCAGGATGGCGTTACAAAGACCGTAGTACAAAAAGGTAGGATGCTACTGAATGTAGCGAGCCGCATCGATTCCGGGGAACGGGCACCCTCTGACGTTTCGCATGGTTCAACGCATCCTACTCGACTATGTAAACAGGAGGGAAAGGACCGGTCTCTCTTGGCGCCCTGACGAAAAAACCCCGACGGACAAGTCCGACGGGGTCTTGGCTCGTTGGGCCGCACGCGCCTCTCTCAGGTGAGACGGCGACGAAGTGCCAGCCCGGCCCCAAGCAGGCCTATAGCGAACAGTGCGAGCGTGCCCGGCTCGGGCACAGGACTCGGGCCCGGGGTGACTTGTTCCAGCGAACCGACCGTGAAGTCATCGAACGCGAATACATCCCCTTGCCCGGTCGACATAAGAAACTGAACCTGGGTGAAGGTGTCGGCCGGGGTGGTTCCGATCAAGCCGGAGAACAACACAGACCCGTCGGTGCTGCCGGACGAACCAATCGTGTGCGGCACCGTGACTAGCGTGTTGGCCGCATCGTTCAACTGAAGCTGCAGTTGACCACCGAAATCACCGATGTCGATGCCGAAAAAGCCGAAGGCTGCGACCGGGTCGCCGAAGTCGACCACAAAGTTGTTGGAGCCCCCAGCCGACACGTCCCAGAACTGACTACCGGAGGTCGCATAACGGCCGAACCCGTTGGTGGATCCGGGAGTGACGCTCTCAATCTCGCCATTGCCACCGGAAAGAGTCGCTGTGCCAGCCCCCGGGAATATCAAGTTGAGCGGCTCGCCGGTGCCACCCGTGAAGCTCTCGAAATCTTCCGTCCCCACACCCGTGAGGTTGCTCAGGAAGTCGGCCTGTGCGCTTGTTGAATTGGGGAAGGACGCCAAGGGTGTGGTGGCGCTGTTGTTAAGGTCTTCACCAAAAAACGTGAGAATGCCCGCGCCGGCGGGCATCGCCGACATCGATACGGCCACTACCGCGGAAAAAACCACTGCTTTGATCCGTTTGTGCAACATATCTTTAACCTGCGCGGTGACGACGACGAGCGTGCCTGCGTGCTGGTCATCATCGGCGTCCTGCCGGATGGCACCAAGGAGTTCGTCGCCCTCGACGACGGGATGCGCGAGTCCGAACAGAGCTGGTACGAGCTGCTGGTGCGCCTGCGGGATCAT
>JAWLFM010000098.1:0-9618 GCA_041685565.1 Thioalkalivibrio sp.
GGACCGATGCTGCGCGAATACTTGATCAGCGAGGCGATGCAGGGGCTCGGGGTCCCGACCACCCGCAGCCTTGCCGTCGTCGCGACCGGCGAACGCGTGTTTCGGGGGGAGGCCATTCCCGGGGCGGTTCTGACGCGCGTCGCCGACAGCCACATCCGCGTAGGAACCTTCGAGTATGCGGCCGTACTGGACAGGGATCCCGATGCGCTGGGGCATTCCAGTTCTCAGGTGGCCGGAGGGGGCCAGCCAGACCGTCCGCCGGACCCGAGCAGGCACATCCGAGCGCTCGCCGATTACACCTTGCAGCGTCACTATCCCGATCTGGCCGAAGGCCCGACCCGATATGGCGATCTGCTCAACGCGGTGATGGATCGTCAGGCAGCCCTGATTGCCCAGTGGATGCGGATCGGGTTCGTGCATGGCGTGATGAATACGGACAACATGGCGCTCTCGGGAGAGACCATCGATTACGGCCCCTGTGCCTTCATGGACGGGTACGATCCAGCCACCGTATTCAGTTCCATTGACCGACGGGGGCGCTACGCCTTTGCCAACCAGGCCGGGATGGCGCAATGGAATCTCGCGAGGTTCGCCGAGACTCTGCTACCGCTGCTCGATCCGGAACCCGCGGTGGCGCTGACCATGGCCGAGGAGGCGATCCATCGGTTTCCGGCCTTGTTCAGCCGGTATTGGCGCACCGCCATGGGCGCGAAACTTGGGCTCGCCGACGAGGAGCCAGGGGATGCCGGCCTGATCGATTCCCTGCTGGAGTGGATGCATGACATAGGGGCGGACTACACCAACACCTTCCGTGATCTCGCAAGCCGCACCGCCGTAGATGCGCCCGCGACCGTGAACCCGGCCTTTCAAGATCTGCGGTTCGCAGCCTGGCATCTGCGCTGGAAGGAACGCCTGAACCGGCAGGCCGATGGCATCGACGCGGCCGTGCCCCGGATGCGCGCCGCAAGTCCGGCGGTGATACCGCGAAATCATCGTGTGGAAGAGGCCATCGCCGCCGCCGTCGGATTCGGCGACCTCGACCCCGCTCAGCGCCTCCTCGAGGCCCTGGAGAACCCCTACGACACACGTCTCGACGATTCCGACTATCGTCAGCCCCCGCCGCCCGACCAGCGCATCTACCAGACCTTCTGCGGCACCTGATCCAGCCAATCGCCCATAAGAAAGCGGCGATGCGAGGTCTGCGCCTGGCTCAGCGCAGGATAAAGACCGACACCGGCAGCCGCTGGGCAAGTTCCCCCGCGTTGGAACTGATCAGGTGCAGCCTGTCGGCGACGCCGGGGATGTGGGAGGCCATCACCACCAGGTCGGCGCCGATCTCCTTCTGGGCCTGGACCAGCTTGTCATCCAGTTCGATGGTCACGTCGGTGCTGTCCATCGTCCGGGAATCGGTCTTGATGCCATATTCTTCGCCCTGCTGGCGGGCGAAGTCTGCGAGGTGACGGGCGAGCTCCTCAGGCGTTCGGGCCGCACGATTGGGCACGCGTCCGGCAACGGTGACGTAGTAAACGGTGGCGTCATACTGCCGAGCCAGCCACGCGGCCGCTTCGAGACTCTTCTGCATACCGTCAATATGATTGAGATCGACTGGAATCATGATTTTTTCGAACATCGGCGTTTCCTCCTGGTTTGCTCCAAGGTACCACGGGCGCTGAGCGCTCCTCGCCCCTTCCCGCGCAGGCGCCATTAGGCGTGTGAGAGGATACTAGCCCAGGGGCGAGGCCTCGTAGTGCTCGAGCAGGTCCCGGGGATCGTCGTAAATCGCAACGGCCCCATGGAGGTCCGAATCGCTCCACCCGCCGGTGCGCAGCGCGATCAACCGGATGCCCGCCCGCGCCGCGGCCTCCACGTCGTAGGGGGTGTCGCCGAGCATCATCACCTGCTCAGCGGGAACGCCCGTCTTCCTCAAGGCCGCCTCCACGAAGGCCTGCGCGTGGGCGTCGTTGCTGTGCAGGAGTGTACCGTCCAGATCCAGAATCACCGCGCCTACGCTGCTCATCATCCGCCCTCTGGTCCCGGGCATGCATTCGTACACCGATCGGCGGGGTGTCCAGCAACCGGCACGTCAGCCCAAATCGCATTTAATCATCGCATCGCTTGACTGCCCTTCGCACACAGGGGTATTTTTCCCTACCTTCGTACAGGGTTTCTGCCGGTATGAGGGGATGGCGACCGCACATTCGGGGGGATGTAGGCCGGTTGCTTCGATGCAGCACCACGTAGCGATGGGCCGGACGGCGAATGGCCGCGGTTACCGCACCGCCTGCCCTCTTGCCGGGTCAGCGCGTGGGGCTGCAACAACAATAACCAGGGGAAGTCCTGGAGGAGACCGAAGGAGGCACCCGCGTAGTTCTGCGGGTACAGGGGTACGTTACGCGGTCCCTGACTTCTGCTGCGGCTCGTCCTGGCTTGCCGATACGACCACCAAGGATCGAGGGAGTCAGATTCATGACGATGTCAGTAATGGGACTTATCTTCGCGTTGCTCTGCGGCGCGGGGGCACTGATCTACGGCGTGATTTCGATACGCTGGGTTCTGGCCAAGAGCGATGGCAACGATGAAATGCGCCGCATCGCCCTGGCGATCCAGGAAGGGGCCTCGGCCTACATGAAGCGCCAGTACACCACCATCGCCCTGGTGGGCGTCGTGCTCTTCATCGTGCTGTGGGTGGCCATCAGCGCGGCCTCGGCCTTCGGTTTCCTGATCGGTGCGGTGCTCTCCGGGGCCGCCGGCTTCATCGGCATGCATGTGGCCGTGCGCGCGAACGTACGCACCGCCGCCGCCGCGATGAACGGGCTCGAAGCGGCGATGGATGTCGCCTTTCGCGGCGGCGCAGTCACTGGCTTGCTGGTGGTCGGCCTTGGCCTGCTCGGGGTCGCCGGCTATTTCTCGATCCTCTGGCTGATGACGCCGGCCGGCGAAACCGTCGGCCTCTCGCCGTTGGTGGGCCTGGCCCTCGGCGGTTCGCTCATTTCCATCTTCGCCCGGGTCGGCGGCGGCATCTTTACCAAGGGCGCCGATGTCGGCGCCGACCTGGTGGGCAAGGTCGAGGCGGGCATCCCCGAGGATGATCCGCGCAACCCGGCCGTGATCGCGGACAACGTCGGTGACAATGTCGGTGACTGCGCCGGCATGGCCGCGGACCTGTTCGAGACCTACGCGGTGACCATCATCGCGACCATGATCCTGGGCAGCCTGCTGATGAGCCAGTTGGGGATCACCGCTGCCGTCTACCCGCTGGTGCTGGGCGGGGCGGCGATCCTCGCCTCCATCGCCGGCACCTTCTTCGTGAAGGCGCGCAGCGGCGGCGAGATCATGAAGGCCCTGTACAAGGGTCTGGCCGTCTCCGGCGGCCTGGCCGCGGTGGTGTTCCTGCCGATCACCATGCTGATGATCCCCGACAACGCGCTGGCCGCCAGCATGGGCGTGGAAAGCGGCGCGGTGTTGCGCCTGTATGGCGCGACCCTCGTGGGCCTGGCCCTGACCGGGATCATCATGGTCGTGACCGACTACTACACCTCCACCGAGTTCCGGCCGGTGCGTCACCTCGCGGCGGCCTCCACCACCGGCCACGCGACCAACATCATCGCCGGCCTGGCGATCTCCATGAAGTCGACCGCCGCCCCGGTGCTCGCGGTCTGCGCCGCGATCCTGGTCTCCTACGCGCTCGGCGGGCTCTATGGCATCGCGGTCGCGGCCACGGGCATGCTGTCCATGACCGGTATCATCGTCGCGATGGACGCCTACGGCCCGATCACCGACAACGCCGGCGGGATCGCGGAGATGGGCGACCTGCCCGCGAACGTGCGCGAATCCACCGATGCACTCGACGCGGTCGGCAACACCACCAAGGCGGTCACCAAGGGGTATGCGATCGGGTCAGCGGGCCTCGCCGCCCTGGTGCTGTTCGCGGACTACACCCATGAACTCGCCAGCCACTCCGGGCTGACCACCACCTTCGCACTCAGCGACCCCCGGGTGATCGTCGGTTTGTTCATCGGCGGTCTGGTGCCCTACCTGTTCGCGGCGATGACCATGGAATCGGTCGGTCGGGCGGCCTCCGGCATCGTCAACGAGGTGCGACGCCAGTTCCGCGAGATCCCCGGGATCATGGAGCGCACCGCGAAGCCGGACTACACCCGGGCGGTGGACATGCTCACCAGTGCCGCGATCCGGGAGATGATCGTGCCCTCGCTGCTGCCGGTGCTGGTCCCTGTGCTGGTCGGCGTGCTGTTGGGCAAGGAGGCCCTCGGCGGTCTGCTGATCGGCACCATCGTCACCGGCCTGTTCGTGGCCATTTCCATGACCACCGGCGGCGGTGCCTGGGATAATGCCAAGAAGTACATCGAGGACGACAACCACGGCGGCAAGGGTTCCGAGGCGCACAAGGCGGCGGTGACGGGCGACACGGTGGGGGACCCCTACAAGGACACCTCCGGCCCCGCGATCAACCCGCTGATCAAGGTCATCAATATCGTGGCACTATTGATCGTGCCGATCCTTTGAACCAGGCCACGGCCTTTGCAGAGCAAATCAGGAGATACCGGGAATGACCAAGGTTCGCGTACAGATGGCGCCTGAACTGGAATTGAAGATGGAGCTGGAGGTCGAAGGCGTCGACACCAACAGCCGTGACTGGGATGTGCAGCAGCACAAGGTGGAGATCTATGCCGAATTCGAACGCCGTCTGAGCGCGGCCTTCCCGGAGGGCCTGCGCATCCACAGCTTTGAATTCGGGCTCGACCGCGGCTGGCACAAGGAGCTGGAAGAAGAATGACCCAGTAGGGGGCAAAGCCCTGGCGGGTCAAGCGCGGTGTCGCCCCGGGCCGAAGGCTCACCTCGGCAGGTCGCCCCGCAACCCCTCGGCCACCACCGGATCCTCGCGCCCGAAGTGCAGATCCGAGATGTGGGCAATGGTCTTCATGCCACCAGCACAAGCAGGCTCTGCCTGCGGATCCTGAAGCGAAGCGGCGTGTCCATGGTCCGGTTTTCACCATCGATCGCAACCATCGCCCGCCGACGCCGTTTCCGGGGCGGGTGCGCGTTGAAGGCGTCGAACTGCCTTATGACTTGCTTCTGGATTCGGGAAGCTTCCAATTGCGAAAGGGTGCGAATCAAAGCGCGTGCGCGGCATCCCATGGCTCGGAGCCCATGATCACGGGCAGGGAGAGTTCATTCCCCCAGTGAGCCCAGCCGCCGTTGTAGAGACGGACATCCTCGTAACCCAAGACCTTCAACTGCATGTAGGCCAGGGTGTTGCGGAAGCCGTCGTGGCAGTAGGCGTAGATGGTCTTGTCCTTCGGGATATCCGCATACATCTCTGCCAGGTGCTCCAGGGATCGCCACTTCTGGCCGGTCGTGCCCTGAAGGCCTTCGACGTTAACCGCGCCCGGGATGTGTCCGGCACGTACTGCGCCATTCATCACCTCGCCGGTGTACTGGATCTCGGGGCGGGCATCCAACAGCAGGATGTTCTCGTCGCGCAGCGCGTAGACATCACGGTAGATGTCGGTCCACTCGATGACGAGGTCGTCGCGGGCCTGCTTCAGCGTGACGTTGCCCGGACTGACCTCGGGGGCCTCGGTGGACAGATCGTTGAAGGCCTCCCAATCGCCGGTACCGCCGTCCATGACGCGCACGCGGTCCATATCGAAGCCGTAGAGGTCGAGCAGGAAGTAGATGCGCGAGGCGAGGGCGGTACGGGAGTCGTCGTAGATCACGACCATTGAGTCGTCGTTCACGCCCCACCTGCGCAGGGTCGTCTGGAAGGCCTCCCGGGACGGATAGCGCATGATGGGAACGGCATCATTATCGCCGAGATCCGAGAAGCGCTGGACCTGGCGAGCGCCGGGGATGTGGCCGACGGTGAAGTAGCGGTTCGGGTAATAGCGCACCTCGAGCAGCACCAGCGACGGATCATCGATGTGATCCTCCAGCCAGGTGGAATCCACCAGGAACGCCGGGCGCTCGGCGTAGGCGGCGGCGGAGAGCAGGAACAGTGCTGCCGCGAAGAACAGGGATCGCAACAAGGGTGTGGTCCGGATGCATGGCATGAAAGGTCTCCTCCAAGGGTTGATGTCCGTCGGTGCTGTTTAATCGTCTCGGCGGGGTGTAGTAGGGGGCGGGCCGGTGTCTTGGGTCAGATAACCGACAGGCGTCAATACATGGAGACGTGCGCCGTAGCGGAAATCTTCCCTGGTCAAGGCCAGCGCAAGGATTCTCGCGACTTGGTCCTGAAGCGACGGGAGCGGGCCAGGAAGGGCAGGGTGCTGAAGGGTTCCGTCAACGACCTCCGCCCGTACATAGGTAACCAGGCCCGCCTGCCAGTGGCGATACGCGGGGTGCGCCCGCGACCCTGCGACCAACACACCGCGACCCTCAGGCCCCTGCAGCCACGGCCTCGGCGAGGGCGACCGCGGTCACCGGCTTGGTCAGGAAGCGGTCCATGCCTGTGGCCTGGGAACGGCGGTGGTGCTCGTCGCTGCCGAAGCCACTCATGCCGATCAGGCGGACGCCTTGCAGGGCAGGCATGCCACGCAGGCGTCGTGCCACCTCAAAGCCGTTGATGTCCGGCAGTCCGATGTCGAGCAGGATGACGTCCGGGCGCTGCCGCTCGGCCGCGGCAATGCCCTCGGCCCCGCTTCCGGCCAGTTCGACCTGGTAGCCCTTGCGGCCCAGCAGGAACTGGATGCCGAACGCGAGGTCGCGATTGTCGTCGATCACCAGCACCCGGCGACCGAGTATCTCGGTCGACTTCTCAGGGGCAGGCGCCGTGGTCGGCGGCTGTTGGTCCAGGGGCAGGGACACCCGTAGCTCACTGCCGAGTCCGGGGCCGTCGCTGCGGGCCTCCAGACGGCCTCCGTGCATCTCCACCAGGCGGTGTGCCAGAGTCAGGCCGATGCCGAGACCGCCGTGCCTCTCACAATCGGCGCCTTGCCAGAAGGGCTCGAAGACCCGATCGATCGTCTGGGGAGTCATGCCCCGACCCTGATCCCGAACGCACACCAGGACGTTCGTTGCCGCGCGCTCTACCGAGAAGGTCACCTCGGTTTCCGGTGGAGAATAGCGGGAGGCGTTGCTGAGGAGGTTGGCGAAGATCTGCCGCAACCGGGTCGGATCGCCTTGCAACAGGAGCTCGCCCTGCGGCTGATGCAGCGCGATACGCTGGTCGCGTCCCTCGAGCTTGTGAGCCAACTGCGTGACCACGTCGCCCAGGATCCGGCCCAGTTCCACCGGCTCTCGGCGCAGAGCGAGCTGCCCCCGCGTCAGGCGTGAGATGTCGAGAAGGTCGTCCAGCAGCCGCTTCATGTCCTGGGTCTGAGTCTGGATGATCTGGGTGCATTCGTCGGCCTGCAGGCTGTTCGGCGCCTGCATCAGGACCTCCGTGCAGACGCTCACTGCGCCCAGGGGATTCCGTAACTCGTGCCCGAGCATGGCGAGGAAGTCATCGCGCCGGCCGATGGCCTCTGCACGCTCCGCCAGTAGGTCACGCACCCGGTACTGCTTGAGCCTGTCGGCAACGGCCATGCGCACCACCGTTGCGAGGACCGCCAGCCTGACCGGGCGCTCGACCAGGGTCACCCCTCCGTGCGCCTCGAGGTCGTGCAGGAGCTGGCCTGCGGGGTCTGCCAGGGTGCCGCGGGTCAATACGATCAGTGGGATGGACGACCAGTCCTCCTGGGTCGCCAGGAGTTGCTGCACCCGAGCCCCGGTGGTCCCCGAGAGCGCTTCCTCGTTCATCAGCAGGACGCCCGGCTCTCGCGTGAGGGCCGTACAAAACGCGGCGGGGTCCTCGAAGACCTCGTAGGCCATCCCGGCAGAGCCCAGGAGACGTCGCATGGCGAGGGCGTCCGCTCGGGTGGGGCAGAGGCTCAGGATTTGACCGGGCGTCCCGGGAGGCGTGCAGTCGTCGTTCACGGCCGTCCGCTCACGTCAGGGGCCCTGTTCTTCCAGATACTCGGGCACCCCGGTGAGTACGCCGCGGAAACGGGTCAGCGGCTTGCCCAGCATCAGGCCTCGGGGACCGATGTGGTACTCGCGGATGGTGTGTTCGTGGTCACCATAGCGCTTCTTCATGACCGAGATGGCAGCATGGATCGCGCCGTGCGCCTCGAAATATCGCTGCAGAAGGACGGTGTCGGCAAGATAGCTTAGGTCCACGGACAATCGTTCGCCGGTGTTGAAGGGCCCAGGCTGGGTCATGGTCACCAGGGTGATCACGCCCCGCGCACTGAGATAGCTCATGAGATCGTGGACATGCAGGTGCATGAACTGCTCGTCGGGCATGGCGTGCAGGTAGCCGTTCAGGCTGTCGAGGGCGACGAAGCGCACGCCGTCTTCGTCCACCAATCGCCGCAGGCCGTGGGCGAACTCCCCGGGAGAGCACTGCGCCGGATCCACGCGGGTCAGGCGCAGGGTGCCGGTGTCGAGATGAGGGTCGAGGTCCAAACCCTGGCCTTTGGTGCGCAGGCGGAAGATCTCGACGGATTCGTCGAACAGGAACACCGCCCCTCGTTCCCGACGGCCGGCCAGGGCGATTGCCAGTTGAGAGACGAGGGTCGACTTGCCGGAACCCGGGGGGCCGAGCAGCGCGGTGCTGGTGCCCCGGTGGAGACCGCCGCCCAAGAGGCCGTCCAGGGGCTCGAGCCCGGTCGAGACCGCCTGGTGCTTGAACCCGGACTGGAGGGGGACCGAGCGCAGACTGGGGAATACCTCGACGCCGCCGGTGCAGATGCGCACATCATGGTAGCCGCCGAGGTAGGGTTGACCGCGGAGCTTGGGCACATACAAGCGCCGCCGCTGGGGACCGTAGTCGCCGATGCACTGCTCGAGACGGAGGATGCCCCAGGCGAGGCTGCGGGGATGGAGCATCTGCTCGCCAAAGAGTTCATCGACCACCAGCAGGGTGCAGTCCAGTTGGTGCGCCCGGCGCTGGATTATCTCCAGTTGACGGCGCAGGTTCCCCGAGCGGTCGCTCAGGGACCGCAGCGCCGAGAGAGTGTCGAGCACCATGCGTTCGGGCCGGACCTCATCGAGGGCTTCGAGGAGGTGACCCACCCTTTCGTCCAGGGTCGTCTCCGAGAGGTGGAACAGGACCGGCGCACCGCCGTCATCGACCTTGCCGGTGAGGTCGCGCACATGAATCCCATCCAGTGTCCAGCCGTGGGAGGCTGCTGCGGTGGCGAGCTCCCCGGCAGTCTCCGAGAGGGAGACCACCAGCGCCCGCTCGCCCCGGTGCAGCCCTTCCAGGAGGAACTGGAGACCCAGCGTCGTCTTGCCGGTCCCGGAGTCGCCTTCCACGAAATAGAGGCAACCCCGGCGCAAGCCACCGCCCAGGACCTCATCCAGGCCCGGCGTACCGGATGAAATCAATGTCGTCTTTTCATCCACACCAATCTCCCTGTAGGAAGCCGCTCAACCACGCGGAAGGTCATTACCAAGGCAACAAATCATTCAGGCGACACGGGTAGGATCAATCGCTTCGCAATCGTTCATCGCCAGTCCTGATTATCACGCAAGCTCCGCAGCGACGAAAAAGCAGATCAACGCCGTCATCGCGAGGAGCGCAGCGACGTGGCGATCCATGCCATCGGGGCTTCC